>NZ_JAAHBU010000480.1 GCF_010671725.1 Pseudomonas brassicae | reverse complement strand
ACTGGGGGGGATGTAGGGGGTGACCATTCCATTATTTGCTGCAACGCGCCATGGCCTGTCAGATTTGCATCGCCAGCCTTGTTGGCTCGACACAGGATCTGTGTGTTGGGGGGGGAAAGGTCGACACCCCCGTCGACGCAGTTACCCCACCTGCGACACTCCATCACACCCCGCATTTTTTACATATACTGCGACATCTGGCTAAATAGCCCCCACTCGATTCCTGACCGGATCTCCCCATGCCCGCACACCGGCTCGCCTACGCCTGGATCGCCTGCTGCGCAGTGCTGTTCAATCTGCTGGCCATGCCGTTGTCCGCCGCTGCTGCAAAAGCTCAACCCGAACAACTGCTGTGGGGCACCTTCTGCTCCAGCGGCGTGACCAAGATGATCGCCATCTCGCTGACCGCCCCCGACGGCACGCAGCACAACGACGATCATTCGACGATGCAGCACTGCTGGTGCTGCTCGGGCGCCGCGCCGCTGCTCGCCCTGCCCGGCCACCCACCCCGCCTGGTGATGCCCGAACACGACCTGAACAGCCCGCAACCGCTGCTCGCCCGCTACCACCCTACCCCGCGCCAGCAATGGCCCGCGCTCAACCCGCGCGCGTCTCCCTCGACCTCAGTTCACTACGCTACCGGTACGCGAACCTGAATCGAACGGAGATTGATCATGCTCAAGAACGCCCTGCTGCTGGCCACCCTGCTGTTGCCCGCCACCTTTGCCAACGCCCATGAATACAGCGCAGGCGACCTGCACATCGCCCACCCGTGGTCGCAGGAACTGCCGCCCAATGCGCCCAACGTGGCGGCCTATTTCATCGTGCACAACAACGGCAAGACCGCCGACCGCCTGCTCGGGGTCGACAGCCCGATCACCGACACGGCCGAGCTGCACGAGCACGTGCACAAGGACGGCCTGATGAAGATGCAGCAGGTGCCAAGCGTGGAGGTACCCGCCGGCGCCGACCTGGTGTTCGCCCCCGGCGCCTATCACGTGATGCTCATGCAACCCAAGGACCGCAGCCTGCTCAGCGACGGCAAGCGCTTCGCGCTGACCCTGCATTTCGAAAAGGCCGGCGACATCACGGTTGAAGTGGCCGTGCAGAAACAGGCCCCCGAGGGCAGCGCCCACAGCCACTGACCCGCTGACGGACGCGCACCATGCGCCTGCCCCGCGGCAGGCTCGCCCGCACCGCTGACCCCAAGAGGACACGCGGCAGCTGGCTGAGCCTGTTCGCCATGTTGATGATCTTCATCGGCCCACTGGTCTCCCAGTCGATGCCGATGGATCACCGTGCCGCCATGCCCGGCATGGACATGGCCATGGACTGCCACACCGACAGCCATGCCAGCCGCCACACCGACACCCAGGCACTGCATGTCATCTGGGAGAAGTGCGGCTACTGCAGCCTGTTCTTCCACTGCCCGGCGTTGCCGCAGACCCTCAGCCCGCTGAACACCGAAGCCGCCCCAGGCAACACCCGCCTGGTCGTGCAACCACGTCAGGGCCACGCCCGTCAGGCCATCTTCCCCGGCGCCCGCAGCCGCGCTCCGCCCGCCAACCACGTCGTCTGAACACAACCTGCGCCCAACGGTCCGGCCCCTTGCCGTCGACCGCGCGTACCTTCATGACTACACGATGTTGGAAAACCTATGTCCAGCTCTACCGCTGCTCTGCGCCTGTCTCTGCAAGGCACCCTCGCCCTGCTGTGCGGCCCCCTGCTCAGCCCCGTCGTCCACGCCGTCGAACCCGGCCACGACCATGCCGAGCTGAGCCCCACCGTGATCACCGCCGTGGCCCCAAGCTCGCCCCTGACCATCGTCACCAACCCCAAGGACCCGCGCCAGCCGGTACCGGCCAGTGACGGCGCCGACTACCTCAAGACCATCCCCGGCTTCTCGGCCATCCGTGCCGGCGGCACCAACGGCGACCCGGTGTTGCGCGGCATGTTCGGCTCGCGCCTGAACATCCTCACCAACGGCGGCGTGATGCTCGGCGCCTGCCCCAACCGCATGGATGCCCCCACCTCCTACATCTCGCCGCAAACCTACGACCGCCTCACCGTGATCAAGGGCCCGCAGAGCGTGCAGTGGGGCCCAGGGGCCTCGGCCGGCACCATCCTCTTCGACCGTGAGCCGGAACAGTTCGGCGAGCTGGGCAGCCGCGTCAACGCAAGCCTCTTGGCCGGCTCCAATGGGCGCCTGGACAAGGTGCTGGATGCCGCCGCCGGCAACCGCCTGGGCTACGTGCGCGTGATCGGCAACCAGTCGCACACCGATGACTATGAAGATGGCAACGGCGACACCGTACCCTCGCGCTGGGACAAGTGGAACGGCGACGTAGCCCTGGGCTGGACACCCGACGCCGACACCCTGCTCGAACTCACTGCCGGCAAGGGCGATGGCGAGGCACGCTACGCCGGGCGCGGCATGGACGGCTCGCAGTTCAAGCGCGAAAGCCTGGGCCTGCGTTTCGAAAAGTCCAACCTGGGCGGGGTGCTCGACAAGGTCGAGGCCCAGGTCTACTACAACTACGCCGACCACGTGATGGACAACTACAGCCTGCGCCGCTCGCCCACCAGCGGCATGATGGCCGGCCCGATGGTCAGCAACGTCGACCGGCGCACCCTGGGTGGGCGCCTCAAGGCCACCTGGCGCTGGGAAGACGTCACACTGGTCAGCGGCATCGACGCCCAGACCAACGAACACCGCCAGCGTGGCGGCATGGGCGTGGACGCGCACAAGGCCGAGCCCTGGACCAAGGACGCCGACTTTCACAACTACGGCGCATTCGGCGAGCTGACCTGGGAAACCTCCAGCCAGGACCGCCTGATCAGCGGCGCACGCCTGGACCGTGCATCGGCCAAGGACTTTCGGGAAACCAGCGCCACTGCCGGCAACACCCGCGCCGATACTCTGCCCAGCGGCTTCGTGCGCTACGAGCACGACCTGCAGGGCATCCCCGCCACCACCTACATCGGCCTGGGCCACGCGCAGCGCTTCCCCGACTACTGGGAGCTGTTCTCGCCCAAATCCGGCCCGGCCGGCTCGGTCAATGCGTTCGACTCGATCAAGCCGGAGAAGACCACCCAGCTCGACCTCGGTATCCAGTACAAGACCGAGCAGCTCGAAGCCTGGGCCTCGGGCTATGTCGGCCAGGTGCGCGACTACATCCTGTTCGACTACCGCCCCGGCATGATGGGCATGCTCAGCTCCCAGGCGCAGAACATCGATGCGCGCATCATGGGCGGCGAACTGGGCGCAGCCTATCGGTTCACGCCCAACTGGAAAGCCGACGCCACCCTGGCCTACGCTTGGGGCAAGAACAGCAGCGATGGCAAGGCGCTACCGCAGATGCCACCGCTGGAAAGCCGCCTGGGCCTGACCTACAGCCGCGACGACTGGAGTGCCGGTGCGCTATGGCGACTGGTGTCGGCACAGAACCGGATTGCCGAGGGGTCTGGCAACGTGGTGGGCAAGGACTACGAGAAGAGTGCAGGCTTTGGCGTGTTCTCGCTCAACGGCGCCTACCGCGTGACGAAAAACCTCACGCTCAGTGCCGGCGTCGACAACCTGCTCGACAAGGCCTATGCCGAGCACCTGAACCTGGCGGGCAACGCCGGGTTCGGCTACCCGGCCAGTGACCCGCAGGCGATCAACGAACCAGGGCGTACGCTCTGGACCAAGGTCGACCTGAGTTTCTGATGCCCACCCGGGGCGCGGCCACAGGCCGCGCCCCTTTGCACGACCGGGAGCGCTCCATGAGCAAACCGCAGCTTTCCTTCTACAACCTGGCCTGGCGCTGGCACTTCTATGCCGGGCTGTTCGTCGCGCCGTTCATGATCCTGCTGGCTGTCACCGGGATCATCTACCTGTTCAAGCCGCAGCTCGACCCGCTGCTGTACCGCCCGCTGATGGTGGTCGAGGCCGGCCATCATCAGCACAGCGCCGACAGCCTGCTGCACACGGTGCAGGCGGCCTACCCGCGCGGCCACGTCAGCCAGTACCTGCCGCCCGTGGCGGCCGAGCGCAGCGCGCAGTTCGTGGTCAACGACAGCGGCCGCGAGCTGAACGTATTCATCGACCCCTATTCCGGCAACCTGCTCGGCGAGCAGGACGCCACCTACAACCTGCAGGCCGTGGCCCGCGCGCTGCACGGCGAACTGATGATCGGCACCCTCGGCGATCGCCTGGTGGAGCTGGCCGCCGGCTGGGGCATCGTGCTGGTGGTGTCGGGCCTGTACCTGTGGTGGCCCCGCGGCAAGGCCTCGGCCGGGGTGCTGTGGCCGCGCCTGAACGCCCGCGGGCGTCTGCTGTGGCGTGACCTGCATGCGGTCAGTGGGTTCTGGGGCGCGGCGCTGCTGCTGTTCATGCTGCTCAGCGGCATGACCTGGACCGGGTTCTGGGGCAAGCAGTATGCCGACCTGTGGAACCGTTTTCCGGTGGCCATGTGGAACGACGTGCCGCAGTCCGACCAGCAGGCCCGCGCCCTCAACAGCGCCACCCGCCAGACCGTGCCATGGGCCATGGAGAACACCCCGATGCCGCAGTCCGGCGCACATGCCGAGCACATGCAGCATGGCGCCATGGCCGAAGCGCCAGCGGCGCCGCAGGTGAGCCTGCAACAGGTGCAGGACCTGGCCACCACGCGCTCGGTCGAGCCCGGCTACAGCATCACCCTGCCCACCGGCGCCAGCGGCGTATTCACCATCGCGGTGTTCGCCGACGACCCGCGCAACGACGCCACGCTGCACATCGACCAGTACACCGGCCAGGTGC
>NZ_JAAHBU010000048.1 GCF_010671725.1 Pseudomonas brassicae | reverse complement strand
CGGCGTATCCGCGAGCAGCAACTGGACGCGCAGGGCGCGATGGTGCAACCGGTGTCGGCCTCGCAGCGGCGCGAGCGCTGGCTGGCGCTGTCCGGGCCCGAACAGCAGACCGCGCGTGCCAACCAGTGGGATAGCCTGCTGGCCGAGCACGGCTCACAGGATTTCTTCCAGTTGCTTGGGCAACTCACCGAGACCGCCGACTTTCAGCGCACCCGTGCCGACCTCGATGGGCGCGTGTGGCGCTTGATCGAGGCGGCCATTGAGAGCACGCCGTTACGCGAGCAAGTGTTCGAGCTGGCGGCCAGCCCCACCACCTGCGTCGACAGCGTGGCGTCGAGTTTCAGCGCGCTGGAGGTGCATTTTCTGTTGTTCCAGACCCGTGCCCTGGCGACGGCGCAGAGCCAGGGCGCGGCCCTGTTGGCGTTTGCGCGGCGCTTGTTTCGGCTGGACCAGTTGGAGCAGTTTGCCCGTGCCGACATGGTCAGTCGTGTGCACGAGGGGCGCGACGTCGATGAAGTGGAGGTCAGCCTGGCATACCGGGTGCGCCTGGCCCGTGCCCTCGACTTGCCTGGGCAACCGCGCAACATGCAATTCGGCGAAGTGGCGGCGGTGTCGCCTGCCCAACTGCGTGCGGCTACCGACGCGGTGCAGCGCGCCGAGGCCAGTGCAGCGCTCGCACGCTTTATCAGCACGCGGGACTTCTGGCTTGAGCACCTGCGTGCCGTTGAAGGCCGGGCCTTCAGCGACGTCGAGGCGCGGTTCTGGTTGCAACTGGAAGCATTGAGCGAACGTCAGCACAGCCTGCCCGAAGGTGACTACCTCAGCCAGATGAACCAGTTGGGGCGCGAGCGTGAAGAGGCCCTGCAGGCCTTGGCGCTGCGCCTCACCCTGGCAGCCCTGCAGCGTGAGGTCGGCAACCCATGAGCGCAGACTCCACACCCACTGCACCTGCTCTGGCAACCGATCAGGCGGCTGTCGATGCCTTTCTCGCGGCACAGGCACCCAGTTGGTTGAGCACCGCGTCGCACGATCGCCTGGTACAGCTGAGCGCGGGCCTGAATGCCCACCGGGCACTGCAGGCACAGGTTGAACAGCGGCTGGCGCGCATTCAACCGGCAGAACGCTTCTGTGAAGGGCTGCTGCGTCAGGCGCTGGCCACGCAAGCCATTGCCGTCAGCGAGCCTGGGCAACTGCTGTTTGTATCGGGGCTCGGGGCTCTGCAGACCGTGGCCCTGACCGCCTCGCTGGCGGCAGGCGGTACGGCGGCTAGCGGTTTTTTCAAGCGCTCGGCGTTTGTCGACCAGTTTGCAGCCGGTGGTGCTGGAGGACGGCCGCCAGCGCTTGTGGCATGCCGACCTGGCGGGGTAGCGCACTATCGCTCCGGCAGGTGTAGAGGTACGCGAAGACGGTCTGCTCGCCGCGGGCGAGACGTTGTTGCTGGAGCATGACGGGCACCGTTACCCGGTCGAGCATCGACAAGGCCGTTGGGGCCTGCGCCATTCCGAGCACGCCGAGGCCTATGCACCGATCTACATCAGATGGGCCGCCTTGCCAGTGACCGTGAGGCGGCGCTGCGCCTGACAGATGCGGCGCTGGCCGCCGCCGGGACGTCAGCCAGCACGCTGCATTGAGCTGCGCCGGGCGCCGGGCAATGGCCAAACCAGTCATCCAGATTGACAGCTTTGACCATTGTCCCGCTGCGCGTGCGGCGCGACTATCGTCAGACCATTCGATTACTCAAACAACAACAAGCGAGGAGTCTGGCGATGCGTGACTACAGTGGCGCGGCAGGTAGCTTCAATTACGCGCAAACCGCGGCTTCGAGCCTGCATGGCAGCCTCGAAGCGCTCAACGCGTGCGTAGAGTGTTGTGACCGACATGTGGCCGGTGGCGGTGTTGCGTTGTACTGGGAAGGCCGTGACGGGCACAGCGCTGCGTACACCTTTGCGGCGCTGCAGGCCCAGGCCCAGCGCATGGCCAACGTCCTCAAGGCCGAAGGCGTGGGGCCGGGCGATCGCGTGGCAGGGTTGCTGCCGCGTACCGTCGAGCTGCTGGTCACGGTATTGGCCACCTGGCGCCTGGGCGCGGTGTACCAGCCACTGTTCACGGCGTTCGGGCCCAAGGCCATCGAGCACCGCCTGCACGGGGCTGGCGCCCGGATAGTGGTCACCGACCGCGCCAACCGCCCCAAGCTCGACGAGGTGCAGCACTGCCCGCGCATCATTACCGTGGATGCCGACTCGCAGTCTGGCGACCTGGACTTTCAAGCCGCGCTGCAGGCCGCCAGTGCGCAGTGCCCCGCGTACATGCTGAGCGGCGATGCGCCGTTTCTGCTGATGTTCACCTCCGGCACCACCGGCCCGGCGAAACCGCTGGAGGTACCGTTGCGGGCCATTGTCGCGTTCCAGGGCTACATGCGTGATGCCATCGACTTGCGCCCGCAGGATGCGTTCTGGAACCTGGCCGACCCTGGCTGGGCCTATGGGCTCTACTACGCGGTCACCGGGCCGTTGGCGCTAGGTCATGCGACCACCTTCTTCGATGGCCCGTTCAGCGTCGACAGCACCTGTCGGGTAATCAACAAGTACGGCATCACCAACCTGGCCGGTTCACCGACCGCCTATCGCATGCTGATTGCTGCCGGCGAGGCGTTTTCGGCACCGATCAAGGGCCGCCTGCGGGTGCTCAGCAGTGCCGGTGAGCCGCTGAACCCGCAGGTGATTCGCTGGTTTGCCGAGCATCTGCAGGTGACCATCCACGACCACTACGGCCAGACCGAGCTGGGCATGGTGCTGTGCAACCATCATGGGCTGGAGCACCCCGTGCACATGGGGGCCGCTGGTTTTGCGGTGCCAGGGCACCGGATCGTGGTGCTTGACGAACAGCAGCGCGAATTGCCGGCAGGGCAACCCGGCACCCTTGCGGTGGACCGCGAGCAGTCGCCGCTGTGCTGGTTTGGTGGCTATCACGGCGGGCCGACCCGGGCGTTTGTCGGCAAGTATTACCTGAGCGGCGACACGGTCGAGCTCAACCCTGACGGCAGCATCAGCTTCGTCGGTCGCAACGACGATGTGATCACCACCTCCGGCTACCGGGTCGCGTTCGACGTGGAGAGTGCATTGATCGAGCACCCGAGCGTGATCGAGGCCGCGGTGGTGGGCAAGCCCGACCCGGAGCGTACCGAACTGATCAAGGCCTTTGTGGTACTGGCCACAGGCGTGGAGGGTAGCGAGGCGCTGGCCGAAAGCCTGCGCCAGCACGTGCGCCAGCGTCTTTACGCGCATGCCTACCCGCGCGAAATCGAATTTGTCAGCGAGCTGCCCAAGACCCCGAGCGGCAAGCTGCAGCGTTTCATCCTGCGCAATCAGGAAATAGCCAGACAACACGCCGCGCTGACGCCAGCCGTCAGCGCCTGAGGAGCTTTCATGCACATTGCCAACAAGAATTTCATCGTCAGCGGCGCCGCCTCCGGGCTCGGCGCCGCCACGGCCGAGATGCTCATCGCCGCGGGCGCGCGGGTGATGCTGGTCGACCTGAACGCCGACGCCGTGGCGGCCAAGGCCGCTGCGCTCGGTGACCAGGCCCGCTTCGCAGTGGCCGACATCAGCCAGGAGGCCGCTGCCAAGGCGGCGGTGGAGGCTGCCGTCAGCGCTTTCGGCGGCCTGCACGGGCTGGTCAACTGTGCCGGCATCGTCGGCGCCGAGAAGGTGCTGGGCAAGCAGGGGCCGCATGG
>NZ_JAAHBU010000479.1 GCF_010671725.1 Pseudomonas brassicae | reverse complement strand
TGCCAGCGAAGCTTTTCGGGTCAACGCGCCATGATCGCCTTGAACAATGGCGAGTCCAGCCAGCTCTGCAGCCACGTGCGCAGGTGTGGGTAGGGCGCCTGTGCAAACCACTCAGGCTCCACCCCGGCAAACTGGCGAATGAACGGCATCAGCGCCACATCGGCAATGCTCGGCTGCGCCGCCAGCAGGTACGCCTGCTCGCCCAGGCGCTGCTCCAGGTCGAGCAGCACCGCTTCAGCCAGTGCCCGATACTGCTCGCGCGTCTGCTCGGGGTAGCGCTCGGCGTACTTGTAGTGATTGAGCTGCACCTTGAACAGCGTGTCGTTGCGCTCGATCAGGGCCTGGGCCGCCTGCGCCGCCGCAGGGTCGGTACTCAGCAGCCAATCCTGCGGGTCATGCCGGGCCAGCGCCCAGCGCATGATCTGCATGCTCTCGTCCAGCACCCGGCCGTCAACGCTCAACACCGGCACAGTGCCTTTGGGCGACAGGGCCAGCATCTCGGCCGGCTTGGCCTTCAGGCTCACCTCGCACACCTGCACCGCACAGCCGGCGTAGCGCAGCGCCATGCGCGCACGCATGGCGTAGGGGCAACGACGGAACGAGTAAAGGATCATCCACTGACCTCCAGCGTGCTCAGGCCATTGCCCTGGCGGCGTACCTGGATCTGCACCGGTATCCGTTCGTGCATCTCCTGCACGTGCGAGATCACCGCCACCTTGCGGCCCTGGGCCTGCAAGCCGTCCAGCGCATCCATGGCCAGTTGCAGCGATTCGGGATCGAGGCTGCCGAAGCCTTCGTCGATGAACAGCGACTCGATACGCAAGGTACTCGATGCCATCGAGGCCAGGCCCAACGCCAAGGCCAGCGAGACCAGGAAGGTCTCGCCACCCGACAGCGAATGCACCGAGCGCAGCTCGTCGCCCATTTCGGTGTCGAGCACCAGCAGCCCGAGCTGGCTGCCCCCACGTTTGAGCCGGTAACGCCGAGCCAACTGGCGCAATTGCACGTTGGCGTGGTGCACCAGCAGGTCGAGGTTGTAACCCTGGGCGATCTTGCGGAACACGTCGCCGGTGGCCGAACCGATCAAGGCATTCAGCCGCGCCCAGCGCTGCCACTCGGCATACGCCTGGGCAATACGCTCGGCCAGTGCCTGGTTGGCCAACTGGCGGCGCTGGTCGTCGGCCTGCTCGGCGCGCAGTTCGGCGCACTGCTGTTCGCTGACCACCAGCTGTTGCTGCAGCTCGGCCAGCGCCTGTTCCAGCTGCTCGCCGGGCACATCGCCAGCGGCCTGGGCCTGATGGTGCTGCAAACGCTGCTCGCGCTCCTGCACCAGCACTGCGGCTTGTTCGATGGCCTTTTCGGCCTGCTGCAAACGCTGGCGCAGCTGGCTGACCTGCTCGTCATCGATGGCCAGCAGTTGGTCCAACCCGGCATCGTCCAGCTCCGGATGGCCCTGACGCCACTGAGCGATGGCGTGTTCAAGCTGCTGGCTTTCCTGCGCCATGGCCTCCCTGCGCTGCTCGTTGGCCTTGAGCTCGGCCGCCAGTTCGATGGCCTGGGCCTGCGCTTGCTGCAGTTGCTGGCTGGCCGCTGCCTGCGCACTGCGCGCGGCCTCGACCTGCTGCTCCAAGTGCTGTTGCCAGTGTTCAGCACTGGCCTGTTCGCCGATCAGCGCAGTCAACGCTGCGCGGGCCTGTTGCTGCTGGATGCCCAGTGCGCTGACCTGCTGTTGCTCGGTCTGGTGGCCGAGCAACAGCGCCTGTTGCTGCACCTCGGCCTTTTCAAGCTGTTGCTGGCGCTCGCGGTGTTCGAGCTGCTCGTCCTTTTGCCGGTCGAGCAGTTCCAGGCGCTGGGCCAGTTGCTGGTCGAGCTGCAGGAATGTTGCGGCCGGCGCCTGGCGCAACGCGTCGAGAATGTCACTCGGCAGCAGGCTGGCAAAACCGGCCAATGCCTGCTCCAGGTGCGCTTCGTCGGCACTCAGGGCCAGCTGCTGCTGGTTCAGGTGCTGCGTTGCCTGCTGGCTGGCCTCGCCGGCGGCCTGTAGCTGCTGTTGCACGCGGGCGGCGTCTTTCTGCAGGCCAGCAGGGTGGCCTGGCGCTGTTCGTCGCGAGTGATGTCGGCGTTCAGGCGGCGCAACTGGTGCTCCAGCCAGGCCGAACGGGCGCTGTTGTCCTGGGCTGCCAATTGCGCGTATAGCGCGTGCGTTTGCAGGTTCGGGGCCAGCGCGTGCTGCTGATCGGCCAGTTGCTCCTGCTGGTGCAGGTATTCCTTGATCTGGCCATTCACCCCGCCCAGGGTGCTGCGCAGTTCGTCGAGCTTGAGCTTGAGTGCGTCCACCGCCTGCTGCGCGCCGGCCTCTTCATCCTGGTCGTGGCGACCCAGGCTCTGCAGCAGCGCTTCGGGCTGGTGATAGGGGTGTTGTTGGCTGCCGCAGACAGGGCAGGGCTGTTCGTCCTGCAACTGCGCACGCAGCTCTTCGACGCTGGCACTGCGGGCCAGGCGCTGACGCTCCAGCACTTGGCGCGTGACCTGCAGCGCCTGTTCGGCGGTGGTCAGTTCGGCCTTGCCCTGCAGGCCTTCGGCGATCAGCCGTTCACGTTGCTGCTGGGCCGCCAACTGGCGGTCATGCAGGGCCTGCGCACGCTGTTGCAGGTCCTGCTGGCTGGCCCACAGGCGCGTCAGCTCTTCCACGGCACGCTGCTGTTTGCGGTTGTCCTGCAGCAGCGTGCCGAGCAGGTCGATCTGTTCGGCCAGCGCCTCGGGCTCGGCGCCCGCTTCGTGGTAAAGCAAGGCCAGCGCTTCGCGGTGCGCTTGCAGTTGGCGTGCGAACTCATCGGCGCGCTGTTGCAGGCCCGGCAGCTCTTGGCGGCCCTGGCTGAGGCGATTGCCGATCAGCATCAGTTGCTGCAATTGCGTGCGGTAGGCGCTCCAGGCATCGCCGATGCTTGCCAGGTGGGCACTCTGGTCCAACTGCTGGGCGATCTCGCTCAGCCGCTGGCTGTTGAGCTGTTGCCGTTCGGTCAGCGCCTGGATCTGCTGCTGGCCTTGCTGGCTGGCCTGTTCGGCCTGCTGGCACGCGGCGTTGCGCTGGCTCAGCTCTTGCTCCAGGCGCGTCAGCGTCTGTTGCTCGGCAAACGCCTGGCGCAGCCGTGGCGCGCAGTCGCTGTGGTGGGCAAGGGCGCCGGCCAGGTGTTCGCCGGCGGCCTGCTGCGCCTGTTCAAGCTGGTGCTGGTGGTGCTGCAGCTCGGCCTGCTGCTGGCGTTGCTGTTCGAGGCTTGCCGCCAGGGGCGTGAGCTGGCTGAGCAGTTCGCGCTGGCGGGCAAACTGGTGGCGCTGCGGGGCGAGCTGTTCGAGGCGGCTCAGGTCAAGGCGTTCGCCCTGCAAGTGTGTCCAGTGCTGCTGTGCGCTGTGCAACTGTTCGCTGGCGGCAGCCTGCTGGTCGTGCAACTGCTTGAGTTCGGTGAGCCAGCTGCGTTGCTGTTCGAGCAGGCGCAGGCGGGCCTGTTCGGCCTTGAGCTGGCGCTGCGCTGCGGTGACGCGCTGATCGAGCTCGGCACGCGCGTCGTCGGCCATCGGCATCACGCCTTGTGCCTGGTCGATGAGGGCCTTGTGCGCCTCTTCGGCGTCTTTGCTCTTGCTGTAGGCGCGTCGGCCCAGTTGGCTGTAGATCGCGGTATTGGTGAGTTTTTCGAGCAGCTCGCTGCGTTCCTTGTCGTCGGCCTTGAGGAAGGCGCTGAACTCGCTCTGCGCCAGCATCACTGCGCGGGTGAACTGTTCGAAGTTCAGGCCCAGGCGGGCCTCGATCATCTGTTCGTATTCGCGCTTGCTCTGGCTGCTCAGCAACTGGTTGCTGTCCAGGTCATGCAGGCTCTGGCGGCTGCCTTGCAGCTTGCCGGTGGGCTTGTCGCGGGCCCGGTTGGCTTCCCAGCGCGCCCGGTAGCGACGGCCGTCGATGCCGACGAAGTCGACTTCGGCATAGCCGCTGCCGGTGCCGCGACGCAGCAGGGTGCGCGGGTCGCTGGTAAGGATCTCGCTGTCGACCTCGGGCAACTTGGTTTCGCGGCCGATGTTGTTCAGCCGTGGCACCGCGCCGAACAGCGCCAGGCACAAGGCATCGAGCAGGGTGCTCTTGCCTGCGCCGGTTGGGCCGGTGATGGCGAACAGGCCGGCACTGGCCAGCGGTTCTGCGGTGAAGTCGATCTCGAACGGGCCAGCCAGCGAGGCAAGGTTCTTCAGGCGAATGGCGAGAATCTTCATGGCTGCTCCTCCTGCTGCTGCACGTCCTGCAGGAGCAGGGCGAAGTCGGCCAGGGTCTGCTCGTCGGCACTGCTGCCATAGGCCTGTTCCCAGGCGCGGCTGAACAGTTCGTGCGGGCTGAGCTGGCCCAGTTCGATCAGGCGTGCACTGTCGTCGCCCTCGCTGCCTGCGGTGCCGGCGTACTCGGCGGCGATGCGCACCAGCCTTACGGCTTTGCCCTGCAGGCAGGTTTCTATCTGCTGGCGCAGGTCGGGTTGCGGTTCGTCCAGGCGTACGCGCACCTCCAGCCAGGGCTGGCGTTGCGGGTCGTCGAGCAGGTCGACCTGGGGCAGTTGTCCAAGCTGTTCAAGAATCTCGGTCATTGGCGCCGGGCCAACACGCTGCAGGTGCACCGCCCGCGGGATCAGGCGTGGTTCGACGCTGATCAGCTTGCGCCCTCGAGTTCGACTTCGAGGATCTGGTGCTGATAGTTGATCTCGGAAAACGACAGCGGGATCGGCGAGCCGCTGTAGCGGATGCGCTCCTCGCGGTTGACCTTCTGTGGCTTGTGCAGGTGGCCGAGGGCGACGTAGCTGATGTCGCTGCCGAACAGGCTGGCAGGCAGCGCCTCGGCATTGCCGATGATCAGGCTGCGTTCGGAGTCTTGCGAGACCGAGCCGCCGGCCATGTGCGCGTGGCTCACGGCGATCAGTGCCTGGCCGGGCTTGCGCTGCTGCAGGGCGGCCTCGATCAGCCACTCGTGGACCTGGCCGATGCCGCGCAGGTAGTCGTCACCCAGCTGCGCGCCGGTGACTTCGGCCGGGCGCAGGAAGGGCAGGGCCAGGCACCAGGCGGCGACCTTGCCCTTGGCATTGGTCAGCGGGATGAGCAGGCGCTGGCTGTCGAGCTGGCCATCGTCGAGCCAGTGCACGCGGCCCAGGGCATAGGTTTTAAGGCGCCGCATGAGGGGCGCAGGCAGCTCGATGCGTGAACCGGAGTCGTGGTTGCCGGCGATCATCACGATGGTCAGCTTGGGTTGCTGCTCGTGGGCCTGGACGATGAAGTCGTAGAGGCGCTCCTGGGCTTTGACCGGCGGGTTGACGGTGTCGAAGATATCCCCGGCGATCAGCAGTGCGTCTGGCTGGCGCAGCTTGAGCTGGCCGAGCAGCCAATCGAGAAAGCAGGCATGTTCGAAGTCGCGGTCCTGGCCATGCAGGGCTTGCCCCAGGTGCCAGTCGGAGGTGTGAAACAGACGCATTGGAAGTCCCGTGAAGATGGAGCCGGTAGCCGGCTATGGTAACGCGGGTGGCAGGTCTTGGGGGCGTGGTGACGCGTCTGCAA
>NZ_JAAHBU010000478.1 GCF_010671725.1 Pseudomonas brassicae | reverse complement strand
GGGCGTCGAGTTGCAGGCGGCGTGGCAGCAACAGGCCGACCAGGCGGCCCGACTTGCCGGGGAGCAGGCGCGGTTGCAGCAGGCGCAGCATCGTGTGCAAGCGGCCCAGGCGCTGTTGCTGCCCGCGGACGGCCTGCCGGCACTGTTGCAGGACATCGCGGCAGCGGGCCGTGGGCTGCTGTTCGAACAGGTCAACGTAGGCGCGGCACAGGCCCGGGTCGAGCACGCCGAGGTACCGATCCAGGTGCGGGTAGTGGGTGATTTCTCGCAATTGTCGGCGTTTGTCGAGGCGCTGCGCGAGCTGCCCAGGCAGGTGACACTGCATGACCTGCAGGTGGCCCCGCTGGACGGGCGCAAGCACTTGCGCCTGCAGTTGCAGCTCCAGGCCTATGCCTCCGGGGTGCCGGTCGAGGCGCCGCTGCAGGCCAAGAGCACGCTGATGGCATCGCGCAATCCGTTCAATGCAGCGGCACCTGTCAGCGCCGAATCGGCCCTGGAGGGCTTGCCTGTGGACCAGCTGGAGCTGGTGGGGTATTTGGCGGGCCCGCGTGGAGCCGTGGCGCTGATCCGTGCGGCAGGGGTGCTGTACCCGGTGCGCGAGGGCGATGTGCTGGGCCCCGACCAGGGCAGGGTGGTGCGTATCGAGGCATCGCAGCTGGAGTTGGACGAGCGGGTCTGGGTCGAGGGCGGTGGCTGGGTGGTGCGCCCGCGGGTGATCGGCGCCAACCCTCGACCAGGCATCAATTGACCAGGGAGGTCGAGCATGAACGCAAGATTCGGTGTGGGGGTCGTGTTGCTGCTGCTGGCAACGGGTGTAACGGCAGCGCTGGAACGCCCGCCGAGCGCTGGCGAGCGGCTGTCGTTGAGTTTTCAGGATGTGGAGGTGCGCTCGGTGCTCAAGGTGCTGGCCGATTTCACCGGCACCAACCTGGTGGTCAGCGATGCGGTGCAGGGCAAGGTGACCTTGCGCCTGCAGGATGTGCCGTGGGAGCAAGCCCTGGACCTGGTGCTGCGCAGCAAAAGCCTGGGCCGGCGCCAGGACGGCAATGTGCTGCTGGTCGCGCCGCTGGCCGAGCTGGCCGGCCAGGAGCGCCAGGCGTTGGCGGCGCAACCGCCGGCGGTACTGGCCCGTGAGCTGCTGACCGTCAGCCATGCGCGGGCCGCCGACATGGTGCAATTGTTCCAGGCGCTGGCGCCGGATCAGGCG
>NZ_JAAHBU010000477.1 GCF_010671725.1 Pseudomonas brassicae | reverse complement strand
GGGGCTCTTCGCTGGCAAGCCAGCTCCCACAGGTTTTTGCGGTGCATGCAGGACCTTGTGGTGGCTGGCCTGTCGGCGAAGGGGCCGCTCACGCCACTGATGAATCAGGGCCGGATCTCGATCAACGTGCCATCGCTGACCAGGTTCCATACCTCGCGCATGTCGCGGTTGGTCATGGCGATGCAGCCTTCGGTCCAGTCCAGGGTGTGGAACACTGCCTCGGGGTACTCCTCGCTGTCGGGCGTGCCGTGGATCATGATCATGCCACCCGGCGGCACGCCTTCACGGCGTGCCCGCGCCGAATCGCTGACGTTGGGGTAGGACACATGGATGGCCAGGTTGTAGCGCTCAGACACCTTGCGCCAGTCCAGCCAGTAGAGCCCTTCGGGCGTGCGCTTGTCGCCTTCGCGCAGCTTGGCACCCTTGGGCTGCTTGCCCAGCGAGATGCGGTAGCTCTTCATCGAGGTGGTGCCGCTCATCAACTGCAGGCGCCGTTCGGACTTGAGCACCAGCACCTTGTCGATCAGCGGTGCGCTGGACGGTGCCGGGGCGAGTGATGCAGGCCCGACCTGGCTGGCCGGCTTGCGGATGATGGTTTCGGTAAACGCCGCCTGGGACACCGAGGCCACACCGAGGCAGAAGAGGGCAAGCAACCAGCGCATGAAACGGTATCCCTGAAAGTAGCGACGTTTACGTTGAAGTATGGGGTTCGGCCATTGGCGACAGGCACTCGGTGCGTACCGGGTAGTGCTGCCCCTTGCGGTCCAGATAGTAGCATTCTAGGGCACGGCTCACGGTCCTGAAAGCCAGCTCGTCCCATGGGATCTCATGTTCCTCGAACAGGCGCACTTCCAGGCTTTCGACGCCCACGGCAAAATCCAGGTCGGCCAGTTCTGCGCGAAAGAACACGTGCACCTGGTTGATGTGCGGCAGGTCGAACACCTGGTACAGGGCCATCGGCCCCAGGCGCGCGCAGGCCTCTTCGTCGGTTTCGCGGCGTGCCGCCTGCTCCAGGGTCTCGCCGTTCTCCATGAAGCCGGCCGGCAGCGTCCAGTAGCCACGGCGCGGCTCGATGGCGCGCCGGCACAGCAGCACCTGGCTGCCATGGCTGGGCAGTGCGCCGGCAACAATGTTGGGGTTCTGGTAGTGGATGGTCTGACAGCTGTCACAGACGTAGCGCGGGCGGTTGTCGCCTTCGGGAATGCGCTGAATGACCGGGTTGCCGCACGCACTGCAGTATTTCATGCTTATCTTCCTGATGACTGCGCCTATCTTCGCGCCACTGCGCGCAGCCCCGCAAGCGTGATTGTCGCGGGGGCTTGGGCGGGCTGCGCCTTTGGTGCATGATGCACAAAGCTGACAGAACGAGAGAGACCATGCTGGACGAGTTACTTCGCCGAATGAGCAGTCATACGCCGGCCACCCTGGAGACCGATCGACGTTTCCCCGAGGCCGCCGTGTTACTGCCCATCACCCGCAGCGAAGCGCCCGAGCTGGTGTTGACCCTGCGCGCCAAGGGGCTCTCGACCCACGGCGGCGAAGTGGCGTTCCCCGGCGGGCGCCGCGACCCGGAAGACCCTGACCTGGTGTTCACCGCGCTGCGCGAGGCCGAGGAAGAGATCGGCCTGCCGCCAGGCCTGGTCGAAATCATCGGCCCATTGAGCCCGCTGGTGTCGCTGCATGGCCTGAAGGTCACGCCGTTTGTCGGGCTGATCCCCGACTACGTCGAGTACCGCGCCAACGATGCCGAGATCGCGGCGGTGTTCAGCGTGCCGCTGGAGTTCTTCCGTCAGGACCCGCGCGAGCATACCCATCGCATCGATTACCAGGGCCGCAGTTGGTATGTGCCCAGCTATCGCTTTGGCGAGTACAAGATCTGGGGGTTGTCGGCGATCATGATCGTCGAGCTGGTCAACGTGCTTTACGATGCGCGCATCAGCCTGCATCAGCCGCCTGAGCGTTCCACCAGAACCTGAGCGGGCCCACCCGCCATTGCCTTACCGTGAGGAAGCACGCATGAAGTATCGTCTGGGCGACCAGCGGGTCGAGACCCACCCACAGAGCTGGGTGGCCCCCACCGCCACGCTGATCGGCAAGGTACGCCTGCAGGCCGGCGCCAGCGTGTGGTTTGGCGCGGTGTTGCGTGGCGACAACGAGCTGATCGACATCGGCGAGAACAGCAATGTGCAGGACGGCGCGGTGATGCACACCGACATGGGCTGGCCGCTGACCCTGGGCACCGGCGTGACGGTTGGCCACAACGCCATGCTGCATGGCTGCAGCGTGGACGACTACAGCCTGATCGGCATCGGTGCGGTGGTCCTCAACGGTGCGCGCATCGGCAAGCACTGCATCATCGGCGCCAATGCGCTGGTGCCCGAGGGCCGGGAGATCCCCGACGGCTCGCTGGTGGTCGGTTCGCCCGGCAAGGTAGTGCGCGAGCTGACCCCGGCGCAGCAGCAATTGCTCGAGGCCAGCGCCGCCCACTACGTGCACAACGCCCAGCGTTATGCCCGTGACCTGGCCCCGCAGGAGGATTGATGAGCCAGCCCGAACGCCCCGTGTCTTCGCCCTGCGTGAACATCTGCGCACTGGACGAGCAGGACATCTGCACCGGCTGCCAGCGCACCGCCACTGAAATCACCCGCTGGGGCCGCATGGACAACAGCGAGCGGCGCCAGGTGCTGGTGCTGTGCCATGAACGCGCCGTGGCCGCCGGCCTGGTGCTGTCGGTAGGCAAGGCCGCCGGCTGATCCCGGGCTTGGCCGTGCCGGGGCACTCAAGTACCCTGTACGGCTTGCCCATCGGTGCCTCTATGTTCTTTCTGATTGCCTACATCGCCAGCGTGGTGCTGATCAACTACGCGTTCTCCAGTGCGCCCCACCTGGACGTGATCTGGTCTGCCTGGGGCGGGCTGGTGTTTATCCTGCGCGACATGGTGCAGACCCGCTTCGGGCATGGCGCGCTGCTGGCCATGCTGGGGGCGCTGGTGCTCTCGTACGTCACCTCGGAGCCGGCCATCGCCCTGGCCAGCGCCACCGCCTTCGCCGTGTCGGAGCTGATCGACTGGCTGGTGTTCAGCATCACCAAGCGCCCGCTGCACGACCGCCTGTGGCTGAGTTCGGCGTTGAGCATCCCGCTGGACACCTTCATTTTTTTCGGCATGATCGGTGCGCTGACCCCGGCCGTGGTGGGGACTGCGCTGGGCTCGAAGTTCGCCGGGGTCACCGTGGTGTGGCTGGCGATGGCCTGGCGTGCACGCAAGAACGCCTGCGCCATGTAAAATGACGCTTCTTTTCACCGGGTTGCACCGTGCTGGGGCGGCCCTGGATTCCTTCCCTCTGAGGACCTGAGATGACCCGTATCGGAACCCCCTTGTCGCCAACCGCGACCCGAGTACTGCTGTGTGGCTGTGGTGAGCTGGGCAAGGAAGTGGTGATCGAGCTGCAACGCCTGGGCGTTGAAGTGATTGCCGTGGACCGTTACGCCGATGCCCCGGCCATGCAGGTGGCGCACCGCAGCCATGTCATCAACATGCTCGACGGTGCTGCGCTGCGCGCCGTGATCGAGGCCGAGAAGCCGCACTACATCGTGCCGGAGATCGAAGCCATCGCCACCGCCACCCTGGTGGAACTGGAGGCCGAAGGCTTCACGGTGGTGCCGACCGCTCGCGCCGCGCAGTTGACCATGAACCGCGAAGGCATCCGTCGCCTGGCCGCAGAAGAGCTGGACCTGCCGACCTCGCCGTACCACTTTGCCGACACCTTCGAAGACTACCGCAAGGCCGTCGAAGACCTGGGCTTCCCCTGCGTGGTCAAGCCGGTCATGAGTTCGTCGGGCAAGGGCCAGAGCCTGCTCAAGAGCGTCGATGACATCCAGCACGCCTGGGACTACGCACAGGAAGGCGGGCGTGCCGGCAAGGGCCGCGTGATCATCGAGGGTTTCATCGACTTCGACTACGAGATCACCCTGCTGACCGTGCGTCACGTCGGTGGCACCACCTACTGCGCGCCGGTCGGGCATCGTCAGGAGAAGGGCGACTATCAGGAGTCGTGGCAGCCGCAGGCCATGAGCCCCAAGGCGCTGGCCGAATCGGAGCGGGTGGCCAAGGCGGTCACCGAGGCCCTGGGCGGTCGCGGCATGTTTGGCGTCGAGCTGTTCGTGAAGGGCGATCAGGTGTGGTTCAGCGAAGTCTCGCCGCGCCCGCACGACACAGGCCTGGTGACCCTGATTTCCCAGGACCTGTCGCAGTTTGCCCTGCATGCGCGGGCGATCCTGGGCCTGCCGATTCCGTTGATCCGTCAGTTCGGGCCATCGGCTTCGGCGGTAATCCTGGTGGAGGGTACGTCGCAGCAGACTGCGTTCGCCAACCTGGGCGCAGCGCTGAGCGAGCCGGATACGGCGCTGCGCCTGTTCGGCAAGCCTGAGGTCAATGGTCAGCGTCGCATGGGCGTGTGCCTGGCGCGTGACGAGTCGGTCGAAGCCGCACGGGCCAAGGCGACCCGCGCTTCGCAGGCCGTCAACGTAGAGCTGTAGATTTCACTGGCCCTTTCGCTGGCAAGCCAGCTCCCACAGGGTTAGGCGTGCGCCGCAACACCTGTGGGAGCTGGCTTGCCAGCGAAGGGCTGCAGGGCAGCCCAGGCTTTTACAGCTCGGTATGCCGCGTCTCTTTCAGGCACAGCACCGCAATCACGCTGAGCACCGCCGCCGCCGACACATACCCGCCCACCCAGCTCAGGCCACCCATGGCCACCAGCTTCTGGGCAAAGAACGGTGCCGCCGAGGCACCCACGATCCCGCCCAGGTTGTACGCCGCCGACGCCCCGGTGTAACGCACATGCGTGGGGAACAGCTCTGGCAGCAAGGCGCCCATCGGCGCAAACGTCACCCCCATCAGAAACAGCTCGATGGCCAGGAACAGCGCCACCCCCGTGGTCGACCCCGAGGTCAGCAGCGGCTCCATCAGAAAGCCCGAACCGATCGCCAGCACGCCGCCGACGAGCAGTACCGGCTTGCGCCCGTACTTGTCGCTGAGCCAGGCCGACAACGGCGTGGCCAGAGCCATGAAGACCACCGCAAAGCACAGCAGGGCGAGGAAGGTTTCACGGCTGTAGCCCAGCGTCGATACCCCGTAGCTCAGGGAAAACACTGTCGAGATGTAGAACAGGGCGTAGCACACCACCATCGCTGCGGCGCCCAGCAAGGTCGGCAGCCAGTACTGCGAGAACAGCTCGAGCACCGGCATCTTCACCCGCTCGTGACGTGCCACGGCCTTGGCAAACACCGGCGACTCTTCGAGCTTGAGGCGTACATACAGGCCTACGATCACCAGTGCAGCGCTAAGCAGGAACGGGATGCGCCAGCCCCAGCTGCGGAACTGCTCGTCGCTCAGGGTCATGGCCAGGGTCAGGAACAGCCCGTTGGCTGCCAGGAAGCCGATCGAAGGGCCCAGTTGCGGGAACATGCCGAACCAGGCGCGCTTGCCCTTGGGTGCGTTTTCGGTGGCCAGCAACGCTGCGCCGCCCCATTCGCCGCCCAGCCCCAGGCCCTGGCCGAAGCGCAGCAGGCACAGCAGGATCGGCGCCCAGGCCCCGATGCTGTCGTACCCCGGCAGCACGCCGATCAGCGTGGTGCACACGCCCATCAGCAGCAACGAAGCCACCAGCGTCGACTTGCGCCCGATACGGTCGCCAAAGTGGCCGAACAGTGCCGAGCCCAGTGGCCGTGCCAGGAAGGCGATACCGAAGGTCAGGAAGGCCGAGAGCATCTGCGCGGTGCCCGAGGTCTGCGGGAAGAACACCGGGCCGATCACCAGGGCTGCTGCCGTGGCATACACGTAGAAGTCGTAGAACTCGATAGCGGTGCCAATGAAACTGGCGGTGGCTACCTTGGCGGGCGAATTGACGGGCGGCGCTGCAGTTTCGTCATTGTTGTTATAGGTGCTGCTGGTCGTCATGGGCGTTTCCCTGTCGAGTGCTCCGAAGGCTCTGGCACCTGCCTCAGGCGGGTGCCAGCGGGCTCGAGTATAGCTAGCGGGCGACGGTCCAGACCAGTATGCGGCTGGCACAATTGTCCTCGGTTTCGAGGATTTCCATGCGATATCGGCCCATTTTCAGGCACACCGCGCTGGCCGGGATGCTTTCCAGCGCTTCGGTCACCAGGCCGTTGAGGGTCTTGGGCCCGTCGCTGGGCAGGTGCCAGCCCAGGCTGCGGTTCAGTTCGCGGATCGAGGCGTTGCCTTCGATCACGTAGCGCCCGTCGGCCTGCGGGTGGATATGCGGGTTGTCGAGGCTGTGTTCGTCTTCGAATTCGCCGACGATTTCCTCGAGGATGTCTTCAAGGGTGACGATGCCCTGTACTTCGCCATACTCGTCGACCACCACGCCCAGGCGTCGCTGCTGCTTGTGGAAGTTGAGCAGTTGCAACTGCAGCGGGGTGCTTTCGGGGACGAAGTACGGCTCGTAGCAGGCCGCCAGCAGGCTGGCCATGGTCAATTCGGCCTTGGGCAGCAGGTGGCTGATCTGGCGTGTGTTGAGGATCGCCTCGACCCCGTTGATGTCGCTGTGGAACACCGGCAGGCGCGTGTGCCGGCTGATGATCAGTTGTTCGATGATCTGTTCGATCGGCTCGTCGAGGTTGATCCCGTCGACGTCGTTGCGCGGTACCAGAATGTCGTTGACCGTTACCTTGTCCAGCGCCTGCAGGCTGCCCAACAGCTGGGTCTTGTGCTGGCTGTGCTCTTCTTCGAGCGGGTCTTGCTCCGGGTTGCCCTCGTGCCGGCCGTCGTGCTGGCTGACCGCCGTGGCCTTGCTGGCGAAGGGGCGCAGCAGCAGCCGGGCGCAGCCATCGAGCAACCAGGCCAGCGGATGCAGCACGGCAAGCGGTACTTTCAGCAGGCTGTTGCCCAGGCCCATCAGTGCCTCGGGGTAGCGACGCGCCAGGCGACGCGGCACGAAGTCGGTCAACACCAGCACCGCCACCGCGGCGCCAGCGCAGGCCAGCCAGAAGCCACGTTCGCCGCCGTACGCAAAGCCCAGCAGCGACGCCAGGGCAAATACCAGCAGCTTGCCCAGGGTGGCGCCCAGCACCAGTGCGCGCGGCGAAGCCTGCGCAACCGGGTGTTCGCCGCTGTGGCCGTTGCGCCGCGCACCGGCCAGTTGCTGTTGAGCGGCATCCACTGCGCTGAACAGCGCCGACCAGATCAGGGTCAGCGCCAGTACCGCGACCTGTGGGCCTAACGGCAGAGTGTCCATAAACCGCCTGTCAGATATGCAGAATGAATTCGCGCACCAGCTTGCTGCCGAAATACGCCAGCATCAGCAGGCAGAAACCGGCCAGGGTCCAGCGGATTGCCTTGTGCCCGCGCCAACCCAGGCGCGTGCGGCCCCACAGCAGCACGCTGAACACCACCCAGGCCACGCAGGCGAGCAGGGTTTTGTGCACCAGGTGCTGGGCAAACAGGTTGTCGAGGAACAGCCAGCCGGAAATCAGCGACAGCGACAGCAGTACCCAGCCTGCCCAGAGAAAGCCGAACAGCAGGCTTTCCATGGTTTGCAGTGGCGGGAAGTTGCGAATCATGCCCGATGGATGCTTGTGCTTGAGCTGATGATCCTGCACCAGCAGCAGCAAGGACTGGAACACCGCGATAGTGAACAGCCCATAGGCCAGGATCGACAGCAGGATATGCGCCAGGATGCCGGGCTCTTCGTTGATCAGCGGCACCGTGCCCGAGGGGGCGAACTGCGCGATCAGCGCCGTCAGCAGGCCCAGCGGAAACAGCAGCAGCAACAGGTTCTCCACCGGAATGCGCAGGGTGGCGAGCAGGGTCAGGGCAATCACCGCCGTGGCGATCAGGCTGGCGGCGCTGAAAAAGTCCAGGCTCAGGCCCAGTGGCGTGAGCAACTGCCAGAGCAGCGCGGTGCTCTGGGCGATCACGGCAAATGCGCCGAGCACGCCGAGCAGCCGTTTATCGGCCTTGGTGCCTCGGGCCAGGCGCGTGCCTTGATAGAAAATCGCGGCGGCGTACAGGCAGGCGGCGATCAGATTGGGTAGCAAGCTGGGTGACAAAGGGAGCATAAGTCCTGTTAGGCAAGCCCGAAAGGCCCTGAGTTTGGCATAGAACGCGCCTGCCAAGGAAGACTGCCGGCCGACACCATGGTGTGCGCGTGCGCGAGTCTTCGCTATAATCGCCGGCCTGCCCTTGCCCAAGGCTGGCCGAATGCGCCAGGGGCAGCTGATAAACCTCGGTTCTACAGAGCCTGAAAGGATCCCCATGTTTGAAAACCTGACCGACCGTCTGTCACAGACGCTGCGCCATGTCACCGGTAAAGCCAAGCTCACCGAGGACAATATTAAAGACACCCTGCGCGAAGTGCGCATGGCGTTGCTCGAGGCCGACGTCGCCCTGCCGGTGGTCAAGGATTTCGTCAACAAGGTCAAGGACCGCGCGGTCGGCACCGAGGTGTCGCGCAGCCTGACGCCGGGGCAGGCGTTCGTGAAGATCGTTCAGGCCGAGCTCGAAGAGCTGATGGGCGCTGCCAACGAAGACCTCGCGCTCAATGCCGCACCGCCTGCGGTGGTGCTGATGGCTGGCCTGCAGGGTGCGGGTAAGACCACCACCGCCGGCAAGCTGGCGCGCTTCCTCAAGGAGCGCAAGAAGAAAAGCGTGATGGTGGTATCGGCCGACGTGTACCGTCCGGCGGCGATCAAGCAGCTCGAAACCCTGGCCAACGACATCGGCGTGACCTTCTTCCCGTCGGACATCAGCCAGAAGCCGGTGGCCATCGCCGAAGCCGCGATCCGCGAAGCCAAGCTCAAGTTCATCGACGTGGTCATCGTCGACACCGCCGGTCGCTTGCACATCGACGCCGAGATGATGGGCGAGATCAAGCAGCTGCACGCCGCGGTCAAGCCGATCGAGACCCTGTTCGTGGTCGACGCCATGACCGGCCAGGACGCCGCCAACACCGCCAAGGCGTTTGGTGAGGCGCTACCGCTGACCGGTGTGATCCTGACCAAGGTCGACGGCGACGCCCGTGGCGGTGCCGCGCTGTCGGTGCGCGCGATCACCGGCAAACCGATCAAGTTCATCGGCATGGGCGAGAAGAGCGAAGCGCTCGAGCCGTTCCACCCGGACCGTATCGCCTCGCGGATCCTGGGCATGGGTGACGTGCTCAGCCTGATCGAGCAGGCCGAGCAGACCCTGGACAAGGAAAAGGCCGACAAACTGGCCAAGAAGCTGAAGAAGGGCAAGGGTTTCGACCTGGAAGACTTCCGCGATCAGCTGCAACAGATGAAGAACATGGGCGGCCTGAGCGGCCTGATGGACAAGATGCCGAGCATCGGCGGCGTCAACCTGTCGCAGATGGGCAGTGCCCAGGGCGCGGCAGAGAAGCAGTTCAAGCAGATGGAAGCGATCATCAACTCCATGACCCCGGCCGAGCGCCGCGACCCGGAGCTGATCAGCGGCTCGCGCAAGCGCCGCATCGCCATGGGCTCGGGCACCCAGGTGCAGGACATCGGGCGCTTGATCAAGCAGCACAAGCAGATGCAGAAGATGATGAAGAAGTTTTCCACCAAGGGCGGCATGTCCAAGATGATGCGCGGCCTGGGCGGCATGATGCCTGGCGGCGGCATGCCCAAACTGTAAAGCATTCAGGCCGTCGCCCCGGGTTCGGGGTGCTGGCCGGAACCCCGCTTCGGCGGGATCCCGCTGCTTCTATTAAGGAAGCAGCCCATTTGCAGGTCAGTACGGCGGCTTGTCGCGCGTCGTAAAAAGGCATTTGCAAAAGTCCGTGTATTCCTTGAGAATATGCGGCCTTTCGGGCACCCGTGTGCCCGCTGTGCATTATGATTTGCAGCACCGACTACAGGAACGATGTTCTATGCTAACCATCCGTCTTGCCCGTGGCGGCTCCAAAAAGCGCCCATTCTACCAACTGACCGTGACCGACTCGCGTAACCCGCGTGACGGCTCGCACAAAGAGCACGTTGGTTTCTTCAACCCGGTTGCTCGTGGTCAGGAAGTTCGCCTGTCCATCAAAGAAGACCGCGTCAACTACTGGTTGGGCGTTGGTGCACAACCGTCTGAGCGCGTTGCTCAGCTGTTGAAGGAAGCTGCCAAGCCGCGGCCTGAGCACTATGAACGCGACGCCAGAAAATGCGGATGACCTGATCGTCATCGGCAAGATTTTTTCGGTTCACGGCGTTCGCGGCGAGGTGAAGGTGTACTCCTTTACCGATCCGATTGAAAACCTGTTGGATTACCGCAACTGGACGCTCAAGCGCGAAGGTGTGGTCAAACAGGTCGAGCTGGTCAGCGGCCGTTCCAACAAAAAGGAACTGGTTGCCAAGCTCAAAGGCCTCGACGATCGTGATGAAGCCCGTCTTCTGAGCGGTTACGAGATTTGCATCTCGCGAAGCCTTTTGCCCGACCTGACCGAAGACGAGTACTACTGGTACCAGTTGGTAGGTCTGAAAGTCATCAACCAGGACGAACAGCTGTTCGGCACGGTTGATCACCTGTTGGAGACCGGTGCGAACGATGTAATGGTGGTCAAGCCCTGCGCGGGCAGCCTGGATGATCGTGAACGCCTGTTGCCCTATACCGGGCAGTGCGTGTTGAAGGTCGATCTGGCTGCAGGCGAGATGCGGGTCGAATGGGACGCGGACTTCTAGACGATGGCCAGCCTTCGTGTCGAAGTCATTACGTTGTTCCCCGAGATGTTCTCGGCCATCAGTGAGTACGGCATTACCAGCGCGCGGTAAAGCAGGGGTTGTTGCAACTGACCTGTCACAACCCGCGGGACTACACCACAGATCGCCACCACACCGTGGATGATCGGCCGTTTGGCGGTGGTCCGGGCATGGTGATGAAGATCAAGCCCCTCGAAGATGCCCTGGTTCAGGCCAGGCAGGCAGCAGGGGAAGCGGCGAAGGTGATCTACCTGTCGCCACAAGGCCGTCAACTGAATCAGTCGGCGGTACGCGAGCTGGCGAATGCAGAGTCGTTGATTCTCATCGCAGGTCGTTATGAAGGCATTGACGAGCGGTTCATTCAGGCTCATGTCGATGAAGAGTGGTCGATTGGCGACTATGTACTGTCTGGCGGCGAGCTGCCGGCGATGGTCCTGATCGATGCGGTTACACGGCTGCTGCCCGGAGCTTTAGGGCATGCAGACTCGGCGCAGGAAGATTCCTTCACCGATGGTCTGCTTGATTGCCCGCACTACACCCGACCGGAGGTGTATGCGGATCAGCGTGTTCCCGACGTGTTGCTCAGTGGCAACCATGCACACATCCGGCGCTGGCGTTTACAGCAGTCCCTTGGGCGGACCTATGAACGACGCGTCGATCTTCTGGAAAGTCGCTCACTTTCTGGAGAAGAGAAGAAGCTGCTCGAGGAGTATCTCCGAGAGCGGGACGATAGTTAACGTATCGATGGTAGGTCCGATGATCTACCTTAGGAGCACAGCATGACCAACAAAATCATTCTGCAACTCGAAGCCGAGCAGATGACCAAAGAGATCCCGACCTTTGCCCCAGGCGACACCATTGTCGTTCAGGTGAAAGTGAAGGAAGGCGACCGTTCGCGTCTGCAGGCGTTCGAAGGTGTTGTTATCGCCAAGCGTAACCGTGGTGTGAACAGTGCTTTCACTGTTCGTAAAATCTCCAACGGTGTTGGCGTAGAGCGTACTTTCCAGACCTACAGCCCGCAGATCGACAGCCTGGCCGTGAAACGTCGTGGTGACGTGCGTAAAGCCAAGCTGTACTACCTGCGCGACCTGTCCGGCAAAGCCGCTCGCATCAAGGAAAAACTGGCCTGAGGCTAGTTTGACCGGCGGGCACGGGACCGCCATGCGAAATAAAAGCAGCCTTCGGGCTGCTTTTTTGTTGTCCGTTTTTTGTGTTGCAGAGATGTCATGAGCCCTAGAGAGCAAGAAATCCAGCGCCGTACCGAGTTGTCGGTGACCCGCGTGACCAAGGCGGTGTTCCCGTCGACCACCAACCACCACAACACCCTGTTCGGCGGCACGGCGCTGGCGTGGATGGACGAGGTGTCGTTCATTGCCGCGACGCGTTTCTGTCGCTTGCCGCTGGTGACGGTGTCGACTGACCGTATCGACTTCAAGCACCCGATTGCGGCAGGTTCGATCGTCGAGTTGGTGGGCACGGTAGTGAAAGTGGGCAACACCAGCCTCAAGGTCGAGGTCGAGGTGTTTGTCGAGAGCATGAGCTGCGACAGCCGTGAGAAGGCGATTCACGGGCTGTTCAGCTTTGTCGCCATCGACGAGGACAAGCGCCCGGTGCCGGTGCTGCCCGGCTTCTGAGCGGCGCTGCGCCCTTCGCTGCAAGCAGCTCCCATAGGATCCCTGTGGGAGCTGGC
>NZ_JAAHBU010000476.1 GCF_010671725.1 Pseudomonas brassicae | reverse complement strand
AGTACCAAAATAGCCAGGACGAAGACCACCGTGCACTGGCGTTTGAGAAGATTTTCGAGGAAGTCATGCTAATACGCCGCCGCCAGGACCTAGAGCTTTACGCCTCGTAGCCAGTGATGCGGCGCTCAAGTCTTCGTTACAGCAGAGCATGAGGGGCATGCTGGACTGAGATATGTGCAAGCTTGGTGCGACTAAACATGTCCGGTCGATACGGCTAGTACTGAGTCACACGCTTGGGACACTCATCGTGCGCAACGGTACTCCGATACAGGCTCACGATGATTGACTCTTCGCAAAATCAACGGATGCGGGGGCCTTCGCAGCGTTTCGACAAGTACATAACCTGTGTGAACTTTGTACCTGCGGGTGGAGACACCCGTAGGGGACAACGATCCACAGCAGCTAGCCATGAGTCTCGGGTAACGTCATGACGCCCATTCGCTTGGAAGCTTCAACCTTCGAAGTCCTGAAAGGGGCTGGACTCAAAAATTACCGTCCATCGGAAGCCAGATAACGCAGCGTTCCAACTGGTATTCCAAGCGAGTTAACCGATCCATTATTAAGCAACAAAAACAGATAGATACCGACTTGTTTCAGATTACCCCGGCACATCTAAAGACGTCCAAGGACGTCTTTTCGTGTCTGAACCAGCAAAATCGAGGGGGCATGCGCTACTTGGCCCCATAGCGCATATTTATTCCCAAGCCCTCAGGAAGATTTTTTAGGCAGGCACATAAAAGTAGCTCAACGGCACCAACCGCTTGGTCTCCGGATCAGTCGCTGGGTAATGCGCCATCAACGTACGTGCCAGTTCATCCAACGTCCACATCGTCAGATGCACATTGGCCCGCTCTCCTTCATACAGCGCCTCTTTAGTGAATCCGCCAGTACTGACGTACAGCCCTCGATCATCCTTATGCCTACCACCCAGAAAGCTACGAATTTCGTTGCTTCCCATGCGGGCACTCCGATGCTTGACCTCTACCACAATGCGCGGTGGCTCAAACCCGAATCCGTCGGGAGAGGCAATGATATCTTTGCCCCGATCGGCGCCAGCCGGTGATACGAGCGTCTTGTAACCCATCGCGCGCAGGATTCCTGCCACCAGTTCCTGCATCTCCGCCCAGTCCAGACTGTTGATCTGTCCTTGATGCGCTCGAAAGCGATCTCCTGAACACCCTTCAACGGATCTTCCAGAGCTTCTGCATCTTCGATGGCGTCTTCAGGCACAGCGGAGACGTTTCTACCCGTAGCAAGAGCCAGCAACTCCTTCTGGGCATCCTCCGCAACATTGAATACGGTCAGCGTAGACCCCAGGCTGTTTCTGCTGGCACTGGTGAGCTTGTCGCGATCAACCTCCTGTGCGTACCACTCAACAGGTCTAGTCAAAGACATACCATCATCTGCCAGATCAGTGCGCAGTTGGCACGTCCCAGTGAAGCGACCCACCAGGTAGGTCCGGTTCGCAGGCGAGTATGTAACGACCGTATCGCCTATGTTGATTTCGTTAACGAAACGGAATACCTGCGAAGCACCCGATACGGCACTCGCGTCCTTTATCCCTGGTTGAAGATCTTTATACGCCTGGATCAAAGCCTTCCGAGAAACGCCGGGCTTGGCCTCCAGCGCTAGTTGAGCCCATCCAATGGCCTGCGATTGCGATCTCTGAAATCGTCATAGAGACGACCGCCGTCACCTCGGACTCATCCACATCGTTGGCATGCTGATACTCATTGTTCCACGAAATCGAGGCGAGAATGTAACAATGGTGATGGCCTTTGTGAATGAAAAGCGCTGCACAACACCGCAATCGCCAACCTGACGCCATCAGGAACCCCAGCAACCACTTA
>NZ_JAAHBU010000475.1 GCF_010671725.1 Pseudomonas brassicae | reverse complement strand
CTTGCCAGCGAAAGGGCCGTTGATACCCCTAGATGAACAATGTGCCGCTTGCCACCAGGGTCGCATGCCCACCTATCTTCACCCGATCCCCCTCCAGCCGACAGAACAGCTCGCCCCCGCGCGCTGAACATTGCCGCGCGCGCAATGCATCCTGATCCAGGCGCTGGGCCCAGTACGGAATCAGCGAGCAGTGCGTGGAGCCGGTCACCGGGTCTTCGGGTATGCCGATGCCTGGCGCGAAGTAGCGCGACACGAAATCATGCTCGACGCCGCGTGCGGTGACGATCACGCCAAGGCCCGGCAACGCCGCCACTGCGGCCATGTCCGGGCGGCATTCGCGCACCGCCTGTTCGCTGTCGAGCACCACGAACAATTCGTTGGTCTGCCACACCTCGACCACCGGGCATCCCAGTGCCTGCGCCACCGGCGGCAGTTCACTCAGCGGCTGCGGGTCGTAGCGCGGGAAGTCCAGCACCAGGCGCCCGGCCTCGCGCGTTACCGTCAGCGGCCCGGAGTGGCTGTCGAACTGCAGGCGCTCGGCGGTTTCCCCATACACCTCGAACAGCACATGCGCACTGGCCAGCGTGGCATGCCCGCACAGCGGCACCTCGGTGGCGGGGGTGAACCAGCGGATGCGCCAGCGCGCCCCCTCGCGTACCACAAAGGCGGTTTCGGCCAGGTTGTGCTCGGCCGCAATTTTCTGCATCAGTTCATCGGGCAACCAATGCTCAAGGCGATAGACCATCGCCGGGTTGCCGCTGAACGGCTGGGTACTGAAGGCATCGACCTGGTGAAATTCAAGCGGCATACGGCAACTCCTGTAGATGAAGGCAGCGAGCATGCCTGTCGTGGCGCCCACGCTTCCATATACAGAATCAGCTGATTTGGAGCATACAGATCTCAGTCGCGCGCAATGGCGGCAAAGCGCGCCTGGGTATGCTCGGCCAGCACCGCCGCCGCCAGCTCCACCTCCAGCCCGCGCCGGCCCGCGCTTACATGGATGCTGTCGAACTGCTGCGCCGATGCATCGATGAACGTGCGCAGGCGCTTCTTCTGGCCCAGCGGGCTGATGCCGCCCAGCAGATAACCGCTGGAGCGCTGTGCAGCCGCCGGGTCGGCCATCTCGCATTTCTTCACCCCGGCGGCATGCGCCAGCGCCTTGAGGTCCAGGCTGCCCACCACCGGCACTACAGCAACCAGCAACTCGCCCTTCTCGCTGCTGGCAAGCAAGGTCTTGAACACCTGGGCAGGCGCCAGGCCGAGCTTCTCGGCCGCTTCCAGCCCGTACGAGGCAGTCTTGGGGTCATGTTCGTAACTGTGGATACGGTGCTCGGCGCGCACTTTCTTGAGCAAATCCAGGGCGGGGGTCATGCGGGGCTCCAGGCAGGGGAATCGGTTGTCGATTGCTGGCTACTTTAGGACAAAACCCGAACGCCAACCATGACCCACCGGGTTGCCAGCGGCGTCATCTGCCCTGCCTTCAGTCAGATTGTGAATGGTGGTTCACTTTCGACCTTTGACATCAGCGTTTCTTGTCTATATTTTTTCGAATCTGAATATAGAGCTGCCCTGATAAGGTGCATTTCTGCCGCCAACCCGACCAGAATGGGGATTCTGTTCGGTTTTTTGTCGAGCGCACACGCGCCTCACAACAACAAGAACCGAGGTAACCAATGACCACTGCGCTACGAGAACCGACATTGTCCGGCCAATGCATGGCCGAATTCCTGGGCACCGCGCTACTGATCTTTTTCGGTACAGGCTGCGTGGCAGCGCTCAAGGTCGCGGGTGCCAGTTTTGGCCTGTGGGAAATCAGCATCATCTGGGGCGTCGGCGTGAGCATGGCGATCTACTTCACCGCCGGGGTGTCGGGGGCACACCTGAACCCCGCCGTGAGTATCGCCCTGAGCCTGTTCGCCGGCTTCGACAAGCGCAAACTGCCGTTCTACATCCTGGCCCAGGTGGCCGGTGCCTTCTGCGGCGCGGCACTGGTGTACACCCTCTACAGCAACCTGTTCTTCGATTACGAACAGGCCCACGCCATGGTACGCGGCAGCCAGGCCAGCCTGGAACTGGCCTCGGTGTTCTCCACCTACCCGCACCCGGCGCTGTCCACCGGCCAGGCGTTCCTGGTAGAAGCGATCATCACCGCGATCCTGATGGCGGTGATCATGTCACTGACCGACGACAGCAACGGCTTGCCACGCGGCCCGCTGGCACCGCTGCTGATCGGCTTGCTGATCGCCGTGATCGGCAGCGCCATGGGGCCGCTGACCGGCTTTGCAATGAACCCGGCACGTGACTTCGGGCCCAAGCTGATGACCTTCCTGGCCGGCTGGGGCAATGTGGCCTTTACGGGCGCACGCGACACTCCATATTTCCTGATTCCGATCATTGCACCGATCATAGGTGCAAGCTTCGGTGCAGCGCTTTATCGCGGCGTGATCGCGCGCAACCTGCCCACGGCAGCCAGCGCGAGCGCCCAGACTGACGACAACGCTCAAGGCAAGACCCAGGCATCCTGATGCCGGAACGGCGAGCCACGCTCGCCCTGCCCTGAACCCCACCTATTTAGTGCAAGGCCACTGACATGACAGACACCCAGCACAAGCACTACATCATTGCCCTGGACCAGGGCACGACCAGTTCGCGGGCCATCATCTTCGACCGCGATGCCAACGTGGTCGGCACCTCCCAGCGCGAGTTCGCCCAGCACTACCCGCAAGCAGGCTGGGTCGAACACGACCCGATGGAAATCTTTGCCACGCAGAGCGCGACCATGGTCGAAGCACTGGCCCAGGCAGGCCTGAGCCATGACCAGGTGGCGGCCATCGGCATCACCAACCAGCGTGAAACCACCGTGGTGTGGGACCGCGAGACCGGTCGCCCGGTGTACAACGCCATCGTCTGGCAGTGCCGGCGCAGCACCGAGATCTGCGAGCAACTCAAGCGTGACGGCCATCAGGATTACATTCGCGAAACCACCGGCCTGGTCACCGACCCGTACTTCTCCGGCACCAAGCTCAAGTGGATCCTGGACAACGTCGACGGCGCACGCGAGCGCGCCGAACGCGGCGAGCTGCTGTTCGGCACCGTGGATACCTGGCTGATCTGGAAGTTCTCCGGTGGCAAGGTGCACGTCACCGACTACACCAACGCCTCGCGCACCCTGCTGTTCAACATCCATACCCTGCAGTGGGACGAAAAGATGCTGCAACTGCTGGGCATTCCCAAGCAGATGCTGCCGCAGGTGCGCTCGTCCTCCGAAGTGTATGGCCACACCAAGAGCGGTATCGCTATCGCCGGCATCGCCGGTGACCAGCAGGCCGCGCTGTTCGGCCAGATGTGCGTCGAGCCTGGCCAGGCAAAGAACACCTACGGCACCGGCTGCTTCCTGCTGATGAACACCGGCGACAAGGCCGTGCAGTCGTCCCACGGCCTGCTCACCACCATCGCCTGCGGCCCCCGCGGCGAAGTGGCGTACGCGCTGGAGGGCGCGGTGTTCAACGGCGGTTCCACCGTGCAGTGGCTGCGCGACGAACTGAAGATCGTCAACGATGCCCACGACACCGAATACTTCGCCAGCAAGGTCAAGGACAGCAACGGCGTGTACCTGGTACCGGCCTTCACCGGTCTGGGCGCCCCGTACTGGGACCCGTATGCACGTGGCGCGCTGTTCGGCCTGACCCGTGGGGTGAAGGTCGACCACATCATCCGTGCCGCGCTGGAGTCGATCGCCTACCAGACTCGCGATGTGCTCGACGCCATGCAACAGGATTGCGGCGAACGCCTGAACGCGCTGCGTGTGGACGGTGGTGCGGTGGCCAACAACTTCCTGATGCAGTTCCAGGCCGATATCCTCGGCACCTGCGTGGAGCGCCCGCAGATGCGCGAGACCACGGCGCTCGGCGCCGCCTACCTGGCCGGTCTGGCGTGTGGGTTCTGGAGCGGACTGGACGAGCTGCGCGGCAAGGCCATCATCGAGCGCGAGTTCACCCCGCAGCTCGATGACGTGCACAAAGAGAAGCTGTATGCCGGCTGGCTCAAGGCTGTGGACCGTACCCGTGACTGGGAACCGCACGAGGAGTAACACCTCTCTGGCCCCTTCGCTGGCAAGCCAGCTCCCACAGGTAATTCACTGCCCTTAAGAACAGTGGGGTACCTGTAGGAGCTGGCTTGCCAGCTCCCAGAGTCAATTCACTGTCCTGAAGAATAGTGGGGGGCGTGTGGGAGCTGGCTTGCCAGCGAAGGGGTGCACAGGATCGTTTCAGCCAGCCACCACACTGGCCCCCGCCCCGTTCCTGCGGCATCATGCAGAATTTGCCCGGCAGCCCAAAAGGACCGCCCATGAATCTGCCCCCTCGCCAACAACAAATCCTCGAACTGGTCCGCGAACGCGGCTACGTCAGTATCGAGGAAATGGCGCAGCTGTTCGTTGTCACCCCGCAAACCATTCGCCGCGACATCAACCAACTGGCTGAGGTCAACCTGCTGCGCCGCTACCACGGTGGCGCCGCCTACGACTCCAGCATCGAAAACACGGCCTACGCCATGCGCGCCGACCAGATGCGCGACGAAAAGCAGCGCATCGCCGAAGCCATCGCCGCACAGATCCCGGACCACGCTTCGCTGTTCATCAACATCGGCACCACCACCGAATCCATCGCCCGCGCCCTGCTCAACCACAACCACCTGAAGATCATCACCAACAACCTGCACGTGGCTTCGATCCTGAGCGCCAAGGATGACTTCGAAGTGCTGCTGGCCGGCGGCAACGTGCGCCGCGATGGCGGCGTGGTCGGCCAGGCGAGCGTCGACTTCATCAACCAGTTCAAGGTCGACTTCGCCCTGGTCGGCATCAGCGGCATCGACGAAGACGGCAGCCTGCTGGACTTCGACTACCAGGAGGTGCGGGTGTCCCAGGCCATCATCGCCAACGCACGCCAGGTGATCCTGGCCGCCGACTCCAGCAAGTTCGGGCGCAACGCCATGGTGCGTCTTGGCTCGATCAGCCTGATCGACTGCCTGGTAACCGACCAGCCGCCAGTTGCCGCCCTGGCCCACCTGCTCAACCAGTACAAGATCCGCCTCGACGTGGTGTGACGGTACGCCTGCAGCCCCCACAACGGGGGCTGTTCGAATGTTCAGTATTTTTCATTTAATTGTCATCTGATCAGTATTTTCTATTGAAAGCGACTGGCGGCCGCCATTTTGTTGCGCTACCATTTTCGCAAATGAACATTAATGTTCAAATTCGATGCTTACAGAATTCAGAGGCCGCCTCGTGTCCCAGTCCAGCTCGCCATCGCCCGCCCTTGCCGAAATCTATGACATTGCCGTGATTGGTGGCGGCATCAACGGCGTCGGTATCGCCACCGATGCGGCCGGGCGCGGCCTGTCGGTGCTGCTGTGCGAAAAGGACGACCTGGCCAGCCACACGTCCTCGGCCAGCAGCAAGCTGATCCACGGTGGCCTGCGCTACCTGGAGCACTACGAGTTCCGCCTGGTGCGCGAAGCCCTGGCCGAGCGCGAAGTGCTGCTGGCCAAGGCGCCGCACATCGTCAAGCCGATGCGCTTCGTGCTGCCGCACCAGCCGCACCTGCGCCCGGCCTGGATGATCCGCGCCGGCCTGTTCCTGTATGACCACCTGGGCAAGCGCAAACAGCTGGGTGCCTCGCGCAGCCTGCGCTTCGGCCCGGGCAACCCGCTCAAGCCAGCCATCACCCGCGGCTTCGAATACGCCGACTGTGCGGTGGACGACGCGCGCCTGGTGGTACTCAATGCCATGGCCGCACGCGAGCTGGGCGCACACATCCTGACCCGCACACGCTGCGTCAGTGCTCGGCGCGTGGGTGCATTGTGGAACGTGCAGCTGGAGCGCCCCGACGGCACCCAGCAGACCATCCAGGCCCGCGCACTGGTGAATGCCGCCGGCCCGTGGGTGGCCCGGTTCATCAAGGACGACCTCAAGCTGGAGGCGCCGTACGGCATCCGCCTTATCCAGGGCAGCCACCTGATCGTGCCGCGCCTGTACGAGGGCGAGCACGCCTACATCCTGCAGAACGAAGACCAGCGCATCGTGTTTGCCATTCCGTACCTGGAGCGCTTCACCCTGATCGGCACCACCGACCGCGAGTACAGCGGCGACCCATCCCAGGTCAGCATCACCGAGGCCGAGACCGACTACCTGCTCAAGGTGGTGAATGCGCACTTCAACCATCAGCTGGCTCGCACCGACATCCTCAGCACCTATTCCGGCGTGCGGCCACTGTGCAACGACGAATCGGACAACCCCTCGGCGGTCACCCGCGACTACACCCTGGCGTTGTCGGCGAGTGGCGGCGAAGCGCCGCTGCTGTCGGTGTTCGGCGGCAAGCTGACCACCTACCGCAAGCTGGCCGAGTCGGCGATGGCCGAGCTGGCGCCGTACTTCACTCAGATGAAAGGCAGCTGGACCGCTACCTCCAGCTTGCCTGGCGGTGAACAGATGACCACGCCGCAGGCGCTGTGCGACGAGATCCTCGCACGTTGCGGCTGGTTGCCGGCCGAGATCGCCAAGCGCTGGGCGCTGACCTACGGCAGCCGCGTTTGGCGCCTGCTCGAAGGCGTACAGGGCCCGGACGACCTGGGTGAGGCCATCGGTGGCGGGCTGTTCGCACGCGAGGTGGATTACCTGTGCGCCGAGGAGTGGGCCGTGAGCATCGACGACATCCTGTGGCGACGCACCAAGCTGGGGCTGTTCACCACCGCAGCAGAGCAGCAGAACCTGCGCACCTACCTGCAACGGGTGGAACTGAGCCGCGGGCGCATTCAGGCCGCCTGACACCGCGTCGCCCCTTTCGCTGGCAAG
>NZ_JAAHBU010000474.1 GCF_010671725.1 Pseudomonas brassicae | reverse complement strand
CTGCTTGCCAGCGAAAGGGCCCAACAGTCACCCATCATCTTCCTGCCGAGTCTTCATCGTGAGCACACCCAGCCACTACTCCCCCGACCACCCCCATCCCCACCCATCAGCGCGTCTTCGGCGCCCGCGACCTGTTCTCGCTGTGGTTCTCCCTCGGCATCGGCCTGATGGTGTTGCAGACCGCGCCTTGCTTGGCCCGGGCCTGGGCTGCCCGGCGCATTGCTGGCGATCACCCTTGGCACGCTGGTCGGCGTGCTGTTGCTGGCGCCGCCGGGGTGATCGGCAGCGACACCGGCCTGTCGGCCATGGGCACCTTGCGCCTGAGCCTGGGCCGCCACGGCGTGGCGTTGCCGGTGGTGCTCAACCTGCTGCAACTGATCGGCTGGGGCGCGTTCGAGATCATCGTCATGCGCGACGCCGCCAGCCTGCTCGGTGCACGCGCCCTCGGGGCCGACAGCGCCTGGGTCAGCCCGCTGCTGTGGACCCTGTGCTTCGGCGCGCTGGCCACCGCGCTGGCGGTGGCCGGGCCGCTCACCTTCGTGCGGCGCATCCTGCGCAAATGGGGCATCTGGCTGCTGCTGGGCGCGTGCCTGTGGCTGACCTGGAACCTGTTTGCCAAGGCCGACCTGGGTGCGCTGTGGGCGCGTGCCGGTGACGGCTCGATGGCGCTGGGGGTGGGTTTTGATATCGCCATCGCCATGCCGCTGTCATGGCTGCCGCTGATCGCCGACTACTCGCGCTTCGGCAAGCGCTCTTCGCAGGTGTTCATCGGTACGGCCCTGGGCTATTTCATCGGCAACCTGTGGATGATGAGCCTGGGCGTCGCCTACATCCTGGCCTTTGCCACCGACGGCGAGGCCAACACCCTGCTGCTGGCCCTGGCCGGTGCCGGCGCGGGTATCCCGCTGTTGCTGGTGCTGCTCGACGAGTCGGAAAAAGCCTTTGCCGACATCCACTCGGCAGCCGTCTCCAGCAGCCTGCTGCTGCGCCTGAAAGTCGAACACCTGGCGCTGGCGATCGGTGCGGTGTGTACGCTGATCGCCTGCTTCGCGCCATTGGGCCAGTACGAGAACTTCCTGCTGCTGATCGGTTCGGTGTTCGCGCCGCTGTTCGGCGTGGTGCTGAGCGACCACTACCTGCTGCGTCGTCGACGCCTGCCGGGGGCGGTCGACGGCCTGCACTACGGCGCGCTGCTGGCCTGGGCGTGTGGCGTGGCCACCTACCACTTGCTGGCGACCTACGCGGCCGAGTTTGGCGCGACCCTGCCAGCCTTGCTGCTGGCAGGTGCGCTGCACCTGCTGCTGGGGTTCAACCGCGGCCGGGAAACAGCTCGGGCCTGATCACGCCGTTCAGGCGCGGGTAGGGGATCTTCAGCTCGATGTGACCCATGGAGTACGGGGCGATGGCATACACCTCGTACTTCACGATCACCGCGCCGTAGGTCAGGGCGATGTGCGGCGATTGCTGGAACGGCCAGTTCTTCACGAACTCGGCGTCCTTGTCCATGCCGGTGCTGATCAGCCAGCCCTTGTGGGCCTCTTCGACGGTCTTCCAGAAGGTCGCTTGCTGGCCGGGCAGCAGCATGTCCTGCAGGCTCAGTACCTTGTCCTGCTGGCGCGAGTAGTTGATGAAGCCGCGCCCCGGTGCCCCATGCGCGCCCCCGGTGTCCAGGTAACTGGACAGCTCGATGATCACCAAGCCGTCATGCTGCTCGCGTACCTTGGCCTGCAAGTAGCTGCTGTTGCGGCTTTGCGCCGAGCGCAGGTAGCTGTCCTCGTAGGACTTGAGCGAGGCTGGCAGCGGTGCGCCTTCGCCCTCGCGGGTAAGCGAGAGCAGGCTGCGCTCGACGATCGCATCCAGCTTGGGCTGCGCCGGGAAGTGCACCGTGTCGATGTTCACCAGCGGGCAGTCTTGCGCCGTGCAGCCCGGTTTGATGTGCTCCCAGGCCTCGCGCTTGACCTCCAGCGGGGCACGGAAGTTGGGCTGGAACAGGCTTTGGCAGGCGCCCAGGGTCAGGGCCAGGGCGGCTACGCCGACGAATTTCGCAAGCGACATGATGATCCTTGTAGTGCAACGGTAATCGGGCTTGGACCGTCGGCAACGCCTTCGGTTCGCCACTAAGCTGATAAGACCGGCTGTGCCTATCCTGGCAGGCTGCGGGTTTGGTTGAAAGGGGTGAAACCGCGCAGCGTGCAGGTTAGGATGGCGCGAAGTGGCAATAGGTAACGAGGTCTCCATGACAGATACGCTTAAAGCCGCGCCCAGCGACATCCAGATCGTGCGGCGCGAGAACTGTTTCAAGGGCTTCTACCAGCTTGACCGGGTGCACCTGCGCCACGAGTTGTTTGCCGGTGGCCTGGGGCGCGAGATCAGCCGCGAGCTGTTCGTGCGCCACGATGCGGTGTGTGTATTGCCGTACGATCCGCAACGCGACGAAGTGGTGCTGATCGAGCAGTTTCGTGTCGGCGCCATGGGCAAGGTCGCCAACCCGTGGCTGATCGAACTGGTCGCTGGTCTGATCGACAAGGACGAACAGCCTGAAGAAGTTGCGCACCGCGAGGCGCAGGAGGAAGCTGGGCTGGTGTTCAGTGCGCTGTGGCCGATGACCCGCTACTTCCCGTCACCCGGTGGCAGCGACGAATACGTGCACTTGTATCTGGGCCGTTGTGACAGCGCCGGGGCGGGCGGCTTGCACGGGCTGGAAGAAGAGGGCGAGGATATTCGCGTGAGGGCCTGGGCGTTCGAGGATGCGCTGCAGGCCGTGCGCGATGGGCAAATTGCCAACGCGGCGAGCATCATTGCCTTGCAATGGCTGGCCTTGAACCGCGATGAAGTCAGGGGGCTATGGTCGTGAATCTGTTGCGCGAGCGCTACCGGGTCGATCTGGTCGGGTTGCAGGCAGCCTGCGAGGCCAACTATGCGCGCCTGATGCGCCTGTTGCCCGACATGCGCACCGCCCAGAGCTCGCGCCGTATCGGCATGACCCAGGGTGACCAGATGCTCGGCGTGCTGGTGCTCGACGTGGTGCTGGCATGCCCCTATACCACCACCCTGCGCGTGCGCCAGGAGCACAGCCTGCCGTGGCTGCCGGTGCCGCAGCTGGAAGTGCAGGTGTACCACGATGCGCGCATGGCCGAAGTGGTCAGCGCCGAGCATGCACGGCGGTTTCGCAGCATCTACCCGTACCCGAACGCGGCCATGCACCAGCCCGACGAAAAGGCCCAGCTCAATCTGTTTCTGGGTGAATGGCTGAGCCATTGCCTGGCCTGTGGCCACGAGTTGGCCGTCGTTCGATGAAAATGTGACGTGTGTCCCTGGTACAGGTTTGCTCCGCTGTTTCTTCCCCACCATAATCGTGCTGAATCCGCCCAAGGAGACGGCCTTGCCGCACTCGATCCCCTCACGTGACGCCTCGGTGCTGCTGGTGCAGCTGTCCGACAGCCATCTGTTTGCCGAGGCCGACGCCACGTTGCTGGGCATGAATACGCGCGACAGTCTGCGCCGCGTGGTCGAGCGCGTGCGGGAGGAACAGCCGGTGGTCGACCTGGTACTGGCCACGGGCGACCTGTCGCAGGACGGCAGCGTCGAGTCCTATCGCTGGTTCAGCAAGCTGAGCGGGCAGATCGAAGCGCCTGCGCGCTGGCTGGCAGGCAACCATGACGAGCCGCTGCCGATGGAGCAGGCGGCCGCAGGCAGCGATGTGCTCGATCCGGTGGTGGATATCGGCCACTGGCGAGTGATCATGCTCAATTCCGCGGTGCCGGGTTCGGTGCCGGGCCTGTTGGCCGAAGACCAACTGCAGTTGCTGGAGCGTGCGTTGCGCGAGGCGCCCGAGCGTCATCACCTGATCTGCTTCCATCACCAGCCGGTGTCGATCGAATGCGCCTGGATGGCGCCGATCGGGTTGCGCAACGCCGATGCGCTGTTCGACCTGCTGCAAGGTTATCCACAGGTGCGGGCACTGCTGTGGGGGCACATCCATCAGGAGTGGGACCAGTGGCGCGACGGCGTGCGCCTGCTTGCCTCGCCGTCCACCTGCATCCAGTTCGAGCCGCGCAGCGACGACTTCAAGGTGGGCGACCAGGCGCCGGGTTACCGCTGGCTGCGCCTGCATGACGATGGCCGGCTCGACACGAGCGTGTCGCGGGTCACCGACTTTGCCTTCACGGTGGATTACGGCAGCAACGGCTACTGAGGATTAATTGTTGCCAAACGCCTAAAACTGCTCGTTGGGCCAGCGAACAGGCTAAACTGCGCCTCTTTTGTGCTCGTTGCGGCGGGCGATGCAGGGGTATCGGGGGCAGTTCATGTCGGGTTCGATTCTTTATATTCACGGGTTCAACAGCGCACCCACCTCGATGAAGGCCAGTCAGCTGATCGGCGTGATGCAGCAGTTGGGTCTGGCCGAGTCCCTGCGCGTACCTGGGCTGCACAATCACCCGCGCCAGGCCATCGCCCAGCTCGAAAGCGCCATTGCCGAGCTGGGTTCGCCATTGCTGGTCGGCAGCTCGCTCGGCGGCTACTATGCCACCCACCTGGCCGAGCGCCATGGCCTCAAGGCGTTGCTGGTCAACCCGGCGGTCAACCCGCACCAGCTGTTCGACGGCTACCTGGGCCCGCAGCAGAACTTCTACACCGGGGAAACCTGGGAGCTGACACTGGACCACGTGCAGGCCCTGGCCGAGCTGGAAGTGCCCGCCCCGAGCGACCCGCAGCGCATCCAGGTGTGGCTGCAGACCGGCGACGAAACCCTGGACTACCGCCGCGCCGAGCGCTTCTACCGGGCTTGTGCACTGCGTATCCAGGCCGGCGGCGACCACAGCTTCCAGGGGTTTGCCCAGTGCCTGCCAGCCTTGCTGAGTTTTGCCGGGGTCGCGCCGCAGGCGTACCAGGCACTCGATTTTGCTGAACTTTGACTGATCATTTTCACCTACGACTGACGACGAGAACCCATGGCCAATCCCAGCGCTAGCGCCTATAACGCAGACGCCATCGAAGTCCTCTCCGGCCTTGACCCGGTGCGCAAGCGCCCGGGCATGTACACCGACACCAGCCGGCCCAACCACCTGGCCCAGGAAGTCATCGACAACAGCGTCGACGAAGCCCTGGCCGGCCACGCCCGTACGGTGCAGGTCATCCTGCATGCCGACCACTCCCTTGAAGTGTCCGACGATGGTCGCGGCATGCCGGTGGACATCCACCCCGAAGAGGGCGTCTCGGGGGTCGAGCTGATCCTCACCAAGCTGCACGCCGGCGGCAAGTTCTCCAACAAGAACTACCAGTTTTCCGGCGGCCTGCACGGCGTGGGCATCTCGGTGGTCAACGCCCTGTCCAACCAGGTGCGGGTACGGGTCAAGCGCGACGGCAACGAATACCAGATGACCTTCGCCGACGGCTTCAAGGCCAGCGAGCTTGAAGTGATCGGTACGGTCGGCAAGCGCAACACCGGCACCAGCGTGTATTTTGCGCCCGACCCCAAGTATTTCGATTCGCCCAAATTCTCCATCAGCCGCCTCAAGCACGTGCTCAAGGCCAAGGCCGTACTGTGCCCGGGGTTGCTGGTCAGCTTCGAAGACAAAGGCACCGGCGAGAAGGTCGAGTGGCACTACGAGGACGGCCTGCGCTCGTACCTCGAAGACTCGGTGAGCGAGTACCTGCGCCTGCCCGATGCGCCGTTCTGCGGCAGCCTGGCCGGCAACAAGGAGGCCGTCGACTGGGCCTTGCTGTGGTTGCCCGAGGGCGGTGACAGCGTGCAGGAAAGCTACGTCAACCTGATCCCCACTGCCCAGGGCGGCACCCACGTCAATGGCCTGCGCCAGGGCCTGCTGGATGCCATGCGCGAGTTCTGCGAGTTCCGCAACCTGCTGCCGCGCGGCGTCAAGCTGGCCCCCGAAGACGTGTGGGAACGCATCAGCTTCGTGCTCTCGATGAAGATGCAGGAGCCGCAGTTCTCCGGCCAGACCAAAGAGCGCCTGTCGTCGCGCGAGGCGGCCGCGTTCGTCTCCGGGGTAGTCAAGGACGCCTTCAGCCTGTGGCTCAATGCCCACCCCGAGGTGGGCATGCAGCTGGCGGAACTGGCGATCAACAACGCCGGGCGCCGGCTCAAGGCGAGCAAGAAGGTCGAGCGCAAGCGCGTGACCCAGGGCCCGGCGCTGCCAGGCAAGCTGGCCGACTGCGCCGGGCAGGACCCGATGCGCGCCGAGCTGTTCCTGGTCGAGGGTGATTCGGCCGGTGGTTCCGCCAAACAGGCACGCGACAAGGAGTTCCAGGCGATCCTGCCGCTGCGCGGCAAGATCCTCAACACCTGGGAAGTCGATGGCGGCGAAGTGCTGGCCAGCCAGGAAGTGCACAACATCGCCGTGGCCATCGGGGTCGACCCCGGTGCCAGCGACATGAGCCAGCTGCGCTACGGCAAGATCTGCATCCTCGCCGACGCCGACTCCGACGGCCTGCATATCGCCACCTTGCTGTGCGCGCTGTTCGTGCAGCATTTCCGCCCGCTGGTCGAGGCCGGGCACGTCTACGTGGCGATGCCGCCGCTGTACCGCATCGACCTGGGCAAGGAGATCTACTACGCCCTCGACGAAGCCGAGCGCGACGGCATTCTCGACCGCCTGGTGGCCGAGAAGAAGCGTGGCAAGCCGCAGGTCACCCGATTCAAGGGCCTGGGCGAGATGAACCCGCCGCAACTGCGTGAAACCACCATGGACCCGAACACCCGGCGCCTGGTGCAGTTGACCCTGGAAGACCTGGAAGGCACCCACGAAATCATGGACATGCTGCTGGCCAAGAAGCGCGCGGCGATCGCAAGGCGTGGCTGGAGTCCAAAGGCAACCTGGCCGAGGTACTGGCTTGATTGCGCGGCTCCTGACGGCGCTGTTGTCACTGCTTGCCGTACCGGCACTGGCCGAGCCCTGGCCAGAGCTGGTGCTGCAGGCCGAGCACCCGGTCGAGGGCATGCGTGGCGGCAATCTGTCGGGGTTGGCCCTGTGCAATGGCGTGCTGTGGACCGTCTCGGACCGTGACGACGACCTGCTGTACCGGCTCGATACCACCCAGCCGGTGTGGCAGGCCGAAGGCGTCACGCTGGACGTGCCGGCGGTGCCTGAAAGCGGCTTGCCCTGGGGGCTGCGCTCAAGCAATTGGGCAATGTCCTACGTGCGCGGTGGCGAGCTGGATTTTGAAGGCATCAGTGCGATGCCGCCGGCAACCGCTACCTGGTCAGCGAAACCCATGTGGCCGTGCTGCAGGTGCCGGTTACCGGTGCGCCGAACTGGCTGAAGATCGACCCGAGCATGGTCCGCCAGGCCCGCGCCAGCGGCATGCTGCTGCACTTCAACGCCCTGCTCGAAGGCATCGCGATCAACCCGGCGGGTGATCGCCTGTGGCTGGCCGCCGAGCGCGAGCGGCGCGGGCTGATCTCGATCAATCGCCAGCAGACCACCTGGAACTGCGGTGATGGCTGTGTGCTGCTGAGCGAGGCGGGCACCGAGATGCAACCGGCACAGATGCCCGGCGCACGTGAACTGCCGCGCGATTTCGCCGACCTGGCACTGTTCGGCGGCAAGCTGTTCACCCTTGAGCGCAATGCGTTTCGCATCTGCCGGCGCGATGCCGACCAGGGCAGCATCGAGCGCTGCTGGTCGTTCGCTGCCGAGGGGCTGACCGAACCGCGGCGTTATTCGCAGCCGTTCGGCCTGGCCGAAGCGCTGGTGATCGATGCCGAAGGGGCCTGGATAGGGCTGGACAACAATGGCGGCAGCCGCGCCGATGGCGAAAACCGCCCCGTGGTATGGCGCTTCGCCGCGCCTGCGGGCGGCTGGAGTGCCAAGCCATGAGCCAGGCACCGGGCAAGCGTGCCGGCCGGGTGCTCATGCTGCTGGCCTGGGCGGCCGGGCTGTTCCTGGCCACGCGCTTTTTTGGTGACTGGGAGCAGCGCCAGGCCAATCCCAACAGCGAAATCAGCTCGCAGCACGGCGATGGCTACGTCGAAGTACGGCTGCTGGGCAACGGCCAGGGGCATTTTGTCGCCGACGGTCTGATCAACGGTCGGGCGGTGCATTTTCTGCTGGATACTGGCGCCACCGACGTGGCGATCCCCGAGCCCCTGGCCCGACAGTTCAACCTGAGCCGTGGTGCGCCGGTCACCCTGAGTACCGCCAACGGCCGTACCGAGGGCTACCGTACCCGGCTCGACAGCCTGCAACTGGGCGACATTCTTTTGCGCGACGTGCGCGCCCTGGTGGTGCCGGGGCTGGACGGCGAGCAGGTATTGCTGGGCATGAGTGCCCTGAAACAACTCGAATTTACCCAGCGCGGCGGCACCTTGCTGCTGCGCCAGACCTTGAAATGATGAGGCCCGCATGAGCGACTCCCTTGATCTCAGCCTCGATGGCGTAGAGCGCCGGTCACTGGCTGACTTCACCGAACAGGCCTACCTCAACTACTCCATGTACGTGATCATGGACCGTGCCCTGCCGCACATCGGCGACGGCCTGAAGCCGGTGCAGCGACGCATCGTCTACGCCATGAGCGAGCTGGGCCTGGATGCCGATTCCAAGCACAAGAAATCGGCGCGTACCGTCGGTGACGTGCTCGGCAAGTTCCACCCGCATGGCGATTCGGCCTGCTACGAAGCCATGGTGCTGATGGCGCAGCCGTTCAGCTACCGCTACACCCTGGTCGATGGCCAGGGCAACTGGGGTGCGCCGGACGATCCGAAGTCGTTTGCGGCCATGCGCTATACCGAGGCGCGCCTGTCACGCTATTCCGAAGTGCTGCTCAGCGAGCTGGGCCAGGGCACTGCCGACTGGGGGCCGAACTTCGACGGCACGCTCGACGAACCCCTGGTGTTGCCGGCACGTTTGCCGAACATCCTGCTCAACGGCACCACCGGTATCGCCGTGGGCATGGCCACCGACGTACCGCCGCACAACCTGCGCGAAGTGGCCACCGCCTGCGTGCGCCTGCTTGACGAGCCGAAGGCTACCGTGGAGCAACTGTGCGAGCACATCCAGGGCCCGGACTACCCGACCGAAGCAGAGATCATCACGCCGCGCGCCGACCTGCTGAAAATCTACGAGACCGGCCGTGGCTCGGTGCGCATGCGCGCGGTGTACCACATCGAGGACGGCGACATCGTGGTCACCGCGCTGCCGCACCAGGTGTCGGGTGCCAAGGTGCTGGAACAGATCGCCGCGATGATGCAGGCCAAGCCGTCCAAGGCGCCGCAAGTGGCCGACCTGCGTGACGAATCGGACCATGAGAACCCGTGCCGCATCGTGATTATCCCGGTGCACAGCCGCGTCGACCATGAAGCGCTGATGCAGCACCTGTTCGCCAGTACCGAGCTGGAATCGAGCTATCGCGTCAACATCAACATCATTGGCCTGGACGGCAAGCCGCAGCTGAAAAACCTGCGGGCGTTGCTGGTCGAATGGCTGCAGTTCCGCGTGCAGACCGTGCGCCGGCGCCTGCAGTTCCGCCTGGACAAGGTCGAGCGTCGCCTGCACCTGTTGGACGGTTTGCTGATTGCCTACCTCAACCTGGATGAAGTGATCCACATCATCCGTACCGAGGAGCACCCGCGGGCCAGGTTGATCGAGCGTTTCGCCCTGAGCGAGATCCAGGCCGACTACATCCTCGACACGCGCCTGCGCCAGCTGGCCCGCCTCGAAGAGATGAAGCTGCGCAACGAACAGGACGAACTGCTCAAGGAGCAGGCCAAGCTGCAGGCCCTGCTGGGCAGCGAAGCCAAGCTCAAGAAGCTGGTGCGCACCGAGCTGCTGCAAGACGCCGAAACCTATGGCGACGACCGGCGTTCGCCGATCGTCGAGCGTGCCGAAGCCCGTGCGATGACCGAGCATGACCTGCTGCCCAACGAAAAAGTCACCGTGGTGCTGTCGGAGAAGGGCTGGGTGCGTTCGGCCAAGGGTCATGACATCGACGCCACCGGGCTCTCCTACAAGGCTGGCGATGGCTTCAAGACCGCGGCAGCGGGGCGCTCCAACCAATATGCGGTGTTTATCGACTCCACCGGGCGCAGCTACTCGGTGCCCTCGCATACGCTGCCGTCGGCGCGTGGCCAGGGCGAGCCGCTGACCGGCCGCCTGACGCCGCCGCCGGGCGCCACCTTCGAATGCGTGCTGATGCCCGAGGACGATGGCCTGTATGTGATCGCCTCGGACGCCGGCTATGGCTTCGTGGTCAAGGGTGAAGACCTGCAGGCCAAGAACAAGGCCGGCAAGGCCCTGCTGAGCCTGCCCAACAACGCCAAGGTGATCCTGCCGCGTCAGGTGGGCGACCGTGAGAACGACTGGCTGGCAGCGGTGACCACCGAAGGCCGCTTGCTGATCTTCAAGGTCAGCGACCTGCCGCAGCTGGGCAAGGGCAAGGGCAACAAGATCATCGGTATTCCCGGTGACCGGGTGGCCAGTCGTGAAGAATTTGTTACCGATTTGGCCGTGATTCCCGAGGGGTCGACCCTTGTATTGCAGGCCGGCAAGCGTACCCTGTCACTCAAGGGCGATGACCTTGAGCACTACAAGGGCGAACGTGGGCGCCGTGGCAACAAGCTGCCGCGGGGCTTCCAACGGGTCGATGCGCTGTTGGTCGAAAGCCTCGGATAAGCGCTGCAGAGGCCTCGAACGGGTATTTTCATGCCCGTTCGCGGCTTAAACACTGGAGTCGCACCGTACTTTCGCGGATGATAGGCCCCCTGTGGTGCCAGCGTGGCTGTGTGCCCGATGAATTCATGAGTATCACTGCGGTAAGCCGTGTGGCGACCGCCTGGATGGGATGATGACTTTTCTGCGCCTTCCATTTGTTCTACTGCTCAGTGGCGTGCTGGGCTTGGCCGGTTGCAGCATGCACCAGCCGGTAGCGCTGTATCAGCTCGACAGTGGCGAGCCGGGCCAACCGACCCAGAGCAGCGGCATGGCCGTGGTGCTGGGGCCGGTGTCGGTGGCTGACTACCTGCAGCGCGAGACGCTGCTGCAGCGTCAGCGTGATGGCAGCCTGACTGCGGCGACCGACGGTCGCTGGGCGGGCAGCCTGTCGCGTGACATCGACCAGTTGCTGGTGCGTCAGCTGGCCTGGCGCCTGGACAGCCAGCGTGTGGTGCTGGCCCCGGCCAGTACCGGGTTCAGCCCGGATGTGCAGGTACTGCTGTCGATCACCCGGCTGGACTCGGGTGCCAACCAGCCGGCGATCCTGGATGCGCAATGGCGCTTGCTCGACCGCCGTGGGCAGGTGCGTGACAACCGCATCGTGCATTTCGAGCAGCCGCACCAAGGCAGCTCGGCGGCGCAGGTTCAGGCGCAGGGGCAGTTGCTGCAGCGTCTGGCCGAGCAGTTGAGCGTGGCGTTGAAGCCGCTGGCCAATCAGCCGCCGATCGTGCAGGAGCAGCCGAAGAAGGTGGCTGCACCGGTACAGGTGCGCAAAGAGCCGGAGAAGCCGCGGATCCCGATGGCCACGCCGATTCGGACCGAGATGGAGGTGTTCCGGTTCTGACCGGACACAAAAAAAGCCCGCAGCGA
>NZ_JAAHBU010000473.1 GCF_010671725.1 Pseudomonas brassicae | reverse complement strand
CACGGCGGTGGCCAGCCATGAGTCGGTCACCGACGGCGCGCGCATCGTCGAGCAGGCGCTGGATACCTTCGGCCGGGTCGACGTGCTGGTCAACAATGCCGGTATCCTGCGCGACAAGACCTTTCACAAGATGGACGACAGCGACTGGGAGCAGGTGTACCGCGTGCATGTCGAAGGCGCCTACAAGCTCACGCGTGCGGCCTGGCCGCACCTGCGCGAGCAGAACTGGGGGCGGGTGATCTTCACCTCGTCCACCTCGGGTATCTACGGCAACTTCGGCCAGGCCAACTACGGCATGGCCAAGCTGGGCCTGTACGGCCTGACCCGCACGCTGGCGCTGGAAGGGCGCAAGCACGACATCCTGGTCAACGCCATTGCGCCGACCGGGGGCACGCGCATGACCGAGGGGCTGATCCCGCCGCAGGTGTTCGAGCAGCTCAAGCCCGAGCTGATCAGCCCGCTGGTGGTGTACCTGGGCAGCGCGCAGTGCCAGGACTCCGGCGGCCTGTATGAAGTGGGCGGTGGCTGGGTGGGCAAGGTGCGCTGGGAGCGCAGCCTGGGGGTGGGGTTCGATCCGCAGCAGGGCATCAGTGTCGAGGACATCGCGGCGCACTGGCAGGCCATCGGCGACTTCGAGGGCGCGGTACACCCGCGTGACAGCCTGGAGGCGCTGCAGCAGATGATGGCCAACCTGCAGAAATTTGCCTGAAGGGTTCGCCAGGCGGGCCGTACAAATAAAAAAGGCCGCTGCACAAGCAGCGGCCAAGCAAGACGTAGATCAAGGAGCTTCAAAATCAACGTCGGTGAACCTGAAGGGGAATGGTTCAGCGTGTCAGGTCGTACTCTAGGGGGAGAGGATTAACCTGGCATTAATGGCTGGCCCATCGTACCCAGCACTTGGCGAACACCTGTTTCGCTGCAAGCCCGGCAAGAATAGACAGCCCCACGGCGCAGAAAAATACGCCTTTCTGACATTCACTGTTGCGTGTGCGGCAACAGTGCACCAAAGCGGGTCACGGTGCTGCTTGGTAGCCCATGCGCCAGCTGATCGCCTGTGCCGCCGCCAGCAACTGCTGCGCCGCAGGGCCTTGTTCGTCGGCATGGAAGATCGACGTGGGGCCCACCACCGTCAGCACCGCCGCGATCTGGCCCATGGCATTGAACACCGGCGCCGACAGCGCATCCACCCCCGGCATCAGCAGGCCATGCACATGGTGCAGGCCGCGTTCGCGGATACGGGCGAACACGGGCACGTAGTCGCCGGCGCTCTGGCCCAGCACGGCCAGTTCCTGATCGCGCAACTCGAGGGTCTCGCGCTCGGGCAGGTAGGCGCCGAACACCAGCCCGGTGGACGAGCTGAGCAAGGGCAAGACCGAACCGATCTGGGTCACTACCGTGACCGCGCGCACGGCCGGCTCGATGTTCACCACCGTTGCGCCCTGGTTGCCCCACACCGCGATAAAGCAGCTTTCGTTGAGGTCGTCGCGCAATTGCGACAGCGGCAGCGCCGCCACCTTCAGCACCTCCATCCCGCCCAGTGCCGCCAGCCCCACGCGCAACGCCTCGCGCCCCAGCCCGTAGTGGTTGGTGGCCGGGTTCTGCTCGGCAAAACCGCTGGCAATCAGCGCCTGCAGGTAACGGTGCACCTTGCTTGCCGGCATCTGCACATGCTCGGCCAGGCGTGACAGCGAGGTGGCCGGCGAGAGCTGGGCCAGGGCCTTGAGGATATCGGTACCGACCTCGGCAGAGCGGACCTTCTGTTTGCCGTTGGTTTCGGCGGCGGGGCTGGTTTTGCTCATGGGGGGAAAGGTCCGTGGTGACAGGTGGGCGTCTTTATAGCTTGACGGGTAGCAGGGATCAAATTACGTTATGCGTAATCAGTTTACGATAATAATAATGCAGCATCACTGGAGGCTCGATGAACGTCGATTCCACTTCTGCCGTCGCTTACCAGAGCGGCTTCGGCAACGAATTCGCCAGCGAGGCCCTGCCCGGCGCCCTGCCGGTAGGCCAGAACTCCCCGCAAAAAGCCCCCTACGGCCTGTATGCCGAGCTGTTCTCCGGCACCGCGTTCACCATGGCGCGCAGCGAACAGCGGCGTACCTGGTTGTATCGCATCCGCCCGTCCGCCCTGCATCCGGCATTCGAGCGCCTGGAGCGTCAGCTGTGCGGTGGCCCGCTGGGCCCGGTCACACCCAACCGCTTGCGCTGGAGCCCGCTGGAGATTCCGGCCGAGCCGACCGACTTCATCGATGGCTGGGTCGCGATGGTGGCTAACTCGGCGTCCGAGAAGCCCGCGGGCATCAGCGTCTACAGTTACCGCGCCAACCGCTCCATGGAGCGCGTGTTCTTCAATGCCGATGGCGAGCTGCTGCTGGTGCCTGAGCAAGGCCGCCTGCGCATCGTCACCGAACTGGGCGTGCTGCTGGTCGAACCGCTGGAAATCGCCGTGCTGCCGCGTGGCCTCAAGTTCCGCGTCGAGCTGCTCGACAGCCAGGCCCGTGGCTACCTTGCCGAGAACCACGGCGCGCCGCTGCGCATCCCCGACCTCGGCCCGTTGGGCAGCAATGGCCTGGCCAACCCGCGTGACTTCCTGGCGCCGGTTGCGCACTACGAAGAGCAGCAGGGCCCGGTGCAACTGGTGCAGAAATTCCTCGGCGAGCTGTGGGGTTGCCAGTTGCAGCACTCGCCGCTGGACGTGGTGGCCTGGCACGGCAACAACGTGCCGTACAAATATGACCTGCGCCGTTTCAACACCATCGGCACGGTGAGTTTCGACCACCCGGACCCGTCGATCTTCACCGTGCTCACCTCGCCGACCAGCGTGCCGGGCATGGCCAACCTCGACTTCGTGATCTTCCCGCCGCGCTGGATGGTGGCCGAGAACACCTTCCGTCCACCCTGGTTCCACCGCAACCTGATGAACGAGTTCATGGGCCTGATCCAGGGCGAGTACGACGCCAAGGCCGAGGGCTTCCTGCCGGGCGGTGCGTCGCTGCACAGTTGCATGAGTGCCCATGGCCCCGACGCCGAAACCTGTGCCAAGGCGATTGCCGCCGACCTGGCGCCAAGCAAGATCGACAACACCATGGCGTTCATGTTCGAGACCAGCCAGGTGCTGCGCCCGACCCGCCATGCGCTCGAATGCCCGCAATTGCAGGCCGACTACGATAAGTGCTGGGCCACCTTGCCGAGCACCTTCACCCCGAATCGGAGATAACCATGAACCAGTCCGCCATTGCCCGCAGTTGGGTCGAACACGCCAACGGGCATAGCGATTTCCCGCTGCAGAACCTGCCGCTGGGTATCTTCAGCCGGGGCAGCGAGGCGCGTCGTTGCGGCGTCGCCATCGGTGACGCGATTCTCGACCTTGAGGCCGTGCAGGCCGCCGGGCTGTTCGAGGGCCAGGCCAAGGCAGCGGTCGACGCCACCCGTGGCGGCGCGCTGAACGCCTACTTCGGCCTGGGCCGCGAGGCCCGCGTGGCCCTGCGCGCCCGCCTGCTCGAACTGTTGGGCGCAGACAGTGCC
>NZ_JAAHBU010000472.1 GCF_010671725.1 Pseudomonas brassicae | reverse complement strand
GCACCGACAAGCTGCTGCCGGTGGACCGCCTGCGTGCCCTCGACCTGCAGGCCGACCTGAGCTTCGGCGTGCTCACCCTTGAACAGTTGCCGATCCAGAATGCCGTGCTCAAGGCCAAGGGCCAGGGCGGCCTGATCACCCTGGACACCCTGCAGGGCGGGCTCTACAACGGCGACTTCGCCACCCAGGGCAGCCTGGACGTGCGCCCTGCCGTGCCGCAGATCGGCCTCAAGACCCAGGTCAACCGCGTACCGGTCGAGCACTTCATCAAGAGCCAGACCGACACCCCGCCGGTCAAAGGCCTGCTGACCCTGAACAGCAACCTCACCGGCAGCGGCAACAGCCAGAAGGCACTGGTGGATACGCTCAACGGCAACGCCAGCTTCGTCATCAACAACGGCGTGCTGGTCAATGCCAACCTCGAGCAGCAACTGTGCCAGGGCATCGCCACCCTCAACCGCAAGGCGCTGAGCGGCGAGCCACGCGGCAAGGACACGCCGTTCCAGGAGCTCAAGGGCAGCCTGGTGCTGCGCAACGGCGTGGCCAGCAACCCGGACCTGAAAGTGCGCATCCCCGGCCTGACCGTCAATGGCCAGGGCGACCTGGACCTGCGCGTACTGGGCATGGACTACCGCGTGGGCGTGATCGTGGAGGGCGACAAGCGCGACATGCCCGACCCGGCCTGCCAGGTCAACGAACGCTACGTGGGCCTGGAATTCCCGCTGCGCTGCCGTGGCCCGCTGGAGTTGGGGGCCAAGGCCTGCCGCGTGGACAAGGACGGTGTGGGCAAGCTGGCCGGCAAGGTGCTGGGCAACAAGCTCCAGGAAAAACTCGATGAGAAGCTTGGCGACAAGGTAAGCCCCGAGCTCAAAGACGCACTCAAAGGCTTGTTCAAACGATGAATCCCGAGCAGTTTTCCAGCGCCGTGCTGGAATGGTACGACCGTAACGGCCGACACGACCTGCCCTGGCAACAGGGCATCACCCCGTACCGGGTGTGGGTGTCGGAGATCATGCTGCAGCAGACCCAGGTGAGCACCGTGCTCAACTATTTCGGCCGCTTCATGGAAGCCCTGCCCAGCGTCGAGGCGCTGGCCGCGGCGCCCGAGGACGAAGTGCTGCACCTGTGGACGGGCCTGGGCTACTACACCCGTGCGCGCAACCTGCAGAAGACCGCGAAAATCGTCGTCGAGCAGTATGGCGGCGAATTCCCGCGCAACGTGGAGCAACTGACCGAGCTGCCCGGCATCGGCCTGTCCACCGCCGGCGCCATCGCCAGCATCAGCATGGGCCTGCGTGCACCGATCCTGGACGGCAACGTCAAGCGCGTGCTGGCGCGCTACACCGCGCAGGAGGGCTACCCGGGCGAACCGAAGGTGGCCAAGGCGCTGTGGGCCAACGCCGAGCGCTACACGCCGCACAGCCGCGTCAACCACTACACCCAGGCGATGATGGACCTGGGCGCCACGCTGTGCACGCGCAGCAAGCCCAGTTGCCTGCTGTGCCCGCTGGAGCGTGGCTGCGAGGCGCACAGGCTCGGCCAGGAGATCCGCTACCCGATCCCCAAGCCGCGCAAGACCCTGCCCCAGCGCAGTACGCTGATGCCGCTGCTGGCCAACGCCGACGGCGCCATCCTGCTTTACCGGCGCCCGTCCACGGGCCTGTGGGGCGGCTTGTGGAGCCTGCCGGAGCTGGACACCCTCGACCACCTGGAGCACCTGGCCGAACAGCATGGCGTGCAGCTGGGCGCGCCGCGCGCGCTGGACGGCCTGGTGCACACCTTCAGCCACTTCCAGCTGGCGATCCAGCCCTGGCTGGTGCCGGTGACCGTACACGAGGCCCACGTGGCCGAGGCCGACTGGCTCTGGTATAACCTCGCCACCCCGCCGCGCCTGGGCTTGGCTGCCCCGGTCAAGCAACTGCTCAAACGCGCGGCCGAAGCCTTGAATGCAGGAGAGTCGTCATGACCCGCACCGTAATGTGCCGCAAGTACAAAGAAGAAAAGCCTGGCCTGGAGCGCCCGCCGTATCCGGGGGCCAAGGGCCAGGACATTTTCGAGCATATCTCGCAGCAGGCCTGGGCCGACTGGCAGAAAGAGCAGACCATGCTGATCAACGAGAAGCGCCTGAACATGATGAACGCCGAGGACCGCAAATTCCTCCAGGGCGAGATGGACAAGTTCTTCTCCGGCGAGGAATACGAAAAGGCCGAAGGCTACGTGCCGCCTGCCGAATAACCCCGGAAAAGCGTAAGCGACGGAATTAATTTAATAATTTTTCAAAAAGTCGTTGACGCAAACCCGAAAAACGCTTTTAATGCGCCCCGTTGCCCAGATAGCTCAGTCGGTAGAGCAGGGGATTGAAAATCCCCGTGTCGGCGGTTCGATTCCGTCTCTGGGCACCACTAATACCGAAAAGCCCCAAGCGAAGTGATTCCTTGGGGTTTTTTATTGCCTGTGATTTGGTGTGGGGTTCAAGGATGAAAAAGCGCGTGATGGCAACGCTGGCACTGCTGTGCCTGTCGGGGTGTGTCGGCGTGAAGTTCTTCTCATCCGAGACCCGCGTCGAGAAGACCGCGACCTATAACCAATTGCTCGCTCGCGACATGCCCCCGGTGATCACGCGCACCGAGCGCTCCGACGCCAGCCTCCAATGGTGCGGCATCAGCCTGTGGCTGGTGGTGCTGCCAGTACCGCTGAAGTTGCCGGTGTGCTCTGCCTACACCGAAACCGCGTTCGGCAACGACCGCTTCGGCGACGAGCGCGTGCTGATGCACACCACCCACAGCGTCAGCAAAGACCCCTACCTGAACGCCTGCGGCCCCTTCATGTTCCTGGGGCCGATCTCGCACGGCTACGAAGGCAACGCACTGTGCGGGCGCATCCCCTAGGCCGCCACCGGCTCAGTCGCACCACATGCGGATCAGCCGCTGGATGCATTCGTTGGTCTGCACCGCCAGCGCCTGATGCTGCTCACCCTGCCCCAGCGCCTGCGGCACAGCCTTGAGCTTGGCAATGATCTCGCGCTGGCCGGCATCGCGAATGCGGCTCTGGATCCAGCCCACCGCAGCATGCCGCACCCCTCGCGTCACTTCCTTCACCTCATGCAGCGCCCCGCTCGGGTACAGCAGCAGGCTGCCGGCCGGCAACTTGAAGCTGAACAGCTGCGACTCGCCGCTGATGACCAGTTCGCCACCGTCGTAGCTGGCCGGGTCATCCAGAAACAGGGTGTAGGAAACATCGGTGCGCAACTCGCCGATGTGTGCGCCGTCGGCATGCATGCCGTAGGCCATGCCCGGCTCATAGCGATTGATCATGGGCCGACCGACGTGCCAGGGCATCGCGAAGGCCTGTAGCAGTGGCTGCTCCAGCAGCGCCTGGGCAATACCGTCGAGCAGCTCGACATGGCCCTGCTGCTCCAGTTGCAGGTTGCGCTTGGCCGCCTGGGCGAGGCCGTTGGCGGTGGCACGGCCATCACCGAAGGGGCCGCTGCAGATCGCCGCGCGGGCCTGCGCGAACAAGGGCGCCGACAGCGCGTTTGGAATGATCAGATAGTGCACGGAAAGTGTCCTGGTGACGGCGATTTGACGCCAATCCTACAGCAGCAAAACTTAATTTTTGCGCGCGTGAAAAGAGTGATGCCAGTCTGCTAGCATCGCGAGGTTTTCGGCCGCTAGGCCACTGCCAACACCCAAAACTATAACTGAGCATGCACCACCATGAACAAGAGCTATAAGCTGATCTTGAACCGCCACCTGGGGGTTTTCCAGGTAGCGCCGGAGACCGCTCGGTCGGCCGGCAAGGGGAGTGGCACCATCGGCGCGGGCGCACGTCTGCGCCCGATGGCCCAGGCGGTATTGCTGGCACTGCTGGGGAGCAGTTCGTTGGCAATGGCTGCGCCGGGCTCTTGTACCCTGACGGGCAGCGGCACGCTCAGCAATACCTGCCAGGGTGACAGCGGCCTCTCGGCACCCGGTGCCAGCAACAGCCCGGGCGGCAACGGCACGGCCGCCGCCACCGGCAGCGGCTACGACTACAGCAGCGATGCCACCCTGGTGGGCGGCGCCGGCGGCAACGGGGGCAACAGCGAAGTTGGCGTCGGCGGTGCGGGCGGCG
>NZ_JAAHBU010000471.1 GCF_010671725.1 Pseudomonas brassicae | reverse complement strand
GTAGGTCTCTTATGACCCTAGATACAGGGGGATCCGTGGATTTCAAGCCGCGCCTTATTGAGGGCGCACCCTCCGCGTCCAAATCTATGCCACCTCAATCACTGCTGTTGGACGGGCAGCAGCGTATGACGTCAATGTATCAGGTCACGTTACGTGGCCAGGTCGTTGAAACAGTGACGCCCAAAAAGAAGAAGGTAAAACGATGGTTTTACATCGATATTCGAAAGGCATTGGACCCATCTGTAGATAGGGAAGACGCAATAGTTGGTCTCCCAGAAGATCGTGTACTGCGAAGTGCTTTCGGTCGAGAGGTAATTTCCGACCTGTCCACGCCGGACAAAGAATACGCATCGATGATGTTTCCTGTTTCTCAGGTTTTCGATTGGGATCAGTGGCAGGACGGATTTGATGAGTACTGGTCCACCACTGACGACAAAACGACGCGTAGTGAGTTTCGAACGTTCAAAAAAGAAATCTTAGATAATTTCAAATCCTACAGAGTGCCGGTTATTGCGCTGGATCGGGCCACGAGCAAGGAGGCCGTCTGCGTCGTGTTTGAGAAGGTGAACACAGGAGGCAAACCTCTCGACGCATTTGAATTGGTAACGGCAATGTATGCCGCTTCGGGCCATGAGCTGCGTAAAGATTGGTATGGCGATGAGCACACAAAAGGGCGTCATCGTCGTTTTACTGAAGCGTTGCGTCCAGCGGATGCTGAAAGCGGAATCATCGCCAATGTTGCCAACACCGATTTCCTGCAAGCAATCTCTTTGTTCCATACACGAGATCGCCGTCGGCTCGCGGAGCAACAAGGGAAACAGGGCAAAGATCTTCCCGCAGTGACGGGGAATCGCCACGCGTTGCTCAACCTGCCGCTTGAGGCCTACAAGCAATACGAGCACCAGGTGGAAGCGGGTTTTATCAAGGCTGCGAAATTTCTACACACGCTTCATATTTATCGAATTTTCGACTTGCCGTACCAATCGCAAATTGTACCTCTAGCTGCGATTCTGGCTGATATCGGAGACGCTTGGGAGCACGATGCTAACCGGGCGAAATTGGTTCAGTGGTATTGGAACGGAGTCTTTGGCGAGCTTTATGGTTCTGCCGTCGATACTCGCATCGCGCGAGATTTCACGGAGGTTCCGGCTTGGCTGAAGGGCGGTCCAGAGCCATCGACGGTAAGCGAAACAATATTCCGGCCTGATCGCTTGAAAAGCATGCGCATGCGTCTCTCTGCCGCCTATAAAGGGGTAAACGCACTGCTGATGAAGGAAGGTGCTCGGGATATTCGTTCTGGTCAGAAGTTCGATCACACGGTATTTTTCGGCGAGTCAGTCGACATCCACCATATCTTTCCTCAGGACTGGTGCAAGAAGCGCAACATCCCACCACAGGTTTACGACTCCATCATCAACAAGACACCTTTGTCATTCCGGACGAACCGGATCATCGGCGGAGTGGCTCCCTCCGTTTATCTACAGAAACTGGAGTTGGGTGATGCCTCCACGCCTGGTGTGAATTCGAAAAACCTAAACAATTACCTCATATCTCACTTTATCGATCCTGACGTACTCAGGAGAGATGCTTTTGAGGAGTTTATGGAGGATAGGCAGCAACAGCTCCTGGCGCTGATTGAGCAAGCCACCTGCAAAACTGCTTACAAAGGAGATGTGCAGGAGGAAGGCGAAGATGTAGAAAGCGATGCTGATACCACCGAAGCAGGACTGACGCTGAGATGACACTGCGGATAACTCCGTCACCCGCCCATTCAGGGCTGCTGCTAGCCGACCAATATTGAGTGATTGTCATGCCCGAACAGCTCAGCAAAGCCTACCTGCTGAACGCCGCTAAGGAAGAATTGGAAACCTTGGACGGAGATATGGATTAACGCCGAGCGGAT
>NZ_JAAHBU010000470.1 GCF_010671725.1 Pseudomonas brassicae | reverse complement strand
ATCGGGGAGGGATACTCACGCCCTCCGGGTTATCAACGATGAAACGCGATGCGTGAAAGTTAGTCGGGGCTTGAGGATATCCGGTACATGCCTTACCTCGGTGAAATAAGTACGCCCGGCATATCGCAGACGGCTGCCCGTTACGATGGGCTCGCTGGCCAGGGGTTGATTCACCTGAGCCAGCCTTTCACGAATCCAGCGTGCACGATGCAACACCAAAGCCTCTTGTTCAGGCTCATCCACCAACGGGCCGCGCAACATAACAGGTCTACCCCGTTCCACAGTCACGTAATGGCGCTTGAGCTTCGTATCGAGCTGAAAGTACCACTCAATAGCAGTTTGGCCGTACTTCAATACTGGCATGGGCAACGCCGCGTTTAGTTTTTAAGCAAGATATCGAAGATTCGTTTAGCGTGATCACGCGCTACTGATCGCTCCCAACCCGCTAGAGGCATCAATACCCCCCGCAGATGGTCTTTAAAGTCAGGGTGCGTATCCGGCATTTTTTTCCAGTTTTCAGTCGACAGAGCATGACTCAGCCTCTCATCCTCGAACAGCTTAGTCGTTGCCACCCTTGCCGTATTCTCAGCCAGTAACGCAGCAAGGTAGTGATATACCGCTGAATGCGCGGGCTTATTAAAACCGGTGTTGTCCTTATCCTGAATCCGCTGGCTGAACAGCTCCAGTTGCTCCAGGAACTTGGCTTGGGTAATGCGCCCCGCCTTTTCCTCCTCAAGCAACTTTTCCAACTCCTCAGCCAGCTTGTCAAAGAATGCTGGATCTTTGTCCTTGCCGGTGACGATGGTTTGTTTCAGCTGGTTTTTCATCACCAAGGCGCGGCTACCGGGGCTCGCCAGCTTCTTTAGGCGCGCCATATCACTAGCATCCAGAATCGATACCTCACGACCCAACAGACTCTTGGCCGGACTGGCAGCGATGTACTCATCCAGTAGCAGTTGAAGCAGCGCGGATTCCAGCTTCGTGATGCGCTCCTTGTAGGTATTACCCGGCAGTTTTCGTCCCGCAGCATCAGCGA
>NZ_JAAHBU010000047.1 GCF_010671725.1 Pseudomonas brassicae | reverse complement strand
TCAAGTTGGTCAAGTTGGTCAAGTCCATTCCCGTAGGCTGACTCTCGTCAAGAGAAACCTTCGCGAGGAACTACAGACGCCAGTGCCGGTGGGGTTGTGTATAACCGGGCCCCACCACCCCGGAACGAGGATGCTTCACCACCCAATGGCTAACTCTGGCCACCAGCAGAATTGAAAGGGGATCGCGCTTTGGATACCCCTTTGGAGTGTGGGTCTGGAGCTTCATGCTGCGATCTCCCGCTGATGCTTGCTCTGGAGTTCACGAACGTAGAGCAGCAGGTTTGCCCTACGCTCGGCATAGGCCATACCTCCGCCGATCAGTACCGTGTCGCGCAGTTCGGCGAGGGTGACAATCTCCAGCTCTGGCGCGCTCAACTGGTCGCGGTCCCGGCCAGCGAAGGAGCCGGTGATCACCTGATTGATGAGCCGCGCTTCATTGATGAAGTGGTGGCGCTGAGGCGTCTTGCCTTGGGCTTCGCAGTTGAGTGCGATGGCGTCACACACGGCCCTGTGTCCGATAGCTGCCTCACGCCGGGCGTTGGCCCAGGACTTCGATTCACCGCGCAGCAGGGTGTCCAACTGTTCGTCACACCAGATTTCAAAATCCACGTCGAGCCACCGGGCAAACTTCACCGCCAGCTTCGGATGCAACCAGGTGCCGCCACCACGATCCGCACGGGCACGGCTGGTTTTTACATACGGGATTTCCCCGTATCTACGTTGCAGCCCCTCGAGGTAGCGTTCGGTATCCGGCAGGCGCAGCCACTCATGCGGCTCTTTGCCGAACCTATCTGCAATCTCAGTGGCATGCAGCCAGCCGTCGGCATCGAAGCGCACGGCGCGCCCCTGGTAATCGAACGGAATGATCTTGGCCGTCATGCAACCACCTTCTGCGCCGGGACGGCACTCAGGAAGTAGGTGGCCACCTTCTGGTGCTCACGGCCTTGGTCATCTTTCAGAGTACCCAGGTGGGTGACGATATTGTGACCTTGGTCCCGTAGCTCTGAGATACGGGCGCCCGGACGCAGTATGTTGAGCAGCGTGATGGCCTGAAAGGTGTTGATCGATCCGTGCTGGCGCAGGTGTGCGAGAAGGCGCGTGCGTTGCGCGCTACCGCTAGTATCGAGATTCCCTTGCGCTGGACAAGCATCGAGAGGTGGGGGCTTTGCCATGTTAGGCCACCTCGCTTTCAGAGCCAGCTTGACCGCTAACGAATTGATGAGCGCACACGAGATGGTGAAGGGCCATCAAATCTTTTAAGGGTACAGGAAGGGATAGAACCGCTTTTTCAGGGCCAAGCGCTCCCCGCTCCGCGCCTACGCAGAGTTGATTGATCATCATGGGTTAGGCCTCCTGACTAAGCAGGAAGGATTCCACAGACTCGGGCTCCCAGCGGACGGAGCGACCGAAGCGAATAGGTGCGGGAAACCCGGGAGTTTTGGACCAACGCCACCAGGTGGCACGGCTTACTTGGTACTTGGCGCAGAGCTGAGCGGCGGTAGCGCGGGCACCAGGTATAGGCAGGTTGGGTACATCGGTGCTGCGGGCGACATTTGAAGTCATTGGTGATTTCTCAATCAAAAGCATCAGAGAAACCGAAGGGGGTTGTACTGATTCCACCAAAAACCACGAAAACCGGGTTGCTGGTCGTCGGATATTACGGCACTGGGTAATAATCCAGTGTTGCGCAATATCCCTTCCGGTAATACAGTCCGCCCGTGGACAGATAGGCACATGTGCCTATTTGCCCAGTCAGAAGCCGTCTCAAATGCTTCTCCCCTCGGGGTTGTGTGCTGGCCTAGCTGACATGCAGAGGACGCGCCAACGTCCTTTCCCGAGTCGGCCCCTGGTCTTCGACTACCAGGGGCTTTTCTTTGCCTGCAATTCAGCAATCCAGCATCCTCAAGGTAAGCGCCAGAGAGCACTCATAGAGTCTCACTGTGTAGCTTCCACCTTAGAATGCTTCGGATGTTACCGGGCGTATCCAGAAAACTGCAACAGGTTTTTCAACGACTTCAGCAATTACCTTTAGATAACTAAAGATACCCGCAGATATTAACTACCGTCTCATCTGTCCCATTGCGTACCACTGAGTGCTCAGGAGTATCACTGAGTGCTCAGAAGGGCCTAAACCAAACGAAAAATCCAGCGGCGCTTCACTGATTACCGTTCGTCGAAAAGCCTGGAGAGCCTTTATTTACGGGTTCTAAAGAGGGACTATTGAGGCCCTCATCCGGGCCTCAGCGTCTACAGGCGACCATAGCCTGCAGACTGACGCGACAGTTTTCCGCATTACGCAATAACTGTCGCGACAGTATTTCAGGCTTCCAAGCCCGTCGATCTCATTTTTCCAGTGTGACAAGTAAGCGTGGCCTCGCGCCACAAAAGCGTTAACTACGATTTCGTGGCGCGCACGGCTCTTCTTACATGCGCACAAGTGACACCGGCAGAACTAACAACATTGCGTAATATTCAACGTTGCTTATTTTCTGGTATTCGCTGTTATTCCCTGTTATTCGTCGTTTCGACGTGTTTTCAGCTGAGTTTTTGGAACTGAAAATGGCTACAAGCCGCGCATTCTGGGGAATCGTCAACGGACTGCTAGCCCTCCTGTGCGGCGAGCTGACTACTCAATCGCTATAGGTAGCGGTGGATTGGGAGCGGTGCTTTCAGTGGATCAATGGGTGGGAAAACAGGGGCTGACGCATTTTAGCGGCTAAAATGGCCGTCCTGCGTAGATGCGAGGGAGTCAGTCAACAGGACGTTTATGACTTTGGCCCGGCAGTCTTCTTTTTCCGGCGCGACATTGCACGACGCTTCTCTGGTAGTGCGGCCTCAGGGTTGTTCCGGTAGTGTTTCGAGACCACCCCCGTCTGGCCATGCGCCTGCAAAAGGTCAGACAGTCGATCATCAACACCGCGCCGTTGCATAAGCTGGGTGCAAGTACGGCGCAGGTCCCTCGGCGAAAAGGACGGTACCCGCACTCCGTCAACCGCCGCATGCTTGGAATCCATCCAGTCAGCTATCGCATGTGTTGGGCTACTGATGACGAAGGGCTGCTTACCATGAGTTGTCCAAGGCCACTGATGGTCGCCGCTGATCTCCTGCACACGCCGCATGAGGGACACGGCCCGATCCGAGAGGGGAACAAGGTGCGGCCGACTCATGGTCTGCCCGCCCCTGCCTTTCCGATGAACCAGCAGCACAGTACCCGCCTCCAGATCGTAGTGCGCCCAGGTAGTTTCGATGATGTTCTTGATGCGTTGGCCACCAGTGGCGATCACGAACTTGAACAGCAGCGCCATCACGGGACCGACACCCTCTGTACTCTCTATCGTCTGCCAAAAATGCTTCAGCTCCGCATCCGACAGCGCCCGCTCTACGGGGGCCGAAACCTTCTCGACCTTCACCATCGCGGCCGGGTTGATCTCAAGGCCATAGACCTTCGCATTACCATTCGTATACGGCTCTGAATGGTTTACTTGTAGACCGGCAACGTGCTGAGATCTAAAAAATCCCGAGTTCGATTCCACCGAACGCCATAACTAGCTGATTTATTTATAGTTACTAGTTGGGGTACGCCGAATTTTCCACCGAAATCCAGACGCCCGAAAATCCTGGCCTCCCCGAAACATACCGTTCGTCTGGTGCCACAAGGTTGCAGAGACGGTTTTTAGTGTTTCTGGAACCACCGAAAAACGCCTTCTGGCGGGTTTTTTCGTTTTGGGGTTTTGTCGAGATGCTGCGGATAGCTGGCGCTTCTGATCAGGCCGCAACCACAGACAGCTCTATACGTTGCCCAAGCACTCGCAGCGCATGCTCCACCTGCTCGATCTTGGAACGGTGCAGCAAATCCACCAGCCGATCTACCTGTGGGCGATTCACACCCAGCCGGCGCGCCAGCTCGGTTTTGGTGACCTTCTGTTTGACCATCGTATTCCACAGCGCTGCCTTGGCTGCGCTCAGCGCAGGCAGACGAACGACGGGCTGGCCTGGCGCAGCAGGCGATGGCAGCGGTATGGCAATGCGTTGATCCACATACAGGGACAACGCGGACTCCAAAGCGTCTACGGCATCGAAAAGGGCTTCCTCCACCGTATCGCCCGCGCTCGACATTTCAGGGGCGTCGGGGCAGCTCACCCATGGGGTACCGTCTTCTTCGTGCACCGTTACGGGGTAGTCGTACATGGCCTTCAAGCCTCCCACAGGGCTCAATTTCAATCACTGAGGCCCAGGTCTTTGATGATTTTTTTCCTCAAGCCTTCGCTGATTTCCTTGGCGCCATGGTCTGGGAAAATCGTTTGTCGGTTGCCCAGGTACACCTTGAAATAGCTTCCCTTGGCCGGCACAAACGTAACGCCATGTGCCCGCAACCATCGTCGAAACTCGCTGTACTTCATGTGCAGTCCTATTGTCTCGACAAAGTCACAGTGCAACAGTAATGTTGCGCATGCAACAAAAATGTTGCACTAAGTGCGCTTTAGCTCTGGGCCTGGGGTGCGGAAGGATGAAATGGAGGAAGGACAATCCAAGCCTGCTGGCGATGGTAACGCAGGCCCCGTTCTGCCAAAGATGTTGAAGGGAGACCAGATGTGGCAGCAGCGGATCTACGTAGACGGCAACTGGCTGCGCCAGACTGACGGCAAGATCCAGGACAAGGCTATCGAGCGCGAGGCCGAGGCGCTGGGCAACACTGAGACCTTCCCGAGCCACACCAAGACCGTCGACGATCACTGGACCGAGTCAGTGGGTGGCTTCAAGAAGATCGGCTTGGAGAGACCTCACTTGAAAAAGCTAAAACCCACGCAACTGGCTGTGAAAATCACTGATTTTCACCTGTGGATAACTCCATGTGATGGATGCCTGTTTTTACCATTGCGCCACAGGAAAGCTCGTTTCCATTTCCTCGGGTACACCTTGAAATGACTTCCCTGGGCTGACACAGGGGCGGGGGAACCCACGTCTACCGAAAGGTGATGAAATGGGCGCTGCGTCGTTTTCCGGAAGGTATCACTGCCGAATCTGCGTGAACCGAAGGCGCCACAAAGCACCGTCGGCATCCCACGGCCGACTTGAAAAGACTTATAAAACACTTATAATTACCTATCAAGGCAGGCCAGGCATGAACACGATCAATTGGTCGCGCAAGGCAGTCAAACAGCTCAGGAAAATCAACAAGGCCGATCAGCAAAAGCTCTACGATGCCGCCCAAGCACTGGCCCACATGCCTAACGTTCAGAACATCAAGGCACTGATCAATCATCAGTCCGGTTACAGGCTTCGAGTCGGAAACTACCGCATCCTGTTCGATTGGGACGGTGGTGTAAAAATCGTCAACATCGAGGAGGTCAAGAAGCGCGATGAGCACACCTATTAACGTACAGATCATCAACGGCGCGGATGGCCGCCCAGCCTTCGTCGTGCTGCCTTATGCCGACTACATTGCCAGTCGTCCCAAGGAAGATCTGATACCCAACGAGGTCGTTGGGTACATGGTGAAAGATGGCCTGACCGCCATCGCCGCGTGGCGCAGGCACCTGGCTCTGACTCAAGCCGAGATGGCCAAGCGACTAGGCATCTCCCAATCAGCGTATGCCCAACAGGAGGCCGCTGAACGGCCACGCAAGGCTACGCGTGAGAAAATTGCGGCTGCGCTGGGGATTCCCGCCCAGTCGCTAGACCTGTAGCGCGGCGACACTTGGCACATCTCGAGCAGCCAACCATGGGGCACTTTGCGTCTATCACTTCGGTGACAGGAGCCGACACCGCCAGCCCCTGCCCGCCCCTTACGCGATGAGCGTCGCGCTGTTCTCCATGCCATCGATCACCGCATCCACCAGCCATTTGGCCATGTCCGCCGAATGCAGCGAGGCCCACAACAGGTCTTTCCGGACCTGATCACCAGGCCCTGAATACGCTTGTTGAACGGTGTCATGGATACCAGCGAGCAATAGCGATGCCTGCACGAGCGCGTCACGCGCATCGATACCCGCTCGCCCTGTGAAAGTTGGGTGGCAGCTGTACGCAGGTTGGTCGACCAGGACAAGAGACAAACCCGGCAGGCACGAGGCCTCCCGCGCACAGCCGCCATGAAGGTATTCATGAGCGCTGCTTGTAACTTGTAACGGGCGACAAACCCGATCGCTGATGAGCAGCGACCGCCAGAGCCTAACTGCCCACCCTCACACCGGCAAGGCGCACCGTCCAAGCAAATCAGTCCGCATATTACAGTCCTACAGACGCATCTGCCCACGGGCTGCGCACACAACGCGGCGCAACAACTCAGTCGTCATAGTGAAAGCGGCACTGCAGGATGGTGAGAACGTTGGCCTCGAAGAAGTAGACCAGGCGGTGTTCTTTGGTAATGCGACGGGACCAGTAACCAGACAGATCGCCCTTGAGGGCCTCTGGCTTGCCTGTTCCGCTGAAGGGTGTGCGGCGACACTGGGAGATCAGCGAGTTGATGTTGGCCAGGACTTTGGCATCGGCCTGCTGCCAGTGGCAGTAGTCTTCCCATGCTTCACCCGTAAATTTCAACCCTGCGAGGGTGCGGGCGTCGTCTTTGTTACTTTGTTTGGCTTTGCTCATTGGTTGCCAATTCCTTGGTTACGGCTTTGCCGGCCTGGAGCTGAGCAATGGATGAGCGCAAGCGTGCGGCGTTCTTTGACGAGCCAAGCAGATGCAAGGTCTCGTTGATGCCGTTGTAATCCTCAAGAGAGAGCATCACGACAGGTTCGCCACGCTGGCGCGTGATAATGGCGGGTTCATGATCCCGGCAAACATCATCCATTGTCTGCTTCAGATCGGCGCGAGCCTGGCTAAAAGTCAGTACGTGCATTTAGTAATCCTCTCTGGGCACAGCCCAGACCAGGTTTGTTCCCCCCTCAAGGCGCAAGCACAGCAGGCGGCTATGGGGGGGAGGTAGCAAATGGTTATGCCCCGCGTCCTTGAACGCTCGGGCGAACCTGTGATGTGTAACCGCAATCTGGGCCACGACACCTGTACGGCATCTCAAAAAGGCACAGAAGCATGTCACCGGTTTCATGGGCGACCGGCACATAGTACGAAACGTTGTACAATCCCGTCAATGCTTTCTCCTTCGCCCAGGCACAGCTAGTTGGAGCGCTTCCCCTCCAGCAACTCCAGAATCCGCGGCCAGCCGGCAATACGTGCCAACTCCAACGAAGTCTGGCCGTTGCCGTTGGGTACCAACGGGTCCGCACCGTGGCGCAACAGCGCATCAACCACCGTGTAATTGCCCGCCAGCACCTCGCGGTGCAGCATCAACCACCCCTCGTCATCCGGGTCTCGGACCACCTGCGGCTGTGCGCTCACGCCTTCCTCGATCTTGTCGCGCATGTTCACGGCCATCGGGTGCTCGGTACACTCCAGCAACGCCAGCGTCTGCTGGTCTTGCGCAGTGCCCAACGTACGCGACAGCAGCCAGGGCTGTTGGCCTTCTGCCGCCGGCACCACTTCGACGCAACCCGGCTCGCCGAAGTCCAGGCCCCAGGCCTCGTCGTGTTCCTGGCGCTCGTCTTCGGCCATGTCGGCGCGTATCGCATCGACCGTGAAGCCACCGTATACATGGCCCTGGCGCACGTACATCCAGTCGTTGAGCAAGGACAACGGCAGCGTCACAGGCTCCCACGCCTTGAACGAGGTCGCCCAGCTTGGCTCATTCATCAGCACGCCAGTGATGGACTGCCCGTCGAACTCGATGTCACTCACCCACATGTTCTCGACGCCGGGTACCGCGGGGTCGTCGCTCTCGATGGGGAAGGACATCTTGACCGCGGCCATGTCCAGGCCCTTGACGATCCTGCGTGCCTCCCACGACAGCTCCCGCCAGAAATACTTGAACGTCGCCTGGGCACCGGCCACGGCGGCCTTGAACGCGTCGCTCTCGCCTTCAACGCTGTAGATGATCTGTTCGGTCATAGGTAAATCGTTCCATCGCTTGGTTTATTCAGATGCTCAAGCCAGAGCACGGGCAGCCCTGTGCTGCCACTCACAGAAGCACGCAGGATACGCTGCTCTGTCGTACGTGGCAGCCTTGCCGCCAACCGCCCGTTACGCTAAAAACCATGCCCCATGGATAACACGCACAAGGACACGCCCCATGTTTGAACACATCACTGTCGCCGGTGGCCCACTGGTGCTGTCCACCAACGCCGAGGTCGACCAGGCGCAAGCCGTGCTGGGCACTGGCTTCCCTACCGGTTACCGCGAATACGTCACGCAGTTTGGCGAGGGCATTTTGGGCGGCGTGTACGTGCGCATCTACCCGCCCCATCAACTGCTGCACGGCGAAAACAGCCAGGCGCAGTGGCTTGAGCGCATCAACCAGTACTGGTTCTGGGACGACGACAAGGACCTGATGCCCAAGGAAAAGGCCTTGCAGTGCATCATCATCGGCGACACCTACGACGGCGACGAACTCATCATTCACCCCAGCGACCCGGAGCGCATCTATGTGCTGCCGCGCCACAGCGAAGCGGCACTTGTGGCAGGCAACGGGCTGGTGGAAGCCATCGAATGGCTGTGCAGTTCGAATGTACTGACAGAGGCGTTTACCGAGCGCGACTTCGAGCCGTTCGACAGCCGCGTAAAGCAATGACATGACAGTCTGCTAGCCATCAAGGGCCTGCGCCACCCTCAAGCAGCCCCACAAGGCCTGCCTAAGCAACCTGCTCGCGCTGCTCTGCCTGCGCGCCCAGCAGCGCATCGAGTGTCGTGAGGAACAGGTCGTGGCTCAGAATACCGGTGGCTATCGTCGAAAATGCCACCCTGCCAGTCTCGTCCTTGACAACGACCTTTTCCGTCCTGGCGCTGAGGTCCACCGTGCGCAACGTCGACATCGCCAGCCTGCGCCCCTGGACCTGCAGCGCGTCGCGGGTCACAACAATCGGCGCCGTGGTGATCTGGAGGAAGTTGCCAGTGAAAAACTTGGTCCACACCTGGCTTGTACTGATGTAGTTGAACGTCACGGCCCCACCCGACTCCAGTGTATCCAGCACCCCAGGCAAGCGTGCACGCACGTGCAGCTCACGCACCAGTTCCTCAAAGTCGTAAAAATCCTTGAGCGACTCGTACACACGGTGAAACGGCTCTGCCGCAGTGCGCCGGTAAGCCACGTTAGTGATCAGGCCCGCCGCTGACGCTTGCCCTGAGCCAAACAGGTACAGGTCTTCGATTTCCACAAACGGTGTGTATTCACGCAGGCTTGTGCTGATACGAGCGATGCCATGCTCATAGACGTCGTAGCTGTAACGGCGCAGCTTCTTTTGCCAGGCATACATACTCAGCACGCCCAGCGCACACACGGCCAGCATTACGCTGGTGCCGTAGATGATGAAGCGGTCGCTCTGGCCCGGGGTGGCATGGCGGCCCACGGGCGCTTCATTGCCCGGCAACAGGATCGTGCCCAGGTACAGGACAAAAACGGCGACGCCCAGCAACACGGCGGCAAACGCCAAACAGAAGATCAGCGCCCCCTTGCGATGGCGAAAGGTCGCGATCAGTTCTCCGGTGGTTGAGGGTGACGTAGTGGAAGATGGCTGCATGTCTGCTTGCGTCCTTTGTAAACAGATAAAAGTGCCGCCCCGCCAGTGGCGGGGCGGCAATATGGCGACATGATATCACCACGTTCAAGCACACCGACCTAGTAGCTGCCCCGCAGCGTCACGGTGAAGTTCTTCGGCTCGCCATAGAAGTTGCCGTAATCCGAATACCCCACGGTGGAGTAGTACTTCTTGTCGAACACGTTGTTCGCGTTCATCGCCACGCTCCAGTGCGCATTGACCTGGTACTCGGCAAAACCATTCCAGATGGCGTACCCGGCCTGCTTGAAGTCGGTCGGCGCGTAGCTGACAAAGGTTGCGCTCTGCGCCGTCACCCCACCGCCCACCTTGAAGTCCGACCAGCGGCCCGGCAGTTGATAAGAGGCAAACAACTTGGCCAGGTGCTTGGGCGTCAGCGTGTTGTAAGCGGTGCCACTCACCTTGTTTTCATTGTGGTTGTAGGTGTAGCCGAAGGTGCCGTTGAGCCGCGCCAGCAGCTCGCCGCTGACTTCAAAGTCCACGCCCTTGGACACCACCTGACCATCATCGCGATAGCAGCAGTTGTTCACCACCAGCCCATCACGCACCCCTTCGCCGTCACGCTTCACGTAGTACAGCGCCGCGTAGGTGTTGAACCTGCCCTCCATCAACTCGCCTTTCACCCCCACCTCGTGGCTGACGCCGGTGATAGGTTCCAGCGGCGAGCCCGGGCTTGGCGCCTTGCGGTAGTTGGCCTGGGACTTGTAGATCTCCGACACACTGGCGTAAGCGGTCCAGTCCGGCGTCAGGTCGTAGGTCAGGCCCACGAAGGGGGTGACGACGTCATTGTCCTCGTAAGGTGTGACTACAGTGGGGTTGCCGACGGTGGTCGTGGTGTAGCTGTACTTGTAGTTGCTGTAGCGCCCACCCAGGATGACGTGCATCGGGTCGCTCAACTGCACCCGCCACGAAGCGTAAAGGCCGTTCTGCTCGACGTCGGTATGGTCGTTCAGGTACACCGAGGCGTTCTGCTTGTAGGAAGGAAAGTCATCCGGATCGAAGGCAAAGATATTGTCGATGGCATGGGCTACGCCATCGCGGCTCAGTTCGGTGGGTGCTGCAGACTTCTGCCAGCTCCAGCCCAGCAGCAGATCATTGCGATGGCCAAGCACATCACCGCCGCCCTTGATGTTCACATCAACCGACATGTCCCGCTTCTGTGCCTTCGCCCCCCACCAGCGCGAACTCACACCCGCTCCGGTAGACGGGTCTACCTCACCGGCGAAGTTGTAGTAGCTGCGATCGCTGGTGGTCTGCGCATACAGGGTGTCCAGCGTGGCGGACCAGTCCTCGTTGAGGGCGTGGTCAACGCGCAAAAAGTACGACTGGCCCACACGGTTGAAGTAGTCATGGGCACCCGCAAGGTAGGTGCTGCGCGGCAGCTTGAGGTCGTTGCCGTTGCTGTATCGCGGCAGGCCATAGGACTGGTCGGAGGCGTCCGCATGATCATTGGTCATGCCCACCAGCAAGGTGGTGTCGTCGCTCAGGTCGGCTTCCAGCACGCCATAGAACAGCTTGCGTTCAGCGTCGGCCTTGTCATAGAAGGAGTTCTTGTCCTGGTAGACGATCACCGAGCGCCCACGCAGCTTGCCGTCAAAACCCAGCGGGCCGCTCACATCCAGCTCGGTGCGGTAGTTCTGCCAACTGCCGACGGAGCTGGTGATGCTGAACCTGGGGTCGGCGGTGGGGCGCTTGCGCACCAGGTTGATACTGCCGCCCGGCTCGCCATTGCCCGAGAACAATGCGTCCGAACCCCGCAGCACCTCGACGCGGTCGAAGATCGCCATGTCCAGGTCGTTCCAGGCAAACGCCGCAGACGTCACCGGGGCACTGCCATCGACCCTGAAGCTGGTCACTTCAAAGCCACGTGACAAGTAGCGGGATGCACTCATAGAGCCCTGGAACATGGTGATCCCGGTGGTCTGGTCCATCACATCCGACAAGGTCGTGAGGTTCTGGTCGTCCATGCGCTGGCGGGTGGTCACACTGACCGTCTGCGGGGTTTGCTTGAGCGACATGGGTGACTTGCCGAGGGTCGCCATCGATGTGGTGTAAGACCCGGTGTCCTCGGTGGTCACACTGGAGGCCAGCCCGGTAACGCTGGTCGCCTCCAGTTGCAGCGTGTCCGCGTCGCCCACCCGGGCCATCAGCAGGTACACGCCACTGGGCTGCCTGACTGCCTGCAGGCCACTGCCGGCGAGCAGCGCGGCAAAGCCGCTGTCGACGCTGTAGTGCCCTTGCAAGCCGGGCGACTGCTGCCCCTGGGTCAGCGCCGCATCGAACGACAGGGCAACCTGTGACGCGCCTGCAAAGTGCCCCAGGGTTTCGGTCAACGTACCCGGTGCGATGGCATAGGCACGGACCTGACTGGCGCTGTTTTCAGCCGCCATTGCGAGCGCCGGCCACGCGACGCCGACGCCCAGCGCCAGATGAATTGCCAACGCCAGGGCGGCGTGCGGTCGTTGCATGGGTATCATGTTTCCCTCCCCCGAGAACACTCAAATGAATCGATCTGAGAGAGGGTCGAGTGGGCGCAGGAAAAAGTGCAGCGTAGGCGTTTTTATTCTCAATTACGTCAGGCGCGGGCGGTGACCGTCACCCAGTAGCGGGTACGGCGCACCACCTGCACGGCAAACCCGCTCTGCAGCGCGGTGAGTGCCAGGTCGGTGTCGGTGATCGGAAACGCCCCCGAGACTTTCAAGCCGGCCACCTCTGGTTCGCAGCGCAAGAGGCCTGGGCGGTAGCGCGACAGTTCACGGATCAACTGGCCCAGCGGCATATCGATGGCAATCAGGCTGCCGTTGCGCCACGCCGCCACACTGGCGTCATTGCGTTGCAGCGCGCCAGTGCCGGAGGCGCCGAAGGTCACCCGCTGACCCGCCTCCACCCGCAGCGCCGGCAGGCCGCCAACCGTCAGTTGCACGGCTTTCTCCAGCACGGCGACTTCGCTGCCGTCGTCATCGGTGCGCACGTGAAACGTGTACCCAGCGCAAGCACGCGCCCATCACGCGTGTCGATCATGAAGGGCCGCCTGGCAGGGTCGCTGCCGGTATTCACCAGCACCTGGCCGCGCCGCAACACCAGCAGGCGTTGATGGGCATCGTATTGCACGTCCACGGCGCTGTCGGTATCCAGCAGCAACTGGCTGCCATCGGTCAGTTCGATTGCGCGACGCTCGCCTACATCGCTCTGGTAGTCGGCGGTCCATGCGCGACGTTGGTCGCTGCGCCAGGTGAGCGTACCGAGCCAGCCGCCGCCCACCAGCAGTGCCAGGCCATACACCACCTGGCGGCGGGCTGTGCCCGCCCCCTGCAGCGTTGAGGACGCCAATCGCCCCGGCAACCCGCCCAGGGTTTCGGTCACCGCCTGCATACGCTGCCAGGCCTGCCGATGCAGCTCGCTGGCGTCGTGCCAATGCTGCCATTGGGCCCGGTCGTGCTCGCTGGCGGTGCCCGACGACAAGCGCGCAAACCAGCGCGCTGCCTCGCGTACGGCCTCGCGCTGCAAGGGCGTGGGGACCTGGCTCACGTGTCTGACTGCCACTGCATCAGGCAGCAATGTTCCATGGCCTTGGCCATGTCCTTGTTCACCGTGCGCAGCGAGATGCCCAGCTGTGCGGCGATCTGCGCATAGGTCAGCCCGTCCAGTTGCGACAGAATGAACACCTGCCGCACCCGCACCCCCAGCCCGGCCAGCATCTGGTCGACTTCCAGCAGCGCCTCGAACAGGATCGCCTGGGTCTCGAGGTCAGGTACTTCGGCAGCGGGCAGGTGGCCGAGTGTCTCCAGATACGCCTGCTCCAGCGAGCGCCGGCGAAACAGGTCGATCATCAGCCCCTTGGCCACGGTCGAGAGGTACTGGCGGGGCTCGCGGATATCCAGGGCACTGCGCGCCTTCAGAATCTTGACGAAGGTGTCCTGGGCCAGGTCTGCGGCATCGCAATGGTTGTCGATGCGCCGGCGCAGCCAGTTGCGCAGCCAGGTGTTGTGCGCCGAGTACAGCTCACCGACGGCACTGTGCAGGGCAGAAGAGTCAGCCGTCATGGGAACGGTCTCAAATGGTAATGACTTGCATTATTGTTGATCTGCCTGGCGGGGACAAGCGCGAGTGAGCAGTTAACTGCCCCCTTCGCTAAGGCATGAAAGCCACCTGCAGGGGTGGCTTTGCGGCACAGTCGATACTGGCCCGAACCCCTTCGCCCGTGGCGTGCCCCGGGTACTTGCGCAGCGTCAGCTCGACCTGCGTGTCACTCACCCACACGGCACGGTCCATCGACCAGCGCGGGTCCTCGAAAGCAAACACGCACTGGCCTGACCCGGTGTCGATGATCTGTGGCGGGTACACCCACTGTGAAGGCCCTGCCTCCCAGGGCTCGGCGTCGATACGGTAGCGGCCGTCGGGCGAGACCGATTGAATTTCACTCATTGGCGTGTCCCTGAGAAAGGCTGGGCCGGGGTGCATGACCTGTGGGGGGTGACGTGCCAGCGAAGGGGCCCGCACGGCCCGCAACCTTGCCATACCCACCCCCATCCGTTATAGATAAAAAAGAAACCACAAAGAAAAGAGGCCATTGCAGCCCCCATGCACGAGATCACACGTATCTTTCGCCCCTCAGGCCACCCGTTCGCGCCCTGCGCCAATGGGTACGGCCCACACCTCAGTGCCACCTCACCCCTGTCGACACTCTTCCACGTGCTGTCGATCCCGCCAGGCAAGCTGTTGCTGGCCCAGATGCGCAAGCGCCCCGTCCCTCCACCTGCACCGTAACGCCTGAATTCCATCACCCGGCACCCTCGGCTTTTTCGCCGCTCGGGGTTGGGGAGCCTTTGCCATTTTTTCAGCGTTCAACCGTTCAGGAATTGTTATGACTCTTCGTGTAGCCATCATCGGCGCCGGCCCGTCCGGCCTTGCGCAACTGCGTGCCTTCCAATCCGCCCACGCCAAGGGCGCCCCCATGCCCGAGATCGTCTGCTTCGAAAAGCAGGCCGACTGGGGCGGCATGTGGAACTACACCTGGCGCACCGGCCTCGACCAGCACGGCGAACCGGTACACGGCAGCATGTACCGCTACCTGTGGTCCAACGGCCCCAAGGAATGCCTGGAGTTCGCCGACTACAGCTTCGACGAGCACTTCGGCCGCCCCATCTCCTCCTACCCGCCCCGCGAAGTGCTGTGGGACTACATTCAGGGCCGCGTGAAGAAGGCCGGCGTGCGCGATTACATCCGCTTCAACACCGCCGTGAAAAACGTCACGTTCGATGCGCGCACCCGCACCTTCACCGTCAGCGCCCACGACTACAGCGCCGGGCAGGCCATCGAGCAGGTGTTCGACTATGTGGTGGTCGCCAGCGGGCATTTCTCGACACCGCACGTGCCGGAGTTCGAAGGCTTCGAGCGCTTTGCCGGGCGCATCCTGCACGCCCACGACTTTCGCGAGGCCATGGAATTCAAAGGCCAGGACCTGCTCATTGTGGGTAGCAGCTATTCGGCCGAAGACATCGGCTCGCAATGCTACAAGTACGGCGCGCGTTCGATCACCACGGCCTATCGCACCCAGCCGATGGGCTACCAGTGGCCCAAGGGCTGGGAAGAGCGCCCGCAGTTGCTCAGGGTCGAAGGGGACATGGCGTTTTTCGCCGACGGCTCGAGCAAGCGCGTGGACGCGATCATCCTGTGCACCGGCTACCAGCATCACTTTCCGTTCCTGGCGGATGAGCTCACGCTCAACACCGGTAATCGGCTGTGGCCCAACGGGCTGTATCAAGGCGTGGTGTGGGAGCACAACCCGCAGCTGATCTACCTGGGCATGCAAGACCTCTGGTACAGCTTCAACCTGTTCGATGCCCAGGCGTGGTTTGCGCGGGACTACATGCTGGGGCGTATCCAGCTGCCGGCCAAGGCCGACATGCAGGCCGACAGTGCACGCTGGCGTGCAGATGAGGAGCGCCTGGAGACAACGGCCTCGATGTACGAATTCCAGGGCCGCTACATCAAGCACCTGATCGAACAGACCGACTACCCGAGCTTTGACATCGACGCGGTGAACCGCATTTTCCTGAAATGGAAGCATGACAAGAAGCACGACATCATGGGCTATCGCGACAAGTCGTACCGCTCGGTGATCACCGGCACGGCGGCGGTGCCGCACCATACGCGGTGGCTGAAGGCGATGGACGATTCGCTGCAGGAGTACCTGCGCGAAACCGATGGCAAGAAAGGTGAAGTGAAGGCGCTGCGCCAGCAGTAAGGGCCTATTCGCTGGCAAGCCAGCTCCCACAGGGTCTTGTGAACGCCACAAAAACCTGTGGGAGCTGCTTGCCAGCGAAGCTTTTTACCGGCCCCGCCGCTTGACCGCGACCTCCACCCATTCAGCACGCATCTGCCGGTGCCGCTTGCTGTTGAGCATCAGCAGCGCCACCAGGTGCACCACCGCGCCGAACACGAACATCCCCTGAGGCGTCCTCGGCCCGTAGGTCGACAGCAGCATCAGCAGGCTCAGCTGAAGTGAAGGTGCTGCGCCAGCAGTAAGGGCCCCTTCGCTGGCAAGCCAGCTCCCACAGGGTCTTGTGAACGCCACAAAAACCTGTGGGAGCTGGCTTGCCAGCGAAGCTTTTTACCAACCCCGCCGCTTGACCACGACCTCCACCCATTCAGCACGCATCTGCCGGTGCCGCTTGCTGTTGAGCATCAGCAACCCCAAGGTGGTAAGGCACTTCATCGTGGGGCTGGAGACCGGGGTTGTTCGAGCACTTCACCAACGTCGGCCTGGCGCCGAGCAAATCGCGCTCATCGGGTTGGAGCTACCCGGTCGACTTCTGGTTGGGCGAGTACGGCCTGGACAAGCACGCCGTGCGCTTCTGGTTTGCAGGCTACCCCGAGGTGCTGGCGCTCATTTGAGTGGCCCGGGGCAGGCGTGTGAGGGCGTGCCACTGGCGCGCTGCAGGTAGATGACCTGGCGGTGTACCTGGCTTTGCCCATAGTCGGCATTCCAGCCACGGCGCAGTGCCACCGGCTGCGGCGTGTAACCGTGCTTGCAGGCCAGCAGGCTGAGCATGACGTTCGCCTCGCCCATCAGCGGCACCAGTTTGAGGCTGCGTGCAGGCGCCAGTTGCACGCGCCCCTGGGCATCGCTGTGTGCCACCCACACACCCGCATCGAGGATAGACACCCCGGCCAGCGGTTGCCGGGTATGGCGGTCGAGTACGCGGGTGTCGAGCCCGTCATGCACGATCACCGAGCGTGGCATGCAGCCTTGCAGCAACAACAAGGTGGCCAGCGCGCACCACCACCCACACCCGCGTGATTCACCCCGCAGCGACCAGCAACCCCGTGCACCGCCCCCCACCCTCGACAACCAGGGTTGCTGTTGCATAGCCGCTGCTCCTTGGCCGCAAAATACCCGCACAGGTGTAACACTGATACTTGTCGCGCAACAACTCTAGCGCAGCCCCGTTCCGTCGCCCGGATCACTCACGTATCATCCGCACCCTGCCCCACCCCACATGGACGTCCAATGCACCCCGCCGCCCGCCTTTGCCGCCTGCTGGCCTCCAGCGCCCTGCTCGCCCTTGCCCTGCACGCCCCGGCCGTCACCGCCGCCGGTTTCGATTGTGCCAAGGCCCGCACCCTGATCGAGACCTCGGTATGCAACACGCCGTCGCTGTCGGCCAAGGACGACCAGCTCAACGCACTGTACAAGCCGCTGATGGGCAACCGGATCTTTCGCGAGCTGGAAGCCGACTGGATGCAGGATGTGCGCGACCGCTGCCAGACCAACGACTGCCTCGAAACCGCCTACGACCTGCAGATCCACAAGCTGACGCCACTGCCCCCACCGCCGGTGCTCGGGCTGCGCAGTGTGGTGCCGCTGCCCGCAGGCCACAGCTACACCACCGTGCAGAACGAGCCGTGGCCGCGCTTCGCGCTGGCGGCGGTACCGGACATGTTCCCGGATTCGCTCGCACAGTTGATCGACGTGGGGACACAGGACGGCGTGCTGTACGCCCTGATCTACGTGGCAAACTCTCCGACGGCCCCAGCTACAACCAGGACGACGCATCGGTGGGGCCGTCGTCGGGGGTGCTGCTGGAATACGCCGACAACCGCAAGGGCCTGCACGTGATTGCTCGCGACGTGCGCTTCGCCGGGTGGCGCATCAGCGAGATGATGGACCAGGGCGAACGCTATGCCGGTATCCAGGACGGGGTGTTCTACTACCGCCAACGCACCAACGGCGAGCTGCAGCAGGCCATGGCCTATACCCTGGGCAGCCGGCAACCGCCACAGCCGACCACCACGCTGTTCCACGCGCAATCCGCGACCTTGCGCTTTGCCAAGGCACGGGTGCTGGGCAACATGAACCATGAGAACAGCGACCTGCGCCTGAAGTACGAGAATGCCCTGCCGCAGCCTGCCAGCGAAACCGTGCTCGACCCCGAGACGGGTGGCTGGAGCCTGTCGGACCTGAGCTGGAGCGAGCGACGCCCGGTGCTGTACTTCGAGAACAGCGGTGCCATGGCCTGCATCTGGCGGGTCGACCTGGCCAGCAAGGTGCTGTCCAAGATCGTGCCCGAACACAGGGCCGGGCAGCCATTGGCGGTGGAACTGCAAGGGCGCGAAGCCATCGTGTACATCGAGCACGACCAGTTGATGTTCGCCCTGTCGCCTGATCAGTAAACATTTCCAAGGACGCCCCATGAAGCCTGCTGCCCTGCTGTTCTCCTGCGCATTGCTGACCCTCGCCCTCCAGACGCCGACGGCCGTGGCCGCCGGTTTCGACTGCACCAAGGCGCGCACCATCCTGGAAAATGCCATCTGCGACACGCCCTCGCTGTCGGCCAAGGACGACCAGCTCAACGCGCTGTACAACCCGCTCAAGACCCACAAGGTGTTCCGCGAACTGGAAACCCGCTGGCTCAAGGACGTGCGCAATGTGTGCACCACGCCGGCTTGCCTGGAAACCGCCTACGACGTGCAGATCCGCCGCTTGACGCCGCTGCCGCCGCCCACGCCCATGGCGCCAGACATCCTCGCACCGTTGCCCAAGGGCGCGGTGTACGACAAGGTCGAGGACGCGCCGTGGCAGCGCTTCGCCCTGGGCACGTTTGCGGGCATGAACGAGGAGTCGGTCGCGCAACTGATCGACGTGACCGTCAAGGACGGCGTGCTGCATGCGTACGTGTATGTCTCGACTGCCCCGGATGGGGACTATTACGTTCTGGACCGCCACCACCTGCAGGACACCAGTGGCACCTTGCTCGAGTATGTCGACAACCGCCCCGGCTGGCACGTGATCGCGCGCAACGTGCGCTTTGCCGGCTGGAGCCGCAGCGGCTTGAACGACCAGGGCGAGCGCTATGCCGGGGTGCAGAACGGCGCGTTCTACTACCGCCAGCGTGGTGAGGGCCAGCTGCAGGACTCGTTCGTCTACCTCATCGGCAGCCAGCAAGCGCCACAACCCACTACCCAGGCGTTCTTTGCGTACTCCAATACAGTGCGTTTCGCCAAGGCCCGCGTGCTGGAAACCCTGAACCTGGAGAACAACGGCCTGCGCCTGGCGTACGAGGGCAAGACCGACCCCGGCTACGAGACCGTGATGGAGGCCGACGCCGGCGGCTGGAGCCTGGTCAACCCGACCTGGAGCGAGCAGCGCCCGGTGTTGTACTTCGACAACAGCGGCGGCTTTGCCTGCATCTGGCGCGTCGACCTGCTGACCAAGGTGCTGTCCAAGGTGGTGCCCGAGCACGAGGCGGTGTCGGCACGCCCGGTGGAGATCAACGGCCGGGAGGCGCTGGTGTACGTCGAGCAGGACAAGCTGATGTTTGCCATCGCACCGGATCAGTAGGCCTGCGGCAACGCGCGGGCCTTGCTGCGCGCGAGCAGCCGGCCCACGCTCACCAGCCAGTTGAGCACGGCCACGGCCAGTACACTGAGCAGCAACGCGTGGGCGCCGCCGTTCACGATCAGGGTGCCGGCCAGCAACGGGAAGCCGAACACACCGAAAAAATACCCCAGGCTGAACAGCAGCAGTGCCTGTGGCGTGAAACCGGCAGGCGCTTCACTGGCGGCCAGGCCATTGATCACCGAATAGTTCAGGCCGTACCCCACCCCCAGCAGTGCGGCGGCCAGCAGGTAGCTCACGCTGCCCTGCACCCACCAGCCCAGCGCGATCACCGCCAGCACCATCAGCCCGGTGAGCAGGCACGAGGTGCGGTAGGCATCGTGGCGCACCACCCAGCCAGCGATCAGCAGGCGGCAACTGATGGCGGCGAGCATGAAGCCGACGAAGAACAGCGAGTAGTCGAGCCCGCGGCTGCCGCGTAGCTGGTCTGGAAGCTGCCCAGCCCACCGAACACCGCACCGCCCAGGCCGACCATCAGGATCGGCCAGCGCGCGGGTGAGCGCAGTACCGCAAGTGCGGCCGGGCCAGTGATGCGTGCACTGGCGGCGTGTGCGCGGTGCTGCGCGCCAGCCAGGCAAAGATCAGCAGGCCTGCGGCCGACGCCAGGGCGGCAGCGTAGAACGCGGTTTGCACCGGCAATTGCACAAGGCTGGCCAGCTTGCCCGCCAACGGGCCGGAGCCGATGCCGCTCATCATGCTGCCCGAGAGCAAGGCAAAGCAGTGGGTGCGGCGCGCCGGCTCGACCAGCGCCGCAACCAGGATCGGCCCCAGGGTGTAGAACACGCCCCAGCCCAGGCCCAGCAGCAGGCCGCATAGCCACAGGCTGAAGTCGATACCGGGCACCAGTGCAAAGCCCAGGCAGGCGCCGATCAGGCACAGCGCCGCGTGTGCGATGGCGCGTGCGGTGCCCAGCCAGTCGGCCAGGTGGCCGCTGCCGAGCACCGCGAGCACGGTGCTGAGCATGGCGATGGAAATGATGCTGCCGGCATCCTGTTCGTTGCCGCCGCGGCTGCTGACCAGCAGCGAAAGCAGGAAGGTCGAGCCGTAGGAGAGCGACAGCAGGTAGCTGGCCAGGCACAGCAGGCCGAAATGCGGGGTTGTTCTGGTCATGGGAAGTCCGCCGAGGGGGGCGCTGTTTTAGCACGCGCAGCGGCGCAGGCAGTTACAGATCTGGTGGAGTTGGGATCTGTGGTGGCTGGACTATGGCGTGTGCTGGCGACGTGGTGCTGTTGATCAGCAAGCGGCCTGATGTTCCCTGCGCACAATAAAAAGCCCCGGCCAGGGCCGGGGCTTTTTCAAGCACGATTCGATCAGAGGATGCTGATCGGGTACTCGACGAACACACGCACTTCGTTGCCGTCATCGTTGTAGCCGCTACGACGCACGCTTTCCGAGGTACGCAGGAACGAGCCACGCAGTTTGACCGACAGGTCCTTGGCAGGGCCTTCCTGAACCACGTACTTGAACTGGTTGAAGATTTCGCGCTCTTTGCCTTCGCCGAAGCCACCTGGGGTGCCGACGGTGCGGGTATTGATGTTGTCGCCGACAACATAGGCCACGTTGTAGGTCAGGCCCGGTACGCCAAAGGCGCTGAAGTCCAGACCATAGCCGATCTGCCACGAACGCTCGTCTTCAGCGTTGAAGTCGGACCAGTAGGAGTTGGCCAGGAAGATGGTCGAACCCCCATCGCCCACGCCGCCGTTACGCTGGTAACCGCTGTACTGGTAACCGGTGTTGCCGTTGCTGCGCTGGTGCGCCAGGGTGATCGAGTGCGGGCCGAAGGCGTAGGTGGCCGCCAGGCTCCAGATGGTGTTGCTGTCGCCGGTCAGCTTGGCATCGCGAACATAATCGCTGTCGATGCTGGATTTGTAGCCGTTGAAGTCCAGGGTCAGCGACTGGTCGTCGGCGATCGCGTGAACATAGTTCAGGCCCAGGTAGTGCTTTTTCAGCACGTCTTCAACGTCGGAGGTGTACAGCGCCGCGGTGAAGTTCTGGGTAAAGGCGTACTTGCCGCCGAACACGTTGATCGACTTCAGGCCACCGCTGTCACGCCCTTCGGCGCTCTTGCGCGCTTCCTGGGTGTAGCGACCGGCGTTCAGTTCAAGGCCGTCGATCTCCTTGGAGGTGATCGAGGTGCCGGTGAAGCTTTCCGGCAGCAGGCGGCCGTCGTCGTAGTTCAGTACCGGCAGGGTCGGCATCTGGTCGCCGTACGCCAGCACGGTGTTGGAGACGCGGAACTTGATCGCAGCACCGGCGCGCGCCAGGTTGTGCGGGGAGTTGGTCTGAGCGCCTTCGCTTGGCTTGAAGAAGTCGATGCCACCACCGCCGTTGCGACCCTTGCCACCGTCCAGACGCACGGCGTACAGGCCAAAGGCGTCAACGCCTACACCGACGGTGCCCTGGGTGAAGCCGGAGGAGAACTTGCCGATGAACGCCTGACCCCACTCGGACTGGTCCGAGTTGTGGTGCTTCTTGTCACGGTTGATGAATGCGTTGCGCAGCAGGACGCTGGCCTTGCTGTCTTCCTGGAAGCCCTTCGACTCGGCCTGGTCATTGGCCATTGCCTGAGTCGCCGCCATAAGCCCCAGCGCGATCAAGCTGATCCGTGTTTTCAACATTTTATTTTCCTTATTTCGTAGTCAGATACGCGCTGCGACCAACGCCAGGAACCACGCCCCCTGCGTGGGTTGACGCTCACGGGTCTGCAAATAAAAAGCCCGCCTGCAATGGATCGCAGCGGGCCTTTTTTTGGGACTCTTGGCCGATGGGCCTACAGGCGATGGGCTGAATCCTAGCCCTGTGCGGAACGGCATGTCAAAAAATCGTGAAAGACCGCAACCAAAGTGCCACCAATACGACCGAAACCCGCTGCGCGAACACCTCGCAATCGGTTGCGACCTCAGACATATTTCGACACCAATGCACCAGAAGAGGGCATAAAATTCGCTAACATTTGCAAATGCAAAGCATTAACATTCGCGCCTTTTTCCACCTGCCAAGAAAAATGCTCATGCGCCCCATGCCCTTTCCCTGCCGTCTTGCCCCTTTGTCACTGGGCCTTTGCGCCCTGCTCAGCAGCAGCCTGGCCTGCGCCGCCAGCACCACCTTGCCCGAACTGTCGGTGACCGCCGACCGCGACCGCGATGACCCGCGGGTCGAGGAAGTGACCACCGCCACCCGCACCTCGACGCCGGTACGCTACGTGCCGCAAGCGATCGACTCGATAAAGACCAGCAACCTGCAGGATTACGCAACGCACGACCTGAGCAAGGCCCTGAGCGGCATCCCCAACGTCAGCAGCAGCGCCGACACGCGTTTCGACAGCGTGCGCATCCGTGGTTTCGAGGCCAGCAACGACTTCTACCTGGACGGTATCCGCGACGACAGCCAGTATATTCGCGACCTCAACAACATCGAACGGATCGAGGTACTGAAGGGCCCGGCCGCCGTGCTGTACGGGCGTGGCAGCCAGGGCGGCATCATCAACCGCGTGAGCAAGACGCCGCAAGCCGGCCGGCGTTCGAGCATCGAGGCCCAGGGCGGCAGCCAGGACCTGCGCAGCCTGTATGCCGATCTCAGTGCCGACCCCTCCGACACCGTCAGCCTGCGCCTGAACATGGGCAACCGCGACAACAACAGTTTTCGCCATGGCATCGATGGCAGCCGCCAGTTGTTCGCACCGTCCATGAGCTGGCAGCTCAACCCGGACCTGAACTGGCTGGTGCAGTACGAATACAGCCGCTTCAATCGCACCCCGGACCGCGGTATCCCTGGCGACCCGCGCAGCGGTCGGCCGGTGGACGTCAGCCGCAGCACCACCTACGGTGACCCGCAGCGCGACTTCATCGACGATACCGCGCAGTCGCTGCGCTCGCGCCTCAACTACCAGCTCAACGAACACTGGCAGCTGCGCCATACGCTGGGGCTGTTCCAGCTCGACAGCGATTTCGACAACACCTACCTCACCGGCTACAGCGCTGACACCGGCCTGGTCGGGCGCCAGCGCTGGCAGCAGGACCTGAAGACGCGCAACCTGTTCAACACCGTCGAGGTGGAGGGCAATGTGTCGACCTTCGGTATCGAGCACACCCTGCTCACCGGCCTGGAATTCGGCGAGCAGCGCCGCCACTCGCTCCTGCGCAATGGCAAGAACGTGCCGGGGGTCGACTTGTACAACCCTGATCGCGGCCAGCAGCACACCGGCGAAATGGCGATTTCCAGCAACAACCACACCGATGTGCAAAGCCGCGGCCTGTACGTGCAGGACCAGATCCGCCTGAGCGACCAGTGGCAACTGCTGGCCGGCCTGCGTTACGACCACTTCGCGGTGGACACCACCAGCAAGGTCAGCGGCCTGAGCGAAAACCAGCAGAGCAACAGCACCAGCCCGCGCCTGGGCGTGGTGTGGACGCCGCTCAAGGACCACTCGTTCTATGCCTCGTGGAGCAAGACCTTCTCGCCGGTGGGCGGTGGCCTGATCGGTATCACCCCGGGGGCCGCGGGCAACGCCAACGAGACCGGCCCGGAGCACACCCGCCAGAAGGAGATCGGGGTCAAGAGCGACTGGCTGGACGAGCGCCTGAGCACCACCCTGGCGGTTTACGAGTTGGAACTCTACGACCGTCGCAGCCGTGACCCGGACAATGCCGATCGCTACATCCTGACCGGCCTGCAGCGCTCGCGCGGCATCGAACTGACTGCCACCGGCAAGCTCGGTGGCAACTGGTACGTACGTGGTGGCATTGGCCTGCAGGACGCAACCATCGTCGAGGACACCGAAGGCAACGCAGGCAACCGCATCAACGATGTGGCCAAGCGCAATGGCAGCCTGTTCCTCACCTGGAAACCGCAAATGGGTTGGTACGCCGAGACCGGCGTGACCCTGGTGGGGCAGCGGTTTGCCGATACCAGGAACACCATCGTGTTGCCGGGGTATGGCAGTTGGGATGCGCTGGCAGGGTTGCGCACCCCGGACTGGGACGTGCGTGCGGCACTCACCAACATTGCCGACAAGACGTACTACAGTTCGGCCACCAGTGCCGGGCAGATCCAGCTGGGCGACCCGCGCAGCCTGGTGGTGACCGGCACCTACAGCTTCTAACGCTTCGAAGCGCTTCGCTGGCAAGCCAGCGAAGGGGCCATGGCAGGCTCGATAAAAAAGGGCGTCACCGCTGTCGGTGACGCCCTTGTTCAGTTTCAGCGGTGCCACACGCCCAGCAGCGCTTCGAGCTCTGCCTCGCTGATCAACCCCTGTGGATAACGTTCCACCAGCAGGCGTCGTGGATCGGTCTTCCTGACCCGGATAGTTCCGTGGTGTTGCAACCACCGCGCTACTGCCTGAAGCGCCTCAGGGTTCACTACCGAGGGGTGCGAAGCCGGTTCACCTGTTGCATTCATTTCCACACGTACTCCCAGAAGTGTGAGCGGCTACCTTAATCAAACTTTGTGACAGAACTGCGCCGTCCTACTTGCTTGAAATACAAGGCAAAACAAATACAAGACATGTGCCAGCTGGGCCGCCGATCGTCGAACGCGCCAAAAAAAACCCGTCAGTGACGGGCTCCTTTCAGTGCAGTGGCGCTCAGCGGCCGGTCGGTGCCGGTTGTTGCTGGGTCAGGCAATGGATGTTGCCACCGCCCAGCAGCAGTTCACGCCCAGGCACCATGACCACTTCGTGGTTGGGGAACAGACGCGCCAGAATCGCTCTGGCCTCGGCATCTGCGGGGTCGTCGAAGCTTGGCGCGATGATCGCGCGTTGACGATCAGGAAGTTCACATACGAGCCGGCCAGGCGCACCGACGGGTTGCGCTCCTGGCTGCCGGCCACCGGATCGACACCGGCACACTCCTCTTCGGTGGCATACAGCGGGCCCGGGATCGGCATCTTGTGCACCACAAAGGTGCGCCCCCTGGCATCGCGCTGCTGCTCCAGCACCGCCAGTGCGGCGCGGCAGCGTGTGTAGTTGGGGTCTTGGGAATCATCGGTCCAGGCCAGTAACACTTCACCCGGGCGCACGTAACAGCAGAAGTTGTCCACATGCCCGTCGGTTTCGTCGTTGTACAGGCCTTCGGGCAGCCACACGATGGTGTCCACCGCCAGTTGCTCGCGCAGGATCGCTTCGATCTGTTCGCGGTTCAGGTGCGGGTTGCGGTTGTGGTTGAGCAGGCATTCCTCGGTGGTGATCAGAGTGCCTTCGCCATCGACGTGAATCGAACCACCTTCGAGCACGAAGCCTTCGGTGCGGTAGCGCTGGCAACGCTCCATTTCCAGCACCTTGGCCGCCACCTGCTCGTCGCGGTTCCACGGCGCGTACAGGCCGCCCTCGAAGCCGCCCCAGCTGTTGAAGCCCCAGTGCACGCCGCGCACCTCGCCGCTGTCATTGATCACGAAGGTCGGGCCGGTGTCACGCACCCAGGCGTCATCGTTGCTGATTTCCACCACGCGGATATTGGGCACGTCCAGGCGTGCGCAGGCGTGTTCGTACTGGCCGGCGGACACGCCCACGGTCACCGGTTCGAAACGTGCGATGGCCTTGGCCACTGCCACGTGGGCGGCCTGTGCCGGCTTGCCGCCCAGGCGCCAGTTGTCCGGGCGCTCTGGCCACAGCATCCAGACCTGGGTTTGCGCGGCCCACTCGGCGGGCATGTGGAAGCCGTCGGCGCGCGGCGTAGTGTTCAGGGTTTTCATGATCAGGATTCCAGTGAACCGTCGAGGGTTTTGATCGCACCATACAGGTTCGGGCGGCGATCACGGAAGGTGCCCCAGGCGCTGCGCACATGCTCGAGGCGGTCGAGGTCGAAACTGTGCACCAGCACGCCTTCTTCGGCCTGGTCGAGTTCCTCGACCTTCTCGCCAAACTGGTTGGCGATGAACGAGGCGCCGTAGAAGGTGATGGCGTAGCCGTCCTGGGCTTCGCGGCCGATGCGATTGCTGGCCACCAGCGGCATCAGGTTGGCGCCGGCGTGGCCTTGTTGCACGCGCTGCCAGTGTTCGCGGGAGGTGATGCTGGCGTCGTGCGGTTCGCTGCCGATGGCGGTCGGGTAGAACAGGATCTCGGCGCCCTGCAACGCCATGCTGCGTGCGCACTCCGGGAACCACTGGTCCCAGCAGATGCCCACGCCGATCTTGGCGTAGCGGGTTTGCCAGACCTTGAAGCCGGTGTCGCCCGGGTTGAAGTAATACTTCTCGTGGTAGCCGGGGCCGTCGGGGATATGGCTCTTGCGGTACACGCCCAGGTTGCTGCCGTCGGCGTCGATGATCGCGATGCTGTTGAAGCGTGCGCGGCCGGCCAGTTCGTAGTAGCTGATCGGCAGCACCACCTGCAGCTCCTTGGCGACCTGCTGGAAGTGCGCGATGGCGGCATTGGTTTCGGTGGTGGTGGCCAGCTGCAGGTAGTCGGCGTTGGGTTTCTGGCAGAAGTACGGGGTTTCGAACAGCTCCTGGATCAGGATGATCTGTGCGCCCTTGGCAGCGGCTTCGCGCACGAGTTTTTCGGCGCGGGCCAGGTTGGCCTCGCGGTCCCAGGAACAGGCCATCTGGGTGGCGGCGACGGTGACGATACGGCTCATGGGAACTCCTCGGGAAGGTGCTGTGGGCAGTTGAGGAGGACTTTATAGCCGATAAAAATCGGCTTTTGAAGCCTGAAATGAAATTTCATGCGCATTATTATCGAATTTATATCGATAAGAATCGGCATATGGTTATTGTTCACAGGAATCTATTGCCGAACCAACAAGGCTTCAGATCACTGCGCAAGGGCGCTCACAATCCCTCCGCCAACACCCGCGCCACACTGTCCACAAAGTAATCAACACTCGCCCGCGTAGTGCACATCGGCGGCTTGATCTTGAGGATGTTCAGGTAATCCCCCGTGGGCTGCATGAAGATGCCCAGCTCACGCAACCGATCACACAACAACGCCGTCTCTTCAGTCGCCGGCTCCAGACTGCACGCATCACGCACCAGCTCCAAGCCCAGGTAGAACCCCGATCCATGCACCGCCCCCGCAAGCGGATATTCATCGACCAACGCCTGCAACCGCGACCGGAAGTACCCACCTACCTCGCGCGCATTGGCCCACAAGCCCTCCTCTTCCATCACCTCCAGCACCGCCAGGCCAATCCGACAACTCACCGGGCTACCCCCCGCCGACGAGAAGAAGTACCCCTCGGCCTCCAGCGCCTCGGCAATCTCGCGCCGGGTGATCACCGCCCCCAACGGCTGGCCATTGCCCATGCCCTTGGCCATGGTGATGATGTCCGGCACCACGCCCTGCTGTTCGAACCCCCAGAAATAATCACCCAGGCGCCCGTAGCCCACCTGTACCTCGTCGCAATGCACACCCCACCCCGCGCGCGCACCTTGGCATACACCTGCTGCAGGTACCCCCGCGGTAACGGGATGCCTCCCGCATTGCCATACACCGGTTCGCAGATGAACCCGGCCAGCTGGCGCTCGCCCAGCCCGGCCAGGCGCGCCTCGACATCACGCACGTAATCGGCGGTGCTGTGATCGCCACGGTACTTGCCACGGTAGGTGTTCGGCGCCATCACCGGGTGCACCCACTCGGGCCGGGTGCTCAAGGCCTGCGGGTTGTCGGCAATGGAGGTGGAGATCGCATCGGTGGCCACGACCAGCATGGTAGGCCTCCAGCACGCTGAGCATGTCACGACCGCCACTGGCCGCCCACGCCAGGCGGATCGCCAGGTCGTTGGCCTCGGTACCGCTGTTGACCAGGAACACCCGGTCCATGCCCGCCGGCGCCAACGCCAGCAGGCGTTCGGAAAACTCGGCAATGGCCGCGTAGTGAAAGCGCGAGTTGGTGTTGAGCAACGACCACTGGCGCGCCGACTCGGCCACCATGCGCGGATGACCATGGCCCAGCACCGCGACGTTGTTGAGCATGTCCAGGTACGAACGGCCCTGCATGTCGATCAGGTAATTGCGCCAGCCGCGCTCGATATGCGGCGGCTGCTGGTAGTAGTGCTTCTGCGAACGGGCAAAGCTGGCCTCGCGGCGCGCCAGCAACGCCTGTGGGTCCGGCAGCGGCGCAGCCTCGCATTCGAAGCCCAACAGCGCCTGCGGCGACGGGCACAGCGCCAGCCAGGCCTGCGCCCGCGATGGCGCGGCGAACCGTGGCGGCTGCAAGCCGGCCACCCGGCACAGTTGAAGGCTCAGTACCGGCGCGCTGCCCCCCAGCGACTGCCCCTGGGCAATCTCGGCACCCGCTGCAGGGCCATCGAGCACGCCGTGCAGCCACAGGCTGACCGAGCCCCCCCTCCAGGCAGGCCCAGCCCTCGCCGGCGTGTCGCCAGGTACCGGCAAACGGTGCCACCAGCGTCGTGCCGGGGGCCAGGTGCAGCGCCACATGCAGGGCACAGGTGTGCGGCTCGCGCGGGGTGTCGATAAGCGTCTGCGACAGCCGGTACTGTCCGTACAACGTGCACGCCGGCGCCGGCTGCGCCTGCAACAGACGCAGGTCCACGCCCGGCTGCTGCCAATTGCCGGCACTGAAATGCGCGCTCAGTACACCCAGGTCCAACGCTGTCACCGCCTGGCCATGCAGCGCTGGCAGCAGCGCAGCGGCCGCTGCCAGTGGCGCCGGTTCGATTGCGGCCAGTTGCAGGATGGCCGCCTCCATCAGTTCGAACGGCACGCTGTCGGCCACGTCGAAGATCTGCCATTCGTGGGCCAGGTTGTCGCGGCTGTAGGCATTGCCGGGGTCGACGCTCACTTGCTGCTCGCCACTGAGTACCAGCACCGCGGCGCGCGCCACGATCATCGGCCACAACGCGCGCAGTTCGGCTTCGTACAGGGGGTTGAGCGCATGGTAGGCCGCGATCGCCGGCAGGATTCTGAACGGGTCGCCCTCAACGTGGTGCAGCAGCGCCGAACAGGTCACCGCCAGGTCGGCGATGCGCCAGGTGTGCACCAGGTCGCCGAAATCGATCACGCCCTGCAACTGCCACTGGCGCTGGGCATCGCGCTGCCACACCACATTGTCGTCGGTGATGTCCAGGTGCACCGCCTGCATCGGCAGTTGCGCCAAACAGGGTGCCAGGCGTTCACCGGCCTGGGCCGCCGCGGCCTGTACCCGCGCCTTGCGCGGCCCCTCGGCGAGCACCGGCAGCAGGTGGGCGATCATCACCTGGGCATGGCGCGGGTCCCACTGCAGGGTGCGCTCCAGTCCCGGGTGGCGGAATGCAGCCAGGGCCTTGTCGACCTCGGCGCACAAGCGGCCGAACGCGGCGATCAACCCGGGGGCGAAGTGTTTCACGCGGGTGAGGGTCTGCCCATCGATGTAACGCAGCACCCGCGCATGGATCGGCTGGCCGTCGACGGCCAGCGACCGCAACGCAGTGCCATCGAGCCCGACGTGCACCTGCGGGGCGCCAACCCCCTGCTGGTGCAGGCAGGCAACGGCCGCATGCTGGGCCTGCAACTCCGCCACGGCGTAATCGCCATGGCAGATCTTCAGCACGTAGCTGCGCCCCTCGAAGCCGAAACGAAAATTCAGGTCCTGCTGGCTGCCCAGGGAGGTCAGCTCGCCGTGCATGCCGTAGTGTTCCTGCAGCAAGGCCAAGGCATGCTCGCGGGTGATGGCGGGGCAAGGCAGGCTGGCGCGGTGGACAAGGGTCGCGAAGGGCATGACAGGGCTCTCGATTTTTTTGCTTATATCGCCACTGGCCCTGCCGATAAGCAAGTACAACCGACAAAATGGCAGCCGCCACTGGCCGGATGACCGTCAAATGGGCTTGCACCGTTCGGGGGCTGCCTACAAGCTATCCCGCAACCGACCTTGCCCGTCCCGCAGCAGCTAAGGCCACTCGACATGCGCATACTCATCACCGGCGGTGCCGGCTTCATCGGTTCGGCACTGATCCGACACCTGATCACCCAGACCGACCACGACGTGCTCAACCTGGACAAGCTGACCTATGCCGGCAACCTGGAGTCGCTGGCGAGCATCGCCAACGACACCCGCTACGAGTTCGTCCAGGCCGATATCGTCGATCAGGCCGCCGTCAGCGCGGTACTCGCACGCTTCCAGCCCCAGGCAATCATGCACCTGGCGGCCGAGTCGCACGTGGACCGCTCCATCGATGGCCCGGCGGCGTTCATCCAGACCAACATCGTCGGCACCTACAGCCTGCTGGAGGCCGCCCGCGCCTGGTGGAGCTCCCTGCCGGCTGCCGAGCGCGCGGCGTTTCGCTTTCACCATGTGTCCACCGACGAGGTGTACGGCGACCTGCACGGTGTCGACGACCTGTTCACCGAAACCACCCCGTACGCGCCCAGTTCGCCCTACTCGGCGAGCAAGGCCGCGTCCGACCACCTGGTCCGCGCCTGGCAGCGCACCTACGGGCTGCCGGTGCTGCTGAGCAACTGCTCGAACAACTACGGGCCGTTCCACTTCCCGGAAAAGCTCATCCCGCTGGTGATCCTCAACGCCCTGGCGGGCAAGCCGCTGCCGGTGTACGGCAACGGCCTGCAGGTGCGCGACTGGCTGTACGTCGAAGACCATGCCCGCGCCCTGCTCAAGGTGGTCAGCGAAGGCACGGTGGGCGAGACCTACAATATCGGCGGGCATAATGAACAGACCAACCTCGACGTGGTACGCAGCATCTGCGCACTGCTCGAAGAGCTGGCCCCGCAGCACCCGGCCGGCGTGGCCCGCTATGCCGACCTGATCACCTTCGTCCAGGACCGCCCCGGCCACGACCTGCGCTATGCCATCGACGCGGGCAAGATCGAGCGCGAACTGGGCTGGGCGCCTGCAGAAACCTTCGATACCGGCCTGCGCAAGACCGTGCAGTGGTACCTCGACAACCTTGAGTGGTGCCAGCATGTGCAGGACGGCAGCTACCACGGGCAACGGCTGGGCAACAGCGATTTCAAGGACCTGATTGCATGACCAAAGGCATCGTTCTGGCAGGCGGCTCCGGCACGCGCCTGCACCCCATCACCCTGGGCATTTCCAAGCAGTTGCTGCCGGTGTACGACAAACCGATGATCTACTACCCGATCTCGGTGCTGATGCTGGCCGGCATCCGCGACATCCTGATCATTTCCACCCCCCAGGACCTGCCGCACTACCGCCAGTTGCTGGGTGACGGCAGCCAGTTCGGGGTGCGTTTCGAGTACGCCGAGCAGCCCTCGCCCGACGGCCTGGCCCAGGCCTTCCTGATTGGCGAGTCATTCATTGGCGACGACTCGGTGTGCCTGATCCTGGGCGACAACGTATTCCACGGCCAACGTTTCACCGAGCAACTGCTGCGCGCCGCCGCGCACCCCAGCGGTGCCACGGTGTTCGGCTACTGGGTCAAGGACCCGGAGCGCTTTGGCGTGATCGAGTTCGATGCGGCGGCAACGCGCTGTCGATCGAGGAAAAGCCGGCCCAGCCCAAGTCCAGCTACGCGGTCACCGGCCTGTACTTCTATGACAACGACGTGGTGCGCATCGCCAGGGACATCAAGCCCTCGCCCCGCGGCGAACTGGAGATCACCGATGTCAACAATGCCTACCTGCGCCGTGGCGACCTGCGCGTGGAGCGCTTCGGGCGCGGTTTTGCCTGGCTCGACACCGGCACCCACGACAGCCTGCTGGAAGCCTCGCAATACGTGCAGACCATCGAACACCGCCAGGGCCTGAAAGTCGCCTGCCTGGAAGAGATCGCCTTTCAGCAGAACTGGATCAGCGAACAAACCCTGCTCGAACGCGCCAAGGCCTTCGGCAAGACCGGCTATGGCCAGTACCTGTACGGCCTCACCGGAGACCAGCAATGGAAGTGATCGCCAGCGCGCTGCCCGAGGTGCTGATCATCGAGCCGAAGGTGTACGGCGATGAACGCGGGTTCTTCTACGAAAGTTTCAATGCCCAGGCCTTTGCCGCCCGCACCGGCGTCACTGCGCCGTTCGTGCAGGACAACCATTCGCGCTCGCTGCGCGGCGTGCTGCGCGGCCTGCACTACCAGGTGCAGAACCCGCAGGGCAAGCTGGTACGCGTGACCCAGGGCGAGGTGCTGGACGTGGCGGTGGATATCCGGCGCAGCTCGGCCACCTTCGGCCAGTGGGTGGCGGTACGCCTGTCGGCGGCCAACCACCGCCAGATGTGGATCCCGGCAGGCTTTGCACACGGCTTCGTGGTGCTCAGCGACAGCGCCGAGTTCCTCTACAAGACCACCGACTACTACAACCCCGCCGGCGAGCGCTGCATCCGCTGGGACGATCCGGACCTGGCCATCGACTGGCAACTGGACGCTGCACCGCAGCTGTCGGCCAAGGACCAGACCGGGCTGCCGCTGCGCGATGCCGAGCTGTTCCCATGAATATCCTGATCAGCGGGCACCACGGGCAGCTTGCCCAGGCGCTCAAGCACCGCCTGGGCAAGCTGGGCCAACTGCACGTACTGGGCCGCGACCATCTCGACCTGGCCGAACCTGAACGCATTCGCCAGACCGTACGCGGCCTGCAGCCGGATCTGATCATCAACGCCGCCGCCTACACCGCGGTCGACCAGGCCGAAAGCGACCCGCAGGCAGCCTTCGCGATCAATGCCCGGGCGCCCGGCGTGCTCGCCGAGGAAGCCGCGCGGCTGGGTGTACCGTTGCTGCACTACTCCACCGACTACGTGTTCGATGGCAGCAAGGCCACGCCCTACACCGAAGACGACCCCACCCACCCGCTGGGCGTGTACGGGCAAAGCAAGCTGGCAGGCGAACAGGCCATCAGCGCCGTGGGCGGCGCGCACCTGATCTTGCGCACCAGCTGGGTGTACTCGCTGCACGGCCGCAACTTCCTGTTGACCATGCAGCGCCTGCTGCAGGAGAAACCCGAACTGCGCGTGGTCGCTGACCAGCTCGGTGCCCCCACCTGGGCCGGTACCCTGGCCAGCAGCACCCTGGCCCTGATCGAGCGCTGGCAGGCCGGCCACGCCGGCGCCTGGGGCACCTACCACCTGAGTGCACAGGGCTACACCTCATGGTTCGGCTTCGCCCAGGCCATCGGCGCGCACCTCAAGGCCCAGGGCAAGCCCTGCGCACACCTGCTGCCAATCACCACCGGCGAGTACCCCACACCGGCACGCCGCCCGCTGAATTCGCGCCTGGACTGCCGTCGCCTGCAACAACAGTGGCAGGTCAGCCAGCCGGACTGGCGCGAAGCACTGATCGAGTGCCTGAAGTAGCGCATAATGCGCCAGATACTTCTGGCGCCTTCTATAGTTGCAATGACCATGACCCTGACCTTCCCCCGCCGCCCGCGCTGGCGCAGCCTGGCCATCCTGGCGCTGTGCCTGGCACCGCTGCTGTGGCCGCTGCAACGCCTGGCCGAACACTACTACCAGGAAGAACTGGCCGGCCAGAACCGCCAGACCCTCGACCTGTACGTGGCCAACCTGCTGGGCACCCTGCACCGCTATGAGACCCTGCCGCAGATCCTCGGCGACCTGCCGGCGCTGCGCGCACTGCTGGCCGACCCGCTGCGCCTGGAAACCCTGACCAACGCCAACCGCCTGCTCCACGACATCTGCGCGCAGACCGCGCCGAAGTGATGTACCTGATGGACGTCAACGGCAACACCCTGGCGGCGTCCAACTGGGACAAGCACGACAATTTTGCCGGGCGCAACTTCGCCTTCCGGCCGTACTTCAGCGAAGCCATGCAGGGCAAGCTGGGGCGCTTCTTCGGCCAGGGCACCACCTCGGCCAAGCGCGGCTACTTCTTCGCCGCCGCCGTGCGCGACGGCGACAAGGTGATCGGCGTGCTGGTGGCCAAGATCGACCTGGACCACACCGAAACGCTGTGGGGCAAAACCCCCGAGCAACTGCTGGTGACCGACCACAACGGCGTGGTGATCCTGACCTCGCGCCCCGACTGGCGCTTTCGCGCCACCCGCCCGCTCAGCGACACCGAGCGCGATGCGATCGTGGCCATCCAGCCGTACCCCACCACCACGCCAAAACCGCTCAACCTCGACCCCAAGGCCTGGCTGATCCAGACCCAGGCGATCCCCGAAACGGGCTGGCAGGTGAGCATCCTGGCCCCCCGCGCACTGGTCGACCGCTCGGTGAGCACGGTGCTGTTCATCGGCGGCGCCACCCTGCTGGTGGTGATGCTGCTGCTCGGCCTGGTGATGCAGCGCCGGCGCAACTACATGGACCGTCTCGATTTCGAGGCGCGCACGCGCCAGGAGCTGGAACAGCGCGTGGTGGAACGCACCGCCGCCCTGGAAGGCCTCAACAGCCGCCTCAAGACCGAGGTGCTGGAACGCGAACAGGCCCAGCAGGAGCTGGTACGCGCCCAGGACGAACTGGTGCAGGCCGGCAAGCTGTCGGTGCTCGGCACCATGTCGGCGAGCATCAGCCACGAGCTCAATCAGCCGCTGGCGGCGATTCGCAGCTACGCCGAAAACGCCGAGATCCTGCTCGACCACCAGCGCACCGACGACGCACGCAGCAACCTCAAGCTGATCAGCGAACTGACCGGGCGCATGGCCTCGATCATCGCCCACCTGCGTGCCTTTGCCCGCCGCGACCGGCATGCGCCGGAAAGCGTGGCGCTGCAACCGGCGCTGGATGACGCCCTGGCGCTGCTGGCCAAGCGGCGCCGCGCAATGGCCGTGGAGCTGGTGCGCGACCTGCCCGAGGCGACCCTGTGGGTGCAGGCCGGCGAGACCCGCCTGCGCCAGGTGCTGGGCAACCTGCTGGCCAATGCCCTCGACGCGCTGACTGAAAAAGCCAACCCGCGCAAGCTCTGGCTCAGTGCCCAGCGCCGCGATGGCAGCGTCTACCTGACCATTCGTGACAACGGCCCGGGGTTCAGCAGCCAGGCGCTGCTGCGCGCACGCGAACCGTTCTTCACCACCAAGACCCGCACCCAGGGCCTGGGCCTGGGCCTGGCGATCGCCGACGGCCTGTGCAAGGTACTCGGGCATCCATTGGAGGTACGCTCCTGCAGCGGCAAGGGCAGTGTGTTCCGCGTCAGCGTACCGCTGGCCAGCGCCGCGAGTGCGACCCAGGCCAAGCCGGCGGAACAGGCAGGCCAGCCGCTGGCGGGCCTGCAGGTACTGTGCGTGGACAACGAAGACAGCATCCTGATCGGCATGAACAGCCTGCTCAGCCGTTGGGGTTGCCAGGTGTCCACGGCGCGCAACCGCGAGGAATGCGCTGCGCTGCTGGAGCAGGGCTTGCGCCCGCACCTGGCACTGGTGGACTACCACCTGGACAACGGCGAAATGGGCACCGAGCTGATGGCCTGGCTACGTACCCGCCTGGGCGAGCCGGTGCCGGGCGTGGTGATCAGCGCCGACGGCCACAGCGAGACGGTGGCCCGGGTGCATGCCGCCGGCCTCGACTACCTGAGCAAGCCGGTCAAGCCGGCAGCCTTGCGCGCCCTGCTCAACCGTCATCTGAGCCTGGTGCAGTAAGGCCTTCGGCCAGCGCCTCGCTGTCGCTCATGGCACGCTCCAGCAAGTCGGCCGGCAGGCTCTTGCTGCGCGGGCGCCCAGCAGCTTGAGCTGTTCGCTGCGGCTGATCAGGTTGCCGCGGCCTTCGCAGAGCTTGTTGCGCGCTGCCGCGTAGGCCTTGTCGACCTGCTGCAGGCGATTGCCCAACTCGTCCAGGTCCTGGATGAACAGCACGAACTTGTCGTACAGCCAGCCGGCACGCTCGGCGATTTCGCGGGCGTTCTGGCTCTGGCGCTCCTGCTTCCACAGGCTGTCGATCACGCGCAAGGTCGCCAGCAAGGTGGTGGGGCTGACGATCACGATCTGACGGTCGAACGCTTCCTGGAACAGGTTGGGTTCGGCCTGCAACGCCGCCGAAAACGCCGCTTCGATGGGCACGAACAACAACACGAAATCGAGGCTGTGCAAGCCTTCGAGGCGGTTGTAATCCTTACCTGAAAGGCCTTTTACATGCGTGCGCAGCGACAGCACATGCTGTTTGAGCGCCGCCTGTGCAACCTCCGTTTCGGTGGCGTTGACGTACTGCTGGTAGGCCGTGAGGCTGACCTTGGAGTCGACCACCACCTGCTTGTCGCCTGGCAGCATGATCAGCACGTCGGGCTGGAAGCGCTCGCCGTCGGCGCTCTTGAGGCTGACCTGGGTCTGGTACTCGCGGCCTTTTTCCAGGCCCGCGTGTTCGAGCACGCGCTCCAGGATCAGCTCGCCCCAGTTGCCCTGGGTCTTCTGGCCCTTGAGCGCCTGAGTCAGGTTGGTGGCCTCGTCGCTGAGGCGCAGGTTCAGCTGTTGCAGACGCTCCAGCTCCTTGCCCAGTGAGAAGCGCTCGCGGGCTTCCTGCTGATAGCTTTCCTCGACACGCTTTTCGAACGACTGGATGCGCTCCTTCAGCGGGTCGAGCAGTTGCCCCAGATGCTGTTGGCTGGTCTGGGCGAAGCGCTGCTCGCGCTCATCGAAGATCTTGGTCGCCATTTCGGCGAATTGGGCGCGCAACTCATCACGCGAGCCCTGCAGGTCGCTCAGGCGCTGCTGATGGCTGTCCTGCTGCTCGCGCAGTTCGGCAGCAAGGCCTGCGCACTGGGAATCGAGGCGGCGCAGCTCGGCTTCGCGGGCGCTGCGTTCCAGGTTCCAGGCATGCATCGCATCACGGGCGTTGTCGCGCTCGACCTGCAGCAGCTCCAGTTCCCGCCCTTGCGCGGCCAGCGTCGCCTGCTTGGCCGAGTTGGCCTGGCTCAGGTCGCTGATTTCGTCACGGCTGGCATCCAGCTGCGCCGTCAGCCCCTCCTGCGCCAGCAAGGCGCTGCTCAAGCGTTCCTCAAACAGCAGCGCCGCCGCCTGCTGGCTGGCCAGCTGACGTTGCAGGCGAACCACCAGCGCCACAGCGGGCACTGCCGCCATTACGATGCCCAGCACGATGCTGGCCAGATCCATTGCCGCGATAGACAGCATGCTCACCCCCAAGGAAATCCCCCCAGAGCTTAACAGCCCTGGGCTGGCCGTCAGTGTTCCGGTAATTGCTTGAGCAACCGCTGGGCCTCTTGCGAGCCCTGTGCCGCCGCCTGCTCCAGCCAGTGGCGCGCCTGCAGCGGCTCGTTGACCTGGGGCTGGGCGCATAACCGAGCGTATTCGAGCTGTGCCCGGCGATCACCGGCGCGTGCGGCCTGACGCAGCAGTTCGTGGCCGATGCGACGATCACGCGCATTGCCGCAATCGCGGCACAGCATCTGCCCCAAACGGCTTTGCGCCACGACCACCCCCTGGCGTGCCGGCAGCTTGAGCAGCGCCCGGCGAAATGCTTGACGTTGGGATTGTCGCCCAGGCGCGGGCTGTCGAGCAGCCACAGGGCCACCTTCAACGAAAATCGTCGGGGTTCGACAATGGGGAGGTGGTCGGTAGAAGCGGACGTTTTGCTGCGAAACTTCATAAAAACGGCGAAGGCGACTCGAGAGGCGCGCCACTCTACCGGATTTTTCCAGCCGTGGCCCAGACGATTTCGAGCGTTTTTTTGCTGACCCGCAAAGTTTTTTTCTTGACGCCATCACACCGCGTTCATCCGCGCCAAGGTGACCGCCCGCGATTGTCAGACACATCCAGTAAAGCTGGCACGCCCGTGCTAGAGCAAGCGCTCGGGACAATCCACAGAAGCTGTGGATAAGTCGGTGGACAACCCCCATCAACACCCCGCAAACCCCGGTAGAATGGGGCCCGCGCTCAAACTGACGATTTTTTCACCAGCTGAAAAAAGTGTTTTTTTTCATTGACTTGTATTTCCAACCTAGGCATCTGCAGGGTGTCGGCTGCGTGTAGCAGTGGATTTACAGCCTGTGCTTCAGGTGTGGACATCTGCTCCAAAGCAAGGCATGCACATGCACGCAAATGGGCCTGGCGCCTTTGGCCGACGGCTTCCCCCCCTTCACAGAGTGCCTTGAACGCGACATACTGGCCGGCTCGCCGCATGAAAAGTACAAAGAGTTGTCAAGCACTCGAAAGTCCTGTAGTGTGGCCGGTGTTAGTACCAAGCTGAAACTCAATTCTGGCCAAAGCAGTCCTTGCAGCGTCCTGCTCCGACAACGGAACAGCACCTGCTGAAACCAGGACCGGCCCACTTGATGGCTCCACAGGTAACCATTACCTACTTGGCGAGCCACCCTGCAGATTGAACAGGATCTTCACACAGCGGCGCAGAACCTTAGCCCTGGCGTGTTGCCTGTCCTCCTAGTACCTACCAGTCAGCCCTAGCGCCACACTATCAATGCGCTTACCACTGGCTGCCCTGTTCCAGTCAGGTTCTTCGCTCTAGCCCTAAAGCTTTGCGTTACTGGAACGTTTTATATGAACACGGCTCTGATGCTGTGTCTTTTGCAGGAACATCCAATAACTATGAATACATCCATCCATACTCAGGCTGCCATTAGCACCCTCAGCCAGGCATTTGCCCCGCTCAACTGCATGATTCATGCGGCACGCAAGGGTAGCTTCAGCTTTACCCTGGTGAACGAACATGGCATCGCTCGTCACAGCGAGCGCTTGTACCCGGAGCAGTACGAGAGTGCCGAGCCGCTGCAAGCGGTGATTGATCGTACGCGTCAGGCTCTGATTGCCTGATAGGCGTCTGAGACAGCAAAGAGCCCTGCCATCTGGTGGGGCTTTTTTATGGCCATAGCTTCACCCGGGGCCTGCACGGCCCGGCCATCGCGGTAGATCCTGCGCTAGCTGTTGATCTTGATCTGGCCGTTGCTGTTGATCTGGCCGTTGCTCTTGCTCTTGCTCTTG
>NZ_JAAHBU010000469.1 GCF_010671725.1 Pseudomonas brassicae | reverse complement strand
CAGACCAACCTGCTGGCGCTCAACGCCGCGATCGAGGCGCGCGTGCCGGCGAGATGGGTCGCGGTTTTGCGGTAGTGGCCGACGAAGTCCGTCAGTTGGCGCAGCGCACCAGCGAGTCGACCGGGCAGATCCACGGCCTGATCGCCAAGCTCCAGCAAACCGCCAGCAATGCGGTACAGACCATGGAAGCCGGCCATCGGCAGGCCGAGGAAGGTGTGGCTCGCGTAATGGAAGCCGACCAGGCACTGGTCGGTATCAGCGAAGCGGTGGCCAACATCACCGACATGACTACCCAGATTGCCGCCGCCACCGAAGAGCAGACTGCCGTGGCGACGAGATCAGCCGCAACATCAGCACCATTGCCCAACTGGCCGACCAGACCTCCGAGCAGGCGCAGCACTCGGCGTTGCTCAGCGAAGCGTTGACCTTGACTGCCACCACCCAGTACTCGCTGGTGGAACGCTTCAACCGCTAACCCTGCGGCGCACAGCCCAGCGGGTTGTGCGCCGACAGCGGCCTACCAGTCGAGCGTCAGCCGGCTTTCGAAATAACGACGCTCACCCGTCAGCGGATCATTGAAGCCCAGGTTGTGCGCCAGCAGCTTGAGCGGCCGTGCGTAGTCATCCGCGCCCTGCAGCACCTGCGGATAGAACGGATCGTTGCAGATGCTCGCCCCCAGCGCAGCCATATGCACGCGCAACTGATGCGTCTTGCCGGTCACCGGCGACAGGCCGTAGCGCCACCATTCACCGTTTTTCTCCAGTACCCGGGCAATGGTCTCGCTGTTGCTCACGCCCTCCACTTCCTGCATGCGGAAAAACGGCTCGCCATTGACCAGCCGGCTCTTGTGCACGAGGGGAAATTCGAGTTCAGGCAGGGCCCGGGCGATAGCCTGGTAATGCTTGTCGATCTGGCGGGTGGGAAACAGCTGCTGGTAGGCCGAGCGGCTGTGCGGGTTGGCGGAAAACAGCACCAGCCCCGCGGTGTGTCGATCAATGCGGTGCAGCGGCACCAGGTGCGGGTTGTCGAGGCGCCGGATAAGACGGCGCAGCAGGGTGTGCTCGACATACTCTCCCGTTGGGGTCACCGGCAGGAAATGCGGCTTGTCGGCCACCACCAGGTGTTCGTCACGGTGCAAGATGTGCTCCTGCACCGGAATCGGTTTTTCGTTGGGCACTTCACGAAAATAGTGGATGCGCAAACCAGGCTTGTACGCCAGCGCCCGGTCAATCGGCGCGCCCAGGGCATCCAACACCCGCCCCCGGCAATGCGATCGAGCCATTGCTCGCGGCTGATCGCCTTGAAGTGGTCGCACAGGCAATCGAGCACGGTGGCCCAGTTACCCGGTGGCAGGCACAAGGTGCTGGCCTGATGCTGGGCTGGATCGAAGGGGACACTCATGAACACGCTCGCCTGGGGTTGGACGGCCATTATCCTGCATGGCCGCCCGCTCAGCCAGCCTGGCTTGCCGCCGCCTCGGTGAACTCCTTGAGCCAGCGCAGCACCTCCACCGCCTCCCAGCGCCCCGGATCGTAGAGCGCATACAGCAAGCCCTGGTACCCCACCACATCCAGCGGCCGGTGATAGCCGGCGCGCTGGAACAGGGCTTCGATCTCGGCAAAGCAGGTATTGAAATGCACCTTGCTGAACGGTGTTTTCCCCTCGGTCACCAGGCCATCCAGGCGCAGCTCGAGGACAGCTTCGCGCACCTGCTCGACGGCCATGCGGTTGACGCTGTACTTCAATTGTTCGACGTTGACCATCGTCCGGCCCCTCTGGCGCAAGCGCTCACCCGATAACTGTATTTGCATACAGTGTATGAATGAACAGTAGTCACTGCAAGCCCGGTAGATAACCGGTGCCCCCGCGCACCGTCAACACTTGCTGGCGCCCCGCCCCTTCGGCGAGGGCCAGGTGAACCCAGCGGTCGAACTCCAGGATCAGTTGATCGAACGCCAGGCCACTGTCAATGACATGCTGCGCCAGCGCGCGCGCGGACATGTCCGCCACCATGATGTCGGCGGCCAGGCCCTGGGTATGCGCGCTGCCCGGCGCTCCGCCGACCCGACGGTTGACCTCGGCGCTGCGGTAGGCACTGCTGACGCGGATCGGGCGCCCAAGCGTGTGACGCAATTGCTCCAGGCACTGGCTCAGGCGGCACAGATTGGCCAGGGCGTCGGGTGAGGGTGAGTTGTCCAGGCCTTCACGCCGGGCCGTGTCGGAAGCCGTCAGTTCTTCTAAGGTGAAATGCGGGCTCAGGTACATGTACGCCACTCCTTGGCGGTTGAACATTCGTCGCAGCCCCATGCTGCCGTGACGATTCTCCAACGCCAAGCGCGCCACCGCACCTGTGTTTGTGCATGCGCATGTAAACGTGCAGAGGGCCTAACGCAGGAACGCCACTACCTGATCCGCGTCGAACGGCCAGTTGAGCTCGGCGCCGGTATCGCAGCGGCGCAATACCGGGATCGACAGGCCATAGCGGTCAAAGTTCGCCGAGTTGTCGGCAATGTCGACCAGCTCGACCAGCAGCCCGTGTTCGACAAAAGGCATGAGGATGGCCTCGGCCAGTTCACACAGGTGGCAGCCCAGGGTGCCGAGCAGTTGTGTTTCGGGAGGCATGGGGCAGTACCGCAAATGCTGGAAACGGATCACCATTCTAGGGGCGCGGACTTGCGCAGTCGAGGCGTGGAAGGCGATGCCCGGCAGCCTGACGCAGATCAATCGTGCGTCACCACAGACGCTTTACCCTGAACGTTTTTTTGCCCACTGCCCGCTATCGTCTACCCGAATGAATTGCGTCACAACCTGGAGCTTGCCGAGTGTTTGCCAACCTGTTGATCATCCTGGCCTCGTCACTGGTCGTCATTGCCCTGTTCAGGCGGCTAAAACTGCCCCCGGTACTGGGCTACCTGTGCGTCGGGCTGTTCGTGGGCCCCACCGCGCTGGACTGGGTGAACGAAAGCGAGGAACTGCCGGACCTGGCGGAAATGGGCGTGGTGTTCCTGCTGTTTTCCCTGGGCCTGGAGTTCTCCCTGAGCAAAATGCTTGCCTTGCGCCGGGTGGTGTTCGGCCTGGGCAGCCTGCAGGTAGTCTGTTCGGCGCTGCTGCTCGCCGGCCTGCTGTCACTGCTCGGCATGCCCGCCGATGCAGCGCTGTTGCTGGGCGCGGGGCTGGCGTTGTCATCCACTGCGATCGTCAGCAAGGAGCTGACCAGCCTTGGTGAAATCTTCAGTAGCCATGGCCAGAACGCCATCGGCGTGCTGCTGTTCCAGGACGTGGTCGCGGTGTTGCTGCTGACGCTGGTGCCGGTGTTCGCCGGTCAAAGCGGACAGGCCTGGTACTGGGCCCTGCCGCTGACCCTGGGCAAGACCGTGATTCTGTTCGTCGGCCTGCTGCTGGCCAGCCGCTGGCTGCTGCCACGCCTGTTCCATGAGGTGGCGCGCTCCCACTCCGCCGAGCTGTTCGTGCTGCTGGCGCTGGTCATCGTGTTGCTCACCGCCTGGCTCACCCACCTGCTGGGCCTGTCACCGGCACTGGGGGCGTTCCTGGCCGGCATGCTGCTGGGCGAGAGCAACTACCGCCACCAGATCGAGGCCGATATCCGGCCGTTTCGCGACATCCTGCTCGGCCTGTTCTTCGTCAGTATCGGCATGCTGATCGACCTGCAACTGTTTGCCAGCCATGGCCTGGCCATCCTCGGCCTGACCCTGGGCTTGCTGGCGATCAAGGGCACGGTGGTGGCGGTGCTGGTCAAACTGCGCGGCAGCGACAGCGAAACCGCCTGGCGCAGCGGCCTGGCCCTGGCCCAGGGCGGCGAGTTCTGCTTTGCGCTGATGGCACAGATGCAACAGACCCACCTGCTGCCCGAAGCCCTCGGCCACCTGCTGCTTGCCGCCACCTTCTGCTCGATGCTGCTCACCCCGCTGATGCTGCGCGGCGCGCCGGCGCTTGCCGCCCGCCTGCACCGCAAACCCAACGAGGAAGTGCAGCTTGAAGAAATCCAGGCGCAGAGCGCTTCGCTCAGCGGCCACGTGCTGATCTGCGGCTACGGCCGTGTCGGCCAGTCCATCGGGCGTTTTCTGCGCCGTGAGCAACACGCTTTCATCGCCCTGGACGACGACCCGGTACGGGTCCAGGAGGCCGCTGCCGGCGAGCACTGCGTGCACTATGGCGACTCACGTCGCGGCGAACTGCTGGCGGCCATCGGCCTGGACCGTGCACGCCTGCTGGTGATCGCGGTAGACCAGACCGACATCGCCATGAGCGTGCTCAAGGCAGCCCGCCAGCTCAATACCCAGGTGCCGATCCTGGTGCGCACCCGCGACGACAGCCTACGCGACGAGCTGCGCGCCGCCGGCGCCACGGCGGTAGTACCGGAACTGCTGGAATCGAGCTGATGCTCGCCTCCCACGCCCTGGTCATGCTGGGCGTGCCACAGCAGCGCGTGCAGCAGTGCATCGACGAAGTGCGCCACAGCCGCTATCGGCTGCTGCACGGCTTCTACCAGGGCGCGCAGACCAGCCCGGTGGACAGTGAGGGACAACCCAAGGTGATGCTGCATGCGGTCACCCTGAATGCCGAGTCGAACGCCTGCGGCCATTCGCTGGTGGAGCTGGACCTGGACATGCTCGGCGTTGAAGTACACACCCTGCAACGCGACGGCCAGCCGCTGTCGGCGACCGCCGACACCCGCCTGCAGGCTGGCGACACCCTGGTGCTCAGCGGCCCGGTGGCCGCCATCGAAGCCTGCCAGGCGCGCCTGCTGCACGGGCGCTGAGGCCGCTCAGTCGTGGCTGGTGGCGCCGATCCTGTGGATCGACAGGTCAGCGCCGTAGTACTCCTGTTCCTGGCTCAGGCGCAGGCCAAGCAGCGCCTTGATGCCGCCATACACGGCAAAGCCGCCAAGCAGCGCCACCCCTACCCCGCCGAGGGTACCGAGCACCTGGCTGCTCAGGCTGACCCCGCCCAGGCCGCCGAGCGCAACCTGGCCAAAGATGCCGCAGGCGATCCCGCCCCATACGCCGCACACCCCGTGCAGTGGCCACACGCCCAATACGTCATCGATTTTCCAGCGGTTCTGGGTCGCGGTGAAACACCACACGAACAGCGCCCCGGCAATCGCACCGGTGGCCAGCGCACCCACCGGGTGCATCAGATCAGAGCCGGCGCAGATCGCCACCAGCCCGGCCAACGGGCCGTTGTGCAAGAAGCCCGGATCATTGCGTCCCACCACCAGCGCGGCCACGGTGCCGCCGACCATCGCCATCAGCGAGTTGACCGCCACCAGCCCGCTGACACCTTGCAAGGTCTGCGCGCTCATGACATTGAAGCCAAACCAGCCAACGATGAGGATCCACGAGCCCAGGGCCAGAAACGGAATGTTAGAGGGTGCGAAGGCCACCAGCTTGCCCTCGCGGTAGCGACCATTGCGCGGCCCCAGCAACAGCACCGCCGCCAGCGCCAGCCAGCCCCCCATCGCGTGCACCACCACAGACCCGGCGAAGTCATGGAAAGCGGCGCCAAAGCGTGCCTGCAGCCAGGCCTGCACGCCAAAGTTGCCATTCCACGCCATGCCCTCGAAGAACGGGTACACCAGCGCCACGATCAGCACCGTGGCGCACAACTGCGGGGCAAACCGCGCCCGCTCGGCGATGCCACCGGAGATGATCGCCGGGATCGCCGCCGCGAACGTCAACAGGAAAAAGAACTTCACCAGGCCGTAACCATGGTCGGCACCGAGGGTCGCGGCCGGGTGCAGAAAATGCACGCCGTACGACAGCCAGTAACCGACGAAAAAGTACGCCAGGGTCGACACCGCGAAGTCACTGAGGATCTTGGACAGTGCATTGACCTGATTCTTGTGCCGCACCGTGCCCACCTCAAGAAAGGCAAAACCGGCATGCATGGCCAGCACCATGACGGCGCCGAGCAGGATGAACAGGGTATTGGAGCCTTGGACCAGTGAGTCCACCGCTGAGAGCAAATGTTCCATGTATTGGGCAGGCCTGCTGAACGAAAAAAGCACCAAAGCGGTTCGAACACATCACGCGCGCACCATCCTGGATCGCATTGCTGTCTTCTCGCGGACGTTGATTGCGCCGGCCTGGAGTTTTTTCCTGGGTTTGTCGTGGATTGGGTTAAGGTTTATCGAGCGGTTGTGCACCGACGCCCGGATTTGGCGCGCACGCCCGCTCGATTGCACCAGGGCAAAGCAAATGCTGTACCAGTGCCGATTGCACTGAACCTTCCACGCCGCCCCGCACTCGAAATCCCAGACGCCCACTCGACACGGAGAGACCCATGGCCAGCAAAACGGCAAAGACTGCTCAAGACATTCTGATGGCAGACTTCCAGACCCTGGTGCGCGACACCGAAAAGCTGCTCGAACACAGCGCCACCCTGGCCGGAGACCAGGCCGACGAGTTGCGCAACCAGATCCACGACAGCCTGTTGCGCGCCCGCCAGAGCCTGCAGCAAACCCAGGAGTCGGTGCGTGAACGTGGCCAGGCAGCACTCAGCGCCACCGAGGACTATGTGCAGACCAACCCCTGGCAATCCGTCGGCATCGCCGCCGGGGTCGGCTTTCTGATCGGCCTGTTGGCCAGTCGTCGCTGAGGTCGGGGGTATGGAGACCGAAACCACCGGCTCGTCCTCGCGGCGCCTGGGCGCAGCAATTCTTGGCCTGCTGCACGGCCACGTCGAACTGTTCGGCATCGAGCTGCAGGAACAGAAGGCGCGCACCCTGAGCCTGCTGCTGTTCGCCGGGCTGGCGCTGGTGTTTGCCCTGCTGTTGCTTACCGGCCTGTCGGCCCTGTTGCTGATCCTGCTGTGGGACAGCTATCGCCTGGCCGGCATCATCGGCCTGTGCGTGTTCTACGGGTTGGCCGCGGTGTTCTGTGGCCTGCGCCTGAAAGCGGCGGTGTTCGACGAATCGTCGCCGTTCCATGCCACCCTCGAAGAACTCGCCAAGGACCGGGAGCGCCTGTTGCCATGAGCCTGCCTGAACTGCCACAAACCACCGATCGACGCGAACTGCGCAAGGCCCTGGTACGCCTGCGCCTGGAAATGCACCGCCAGGAGATTCGGCATGAATCCGGCCAGGTGCTCAAGCCGCTGACGCGCCTGCGCAGCATGGGCGACTCCTTGCAAGGCGGGCTGCAGGGCGGGCTGGGCATCAAGCACGGGCCGCTGTGGGGCATCGGCGCGGTGGTGCTACTGGGGTTTCTGACGGGCAAGGGCGCGCGCAGTGGCAGCCTGACCCGCCTGGCGGGCCTGGGCAGCAGCCTGGCCCCCCTGATCAGGCTGTTCATGCAGTCGGGCAAGCACTAGGGTCTGTATGAAAGCCTTGAGACGAAGGTCAGGCAAGGCGGAAACAGCCGAGGGAGCGGAGCTTACGGGTTGTAAATAAGCATTCCGAGGCTGTTTTCAACGCA
>NZ_JAAHBU010000468.1 GCF_010671725.1 Pseudomonas brassicae | reverse complement strand
GATTACCGTAGCCCGCTGGGCCAGCGCCGGCAGATGCGCCTGGACGATGCCAGCGTGCTGCACCTCAATACCGCCAGCGCCGCCGATGTGCGTTTCGACCGCGACCAGCGCCTGGTGCATCTGCTCGAAGGCGAGTTGCTGCTCAATGTGGCCGACGACCCGCGGCCGCTGCGCCTGCGCACCGGCAATGGCGTGCTCGACCTGTCCAGCGGGCGTTTCAATGTGCGCCAGCTGGCCGGGCACAGTCACGTCGCGGTGTTCCAGGGCAGCGCAGGCCTGGCCGAGCAACGTCTGGACGCCGGGCAGCAAGCCCGCTTCGACGGCCCGCGCTGGGGCGCAGCAGCGCGCTGGACGCCAATGCCGGGGCCTGGGTAGACGGCATGCTGGTGGCCGCGCACATGCGCCTGGGGGATTTTCTCGAAGACCTTGGCCGCTACCGTCGCGGCCAGCTCAACTGCGACCCGGCCGTGGCCGACCTGCTGATTTCGGGCAGCTATCCGCTGGCCGACAGCGAACGCATCCTCGACCTGCTGGAGGTGGCGTTGCCCGTGCGCGTGCGGCGCTTTACCCGCTACTGGGTCACCATCCAAGCCCGCGCCTGAAATTAATTGCAGCCGCCGTGAGCCGATTTTTCATCTCGCGTGACAGAGAAGGCAGAACCCTTTGCCTCGACCTTCTCAAGGACCCTTTGCATGCCGCTTCGACTCCCCCCCCTCGCCCACGCCCTGCTGCTCGGCGCCAGCCTCACCTGCGGCGCCATCGCCCCGTTGCAGGCAGCCGAACCTGACGCGCGCGCCTATCACATTGCGCCTACCGCGCTGGAAGCGGCACTGAACCAGTTCGGCCGCGAGAGCGGCGCACTGATTTCGTTCGGCTCGCAGGTGACCGGCGGCGTGCAAAGCCGCGGCCTCGAAGGCCACTACACCACGCAACAGGGACTGGATGCACTGCTTGAAGGCACCGGCCTGCAAGCCCGCGCCGAAGGCGACAATGCCTACAGCCTGCAACCGCTGGGCCCGAGCGCCAGCGCTGCGGTGGAACTGGGCAGCTCGAGCGTGGTGGGTGACTGGCTGGGCAACGCCGCCCAGGACAACGTGTTCGACCACGCCGGCGCCCGCGACGTGATCCGCCGCGAGGAGTTCGAACGCACCGGCGCGACCAGCGCGCGTGAAGTGCTCAACCGCATCCCTGGCGTGAATGCGCCGGAAAACAACGGCACCGGCAGCCACGACATGGCGCTCAACTTCGGCATTCGCGGGCTCAACCCGCGCCTGGCGTCGCGCTCCACGGTGCTGATGGACGGCGTGCCGGTGCCCTTTGCCCCGTATGGCCAGCCGCAGCTGTCGTTCGCCCCGATCAGCCTGGGCAACCTGGACGCAGTGGACGTGGTGCGCGGCGGTGGTGCGGTGCGCTACGGGCCGCAGAACGTGGGCGGCATCGTCAACTTCGTGACCCGCGCCATCCCCGATACACCCACCGTCAAGGCCGGCCTGCAGACCCAGACCAGCCCGGCCTCCAGCCATGACGGCTTCAAGAGCAGCGCCAACCTGTTGGCCGGCGGCACCGCCGACAACGGCCTGGGTGGCGCTATCCTGTATTCGGGCACCCGGGGTGGCGACTGGCGCGAGCACAGCGACACCCAGATCGACGACCTGATCCTCAAGGGCAAGCTGCAACTGGACGAGGCCAACAGCCTGCACGCCATGGCCCAGTACTACGAAGGCGAGGCGCAGATGCCTGGCGGCCTGAACGTGGCCGACTACGACGCCGACCCGTACCAGTCGACCCGCCTGCAGGACAAGTTCTGGGGCCGGCGCACCATGTTCAACGTCGGCTACGACTACCAGCAAGGCGAGCGTCAGTTCAGCCTCAACAGCTTCTTCACCAAGACCCTGCGCAGCGGCTACCTGGTGCAGAAGAGTGCGGTGTCGCTGTCGCCGCGCGAGTATTGGGTACGCGGCATCGAAAGCCGCTTCACCCAGGGCTTTGCGGTGGGCGACAGCCACCACGAGGTGGGCCTGGGCTACCGCTACATCAACGAGGCCGGTCACGAGCTGCGCTACATGGAAGACGTCAGCGCCGGCCAGTTGCCGACCACCTCCAGCCCCAACGACCGCGACACCCGTGGCAGCACCGATGCCCATGCCCTGTACCTGGATGACCGCATCGACATCGGCCGCTGGACCATTACCCCGGGCATCCGCTACGAGATGATCAAGTCGCAGCAGAGCAACAAGATCAAGGACCTGGACTACAAGGGCGACTACAACACCGCCCTGCCGGCGCTGAACGTGATGTACCACCTGAACGACAGCTGGAACCTCTACGCCAACACCGAAGGCTCGTTCGGCAGCGTGCAGTACAGCCAGATGCCCAACCGCGTGAACAAGGGTGAAGTGAAGCCCGAGAAAGCCCGCACCTGGGAAGTCGGCACGCGCTACGACAACGGCAACCTGCAGGCCGAGGCCGGGTTGTTCCTGATCAACTTCGACAACCAGTACGAGAGCAACCAGACCACCGACGACGTGATCGCACGCGGCGAAACCCGCCACCAGGGCGTGGAAACCAGCGTGAAGTACGCCCTCGACGGGCTGACCCCGGCGCTGGCCGGCTTCGATGTGTATGCCAGCTATGCCTTCGTCGATGCGAGCATCCGCGAAGAGGGGCCGAACCGCGGCAATCGTGTGCCGTTCTCCTCCAAGCACAAGGGTACGCTGGGGGTGGGTTACACCGACGGCCCATGGCAGTTGAACCTCGACAGCACCTACCAGAGCAGCCAGTTCGCCGACAATGCCAACACCTCGACGGAAAGCGCGGATGGCGCGGCCGGGCGGATTCCGGGCTACATGCTGTTCAGCAGCCGTGCCGGCTACGATTTCGGCCCGCAGTTGTCGAACCTGAACGTGGCGGTGGGGGTGAAGAACATCTTCAACCACCAGTACTTCACCCGTTCGTTCGACGACAACAACAAGGGCAAGTACGTGGGTGAACCGCGCACGGTGTACCTGCAGACCGCGGTCGCCTTCTGATCAAGGGCGCCTGCTTCGCTGGCAAGCCAGCCCCCACAGGGATCAGCGCTGTACCTGTGGGCGCTGGCTTGCCAGCGAAGGATTCAACGCCGCTCATATTGATCTACCGCAGCCCCTGGCCCCTTTCACTGGATTAATTGCCTCAAAATATTTTTCTTCTTCAAGGACTTGAAAAGTTTCGCCAACTGCCTGACCTTGTAGTCAAGAGGCGATGATTTCCACAGGCCGCAACGGCCCTCATCGAATCTCTTGCGAGCTAGCTGAATAAGGGATTGAACTATGCAAATCCAAGTCAACAGCGACAACCATATCCAAAGCAGTGCCCGTCTCGAAGAGTGGGTACGCACTACGGTAGAAAGCACGCTCGAACGCTACGAAGAAGACCTCACCCGCATCGAAGTTCACCTGCGCGATGAGAACGGCGACAAGCCAGGCCCCCATGATCTGCGCTGCCAGATGGAGGCACGCCCCAAAGGCCACCAACCGATTTCCGTCAGCCACAAGGCCGACACCCTGGAGCAGGCCATCGAAGGCGCTGCGACCAAGCTCGATCACGCACTGGAGCACCTGTTCGGTAAACTGCGCGGCAAACGTGCCGTGACCCAGAAAGCCGCTGCAGCCTCTGCACCAGATGCCCTGCTGCAGGAAGAATTCCTCGAAAACGAACAAGACCTGCAAGCCCGTCGGGCCTGATCCCACAGGCCACAAAAAA
>NZ_JAAHBU010000467.1 GCF_010671725.1 Pseudomonas brassicae | reverse complement strand
TTACATCAACGAGTTCATCACGCATGTCCGAGTACGCCATCGCCATCACCCAGGCCGACCACAAGCCCAGCATCGTCAAACTGTTGCGAAGTTTTTCAGAAGAAAGCGTGTCGGTGCTAATGCGTAGGATCGGGACTACAGAGCCTGTGGTCCATGTCGACACACAAGATTTTCCCCTAGAAATGTCCGACGAAGACGGGGTACTTTCACAGCAGAAGAGGCTGCTGAATCTTGTGCAAGTGTTGGAAAAGTCGGGGGCTTGCGTGCGCATTACCCACCTTGTGGGCGACATCGTCGAACCGCTTTCCGTGCAGATGCTGCTCAACCTTTTCGACAGTGAACTGATCTACCTGGCTCAGGAACACGATTGAACGTATTGCCCCCTATTGAGGAGAAGTACATGGATGAGTACTGGGAAGCTGCGGCTGGCCTGAACGAACATGCCGAGAACCTGCAGAAGGAGCGTGATCGACTGATTGCGGCCGGCAAACATGACGAAGCGGCGCTGATCAGTCGCTCGCTTGAGGCGATGCAGGTTGCGCTGGACCAACCGGGACGGATGGCGGCAGGCGAAACCAAGCATTGAGGGCAGGCGCGGCAACGTAACCGAGGCCCGGGTGCCCGGGGGCTGGTTGCTCAACCGCCCCTCGGCGGATTCGCCATGGCGTTGAGCAGACTTGCAGCGTCGCTTGGGAGGGTAAGCGGTGTGTTTTCGCACGCAGGCCTGGCGGTGTTGGTAAACTTGCAGGCCATCACGAGGCAAACGTAGCTGTGCTGGGCAGCCGTGGCTGCAATCAGCGCGTTTGGGCGCCATCACACCGTGTGCGCTCCCCCTGCAAACAGACACTCAACACGTAGAGCAAAATGGTACAGAATTCAGCGGCATCTCCCGTAAATACAGGCGCTACAGTGTCCCGCCGGTTCAGCGTTGCACCGATGATGGATTGGACTGACCGCCACTGCCGCTACTTCCTGCGCCTGCTCTCGCGCAACGCCCTGCTCTACACCGAGATGGTCACCACCGGCGCGCTGCTCAATGGCGATGCCGAGCGCTTCCTGCGCCACGATGAAGCGGAATACCCGCTGGCCCTGCAACTGGGCGGCAGCGTGCCGGCCGATCTGGCCGCCTGCGCTGTGCTGGCACAGAACGCCAGCTACAACGAAGTGAACCTGAATGTCGGCTGCCCCAGCGACCGCGTGCAGAACAACATGATCGGCGCCTGCCTGATGGGCCACCCGGCGCTGGTGGGCGACTGCGTCAAGGCCATGCTCGACGCGGTACAGATCCCCGTCACGGTCAAGCATCGCATCGGCATCAGCGGCCGCGACAGCTATGCCGAGCTCTGCGATTTCATCGGGCAGGTACGCGACGCCGGCTGCCGCAGTTTTACCGTGCACGCACGCATCGCGATCCTGGAAGGCCTTTCGCCCAAGGAAAACCGCGAAATCCCGCCGCTGCGCTACGACATCGCTGCACAGCTGAAAACCGATTTCCCCGACCTGGAACTGATCCTCAACGGCGGCATCAAGACCCTCGCCGAATGCCAACAGCACCTGCAGACCTTCGACGGCGTGATGCTCGGCCGCGAGGCGTATCACAACCCCTATGTACTGGCCGAAGTCGACCAGCAGCTGTTTGGCAGCGACGCGCCAGTGATCAGCCGCAGTGAAGCCCTGGCCAGGCTGCGCCCCTACATCGCCAGGCACCTGGAAAGTGGCGGCGCCATGCACCACATCACCCGCCATATCCTCGGCCTGGGCCAGGGTTTCCCAGGGGCGCGCAAGTTCCGCCAACTGCTGTCGGTCGATATCCACAAAAGCCAGGACCCGCTCGGCCTGCTCGACCAGGCCGGCCTGCTGCTGCAAGGGCGCTAGGAACCTGCGCGCGCTTCGACACTCCAATCGGTATCCCCTAGCCGATGCCTGCCGCACAGCCCTTGAGCGCCCGGCAGCGCTCGGGTAATGTCGTCGAACCGCACAGGACAGAGCACGCTCATGACTTCCAAGCTGGAACAACTCAAGCAGTTCACCACGGTCGTTGCCGACACCGGCGACATCGATGCAATCAGCCGGCTCAAGCCGGTCGATGCCACCACCAACCCGTCCCTGTTGCTCAAGGCCGCGGCCATGCCCGGCTATGCCGAACTGCTCGACGAAGCGGTCAGGCACAGCAAGGGCGACCTGGGCCTGGCCTGTGATGCGTTCGCGGTGTCGGTCGGCAGCGGTATCCTCAAGGTCATCCCCGGGCGCATCTCCACCGAAGTGGATGCACGCCTGTCGTTCGATCAGCCTGCCCTGCTGGCCAAGGCCCGCCAGTTGATCGAGCTGTACGACAAGGCCGGGATTGGCCGCGATCGCGTGCTGATCAAGCTGGCCTCCACCTGGGAAGGCATCCGCGCCGCCGAGGTGCTGGAAAAGGAAGGCATCCAGACCAACCTGACCCTACTGTTCTCCTTCGCCCAGGCCGCCGCCTGTGCCGATGCCGGGGTGTTCCTGATCTCGCCGTTCGTGGGCCGTATCTACGACTGGTACAAGAAGTCCACCGGCAAGGAGTACGTCGGCGCCGAAGACCCGGGCGTGCAGTCGGTCACTCGTATCTACGACTACTACAAGGCCAATGGCTACGACACCGTGGTCATGGGCGCGAGCTTTCGCAACATCGGCCAGATCGAGCAACTGGCAGGCTGCGACCGCCTGACCATCAGTCCCGAACTGCTGCAACAGCTGAGCGATGACCAGGGCCGCCTGGAACGCAAGCTGGTGCCGGGCAAGGCCGGTGAGCCGCGCCTGACACTGGACGAAAGCCAGTTCCGCTGGCTGTCCAACGAGGACGCCATGGCGACCGAAAAACTCGCCGAAGGCATCCGTCAGTTCGCGCGCGATCAAGAGAAGCTGGAAGCGTTGTTGGCCGCAAAAGCCTGATACAAATCCGGATTTGCCAGTGAACGGATGACGGCGGAGGATCCATTGCCTTGCGCTTTGGGTCTTGCTGGCCTCTTCGCCGGCAGGCCGGCTCCTACACGTCTGATCCTCACTGCAGGAGCCGGCCTTGCCGGCG
>NZ_JAAHBU010000466.1 GCF_010671725.1 Pseudomonas brassicae | reverse complement strand
GTGCAGCAGGCCGAGCAGCAACTGGGCATGCGCCCGCGCAGCCAGCCCGGCCTGAGCCCGGCGCAAAGCCGCGAGAGGCCGAGAGCCTGGCGCAGATGCGCAGCGTGTCACAGCAGTTGCAACGGCCGTGGGAGCGCCTGTTCGCGATGCTCGAAGCCTTGCCCCAGGACGATGTGGCGTTGCTCACCCTGACCCCCGATGCACGCAAGGGCCAGCTGCGCATCAGCGCCGAAGCCCGCGACCTGGAAGCGATGCTGGCCTTTCACAAGCGCCTGGAAGCGAGTGCCGAGCTGCGTGATGTGTCGCTGCTCAACCACGAGATCCAGGCCAAGCAACCCGAGCACCCGGTGCAGTTCAACCTGTCGGCCAGTTGGGAGAGCGGCGATGCACATCTCTAGCCTGATCGTTCATGAACAGGTGCAGCGCCTTGGCGGGCCGCTGCTCGGCGGCAGCGCACTGGTGCTGCTGGCAATGCTCTACGGCGTCAGCCTGGTGCCGCAGTGGCAACAACTCCAGGCCCTGCGTGTGCAGGACGCCCAACTCGCCGAGCAGGTGCGCCAGTTGGCACGTGGCGAGCGTCAGGTGGCGGTGCAGGCACAGGACCCGCTGCAGGACCTGCACCGCCAATTGCCGGCCCAGCCCCAGGCCACCGAGGCCATCGAGCACATCTATGGCCTGGCCCGCGCCGAAAAGATCACCCTGGCGCGTGGCGAGTACGCCCTGGGTGTGGACCCCAAGACCCGCCTGGCGCGCTATCAGATCCTGCTGCCGCTGCGCGGCACGTACCCGCAGATCCGCCGCTTCCTGCATGCGCTGCTCGGCCAGATGCCGGCGCTGGTGCTCGAAGACATCGACCTGCAACGCAAGCGCATCGGTGACAGCGAGCTGACCGGGCGTATCCGCATGACCCTTTACCTGTCGAGGTCGTGATGAACACTCAACGCATGCTCGGCTGGTCGGCGTTCCTTGGCGTGGCTGCCGTGCTGGCCTGGGCGCCGGGCTACTTCTTCGACGCGCCAGAGGCTGAAAACGACGCCCCTGTCGCCCGCGCAGTGGCCTCGCGGCTGCCAGCCTCGGCTACGCCGCCAGTCGCTAGCAGGGCCAGAGCAGTGAGCCCGGTGGACCTGTTCGCCAGCAAGAGCTGGAAGCCCGCAGCCGTGCTGGCCAGCGTCACCGAGCAAGCGGCCGTGGTGGTCGCCCCGGTGGTGGTGCCGGTGGCTCCGGCCTTGCCTTTCCAGTTCGTCGGACGCCTGGACGATCGTGATGACCAGCAGGTGTTCCTGCAAAGCGGTGAAAAGCTCTACGTCGTGCGCCGCGGCGACGTGATCGACGACACCTACCGGATCGAGCAGATCTCCGCCACGGAGCTGAGCCTGGTCTACCTGCCATTGCACCTGTCCCAGACCTTGTCTGTAGGGAGCGCACCATGAATTCGCCACGCCTTCGCACTACTGCACCGTTCCTGCTGCTGGCGCTGTTCGTGGCCGTGGCCGGCTGCGGCACCAGCGGCGTTCGCAAAGACGGCCAGGCCCTGATCAATGAAGGGCAATACGAGGCGGGCCTGGCCACCCTCGAACAGGCCCTGGCCGAGGCGCCACGTGACACCGAGCTGAACATCGCACTGGCCCAGGGCCGCGCCAAGGCGGTGGAAAACCTGCTGGCCCAGGGCGACAGCGACCGCAGCCGGCATGATTTTGGCGGGGCCCGCATGGCCTACGGACGGGTGCTGACCATCGAGCCGCAGAACCGCCGCGCCCAGGAAGCGGTGCGCCAGATCGAACAGCTGCGCAACATCGGCGAGCGCACCGCGCTGGGCCAGGCGGCGCTGCGCCAGGGCGACCTGTTCGGGGCCGAGCGGCACATGCGCGAAGTGCTTTTGCTCGACCCGCAGAACGAAGGCGGGCTGGCCCTGCGCAAGGACATCGAGCGGGTGCAGAGCCGTACCGCCCAGCCCAACCCGCAACTGCGCAGCAAGCTGGACCGGGCGGTGACCCTGGAGTTTCGCGATGCCAACCTCAAGACCATCTTCGAGGTGCTGTCGCAGGTGGCGGGGCTGAACTTCATTTTCGACAAGGACTTGCGCCCCGACATGAAAGCCACGATTTTCGTGCGCGATGTGCGCATCGAGGACGCCGTGGCCCTGTTGCTGGAACAGAACCAGCTGCACCAGAAGGTGGTGAACGACAACACCCTGCTGATCTACCCCGATTCGCCGCAGAAGACCAAGGACTACCAGGAACTGGTGATGCGCACCTTCTACCTCACCAGCATCGATTCCAACACCGCGCTGAACATGGTCAAGACCATGCTCAAGACCCGCGACGTGTTCGTCGACGAACGCCTCAATACCCTGACCATGCGCGACACCCCCGATGCGGTGCGCATGGCCGAGAAGCTGCTGCAGTCCCAGGACCAGTCCAACCCCGAAGTGGTGCTGGAAGTGGAAGTGATGGAGGTGGCCCGCTCGCGCATCCTCGACCTGGGCCTGCAATGGCCCAACACCTTTGGCGTGCTGTCCAGCGATGGCAAGGGCGTGAGCGTGCTCGACCAGTTGCGCGGCATCGACTCCTCGCGCATCTCCATCTCGCCCTCGCCACAGCTCAAGATCAATGCGGCCGACAAGGACATCAACACCCTGGCCAGCCCGGTGATCCGCGTGAGCAACCGCGAGCAGGCGCGCATTCACATTGGCCAGCGCGTGCCGATCATCAGCGCTACCTCGGTGCCTTCGACCCAGGGCCCGGTGATCACCGAGAGCGTGACCTACCTGGACGTGGGCCTGAAGCTCGAAGTGCAGCCCATCGTGCACCTGAACAACGAAGTGGCGATCAAGATCGCCCTGGAAGTCAGCAATGCCACGCCGCTGGAGCCGACCCGCCAGGGCACTATCCCGGTGCAGGTCGACACCCGCAACGCGCAGACCACGCTGCGCCTGCACGACGGTGAAACGCAGATCCTGGCCGGGTTGGTGCGCAACGACCATGACGCCAGCGGCAACAAGATCCCGGGGCTGGGCGACATCCCCGGCCTGGGCCGGCTGTTCGGCAGCAACAAGGACAACTACGGCAAGTCCGAACTGGTGCTGTCGATCACCCCGCGCATCGTGCGCAACCTGCCGTACCAGAGCCCGTCGGACATGGAGTTCGCCACCGGCACCGAAACCAGCATGCAGATCCGCAACCTCAACCGCAGTGGCGAAGTGGCCGGGCAGGCCGATGCGCCGCCGCTGGCCGCGGTACCGAGCGCAGCGAGCCTTGAACCATGAAACGCAGCCAAGGCGGTTTCACCCTGATCGAAGTCATGCTCACGCTGGCGCTGGTCGGCCTGCTGGCCGCAATTGCCGCGCCGCTGACCGAAACGCTGGTGCGCCGTGGCAAGGAGCAGGAATTGAAGACCGCCCTGTACCAGCTGCGTGACGCCATCGACGCCTACAAGCGCGCCTATGACGCCGGCTACCTCGAAAAGAGCCTCGACGGCAGCGGTTACCCACCGAGCCTGGCGGTGCTGGTGGACGGGGTGCGCGATGTGCGCAGTGCCAAGGGCGCCAAGTTCTACTTTTTGCGCCGCATCCCCCACGACCCGCTGCGTCCGCTCAAGCGCGACGACGCCGGCGGCTGGGGCCTGCGCAGCTACGACAGCCCGGCGCAGAGCCCGCGCGAGGGGCAGGACGTGTTCGACGTGTATTCCCAGGCCCCCGGCAAGGGCCTCAACGGCATCGCCTACGGCGAGTGGTGAACAGCATGCGCCAGAACAAGGGCTTCACCCTGATCGAACTGCTGGTGGTGATGGCGATCATCGCCACTTTGATGACCATCGCCATGCCGCGTTACTTCAACAGCCTGCAGACCTCCAAGGAAACCACGCTGCGCCAGAGCCTGGCGGTGATGCGCGAGGCGCTGGACCACTACTACGGCGATACCGGGCACTACCCCGAATCGCTGGAGCAACTGGTCGAGCAGCGCTACCTGCGTGCCGCGCCGCTGGACCCGATCACCGAACGGCGCGACCTGTGGCAGGTGTTGCCACCGCCCGAAGGCACGGCGGGCGGGGTGGGCGACATCAAGAGCGGTGCAACCGGGAGGGCGCGTGATGGCAGCCTTTATGCCGAGTGGTAAGTGCGGCGCCGCAGGCCAGGGCGGTTTTACCTACCTGGGGGTGTTGCTGCTGATCGTGCTGATGGGCATCGGCCTGGCCGTCACCGGCCAGCTGTGGTCGACCGTGGCCAAGCGCGACCGCGAGCGCGAACTGCTGTGGGTGGGCACGCAGTACGCCCAGGCGTTGCGCAGCTACTACCGCCAGTCGCCGGGCCTGGCGCAGTACCCGCAGACCCTGGACGAACTGCTGGAGGATGCGCGCTACCCCAACCCGCGGCGCCACCTGCGCAAGCTGTACCGCGATCCGATCACCGCCAGTGACGACTGGGGCCTGCTGCGCTCGATCGACGGGCGCATCACCGGGGTCTACAGCCGCTCGCAGGACACCCCGCTCAAGCAGTCCGGGTTCAACGCGCAGTGGGCTGATTTCGAAGGGGTGGGGCATTACGCCGACTGGCAGTTCGCGGCCGAGCGCGCCTTTGTCGACAACGCCCGCAAGGGCTCACGTACAGGGGCCGGGCAATGAATCGCCGGCTGCGCATTGCCGCGCTGCTGCTGGTGCTGCTGAGTGCCCAGGCGCATGCCGGCGACGAGGACGAGATGATGGGTTTCATCGTCGACTCGACCATCTCGCACATCGGCCACGACTTCTATTACAGCTTTGCCGAGCGGCTGCGTGCCACCAGCCGCCTGGATTTCAACCTGGTGGTACGTGAAAAGCCGGATGCCCGCTGGGGCAGCCTGGTGACTGTCGAGTACCAGCAGCGCGTGATCTACCGGCGCTTTCTGCCGCCCAACACCGTTGAACTCAAGGAGGCTGCCTTTGAGGCGGCCGACCTGGTCAAGCAGGAGATCGTCCGGCGCAAGCTGGAGTCGCTGCTGCAGGACACCACCGATCTGGAGAGGGACGAGCTATGAACAACAACTACAAAGCCTGCAGCCTGACGGGTTTCGTGCTGCTGAGTGTGCTGGGCAGCCAGGCCGGTGCGACCGAGCTGGTCTACACCCCGATCAACCCCTCGTTCGGCGGCAACCCGTTGAACGGCACCTGGCTGCTCAACAATGCCCAGGCACAGAACGACTACGAAGACCCGTCGATCAAAAGCCGTACCGGCGTGGCCGGCACCACGGCGCTGGAGCGCTTTACCAATCAGCTGGAGTCGCGGTTGCTGTCGCAACTGATGGACAACATTTCCAGCGGCAACACCGGGAGCATGTCGACCGACTCTTTCATCATCAACGTGATCGATGATTCCGGCTCCTTGAGTATCCAGGTGACCGACCGGGCGACCGGCGAGGTTTCGGAAATCCAGGTCAACGGCCTGAATTGAGCCGCCGTGCGTGAATGGGGAGTGAACGACATGAAACGACTACTGAGTGTGCTGTTGGTACTGGCGACGTTGCAGGGCTGCGGCCTGCGTGAGCCGATGCCGGCCGATGACACCGAGAGCCCGACGCTGACCCCGCGTGCCTCGACCTACTACGACCTGCTCAACATGCCGCGGCCCAAGGGCCGGCTGATGGCGGTGGTGTATGGGTTTCGCGACCAGACCGGGCAATACAAGCCGACCCCGGCCAGTTCCTTCTCCACCAGCGTGACCCAGGGTGCGGCGAGCATGCTGATGGACGCGTTGCAGGCCAGTGGCTGGTTCGTGGTGCTGGAGCGCGAAGGGCTGCAGAACCTGCTGACCGAGCGCAAGATCATCCGTGCTTCGCAGAAAAAGCCCGATACGCCGGTGAACATCCAGGGCGAGTTGCCGCCGCTGCAGGCGGCCAACCTGATGCTGGAGGGCGGCATCATTGCCTACGACACCAACGTGCGCAGTGGTGGGGAGGGCGCGCGTTATCTGGGCATCGACATCTCGCGCGAATACCGTGTGGACCAGGTGTCGGTGAACCTGCGCGCGGTGGATGTGCGCAGTGGGCAGGTGCTGGCCAACGTGATGACCAGCAAGACCATCTACTCGGTGGGGCGCAGCGCCGGGGTGTTCAAGTTCATCGAGTTCAAGAAACTGCTGGAGGCGGAGGTGGGGTACACCACCAACGAGCCGGCGCAACTGTGCGTACTGTCGGCGATCGAGGCGGCGGTGGGGCATCTGCTGGCGCAGGGGATCGAGCGGCGGTTGTGGCAGGTGGCGGGGGATGGGAGCGGCGACAAGGCGGTGCTGGACAAGTATCTGAGCCAGTATCAGCAGCAGTAAATCGACTCTTGCTGGCGCGATGCGCCAGTTTCTCGGCAAGTTTGCTACCCATGGCCTGGCCGCCAGCAGCACGATAGCGGTGTCATGGCGCCGGCCATCCTTGGTTGTTGAAGCGACTCGGCTGCACACTCCATTGCCAACTGCTGCCGGCCCGGCGCATCCATACGCCCTTGCCGCTGGGCAGCCGGCTGGCGTTGCCCAGGCGCGGGTGCACGTACACATCGCCCGCCATTGCGTTCACATAAGAGCCGTTGCGCTGGTAATCGACGCTGATACGTCCATGCCTGGCACGCACTTCACCGCTGGGGGTTTCGATGACCAGGGGGCGAGGGTCATTGCTGCTGTCGAGCAGGATTTCGCCCTGGATCAGCACGAGGCGGCGTTGCTGTGGGGTGAAGGCAATGTCTACCCGGGTATTGTGGTTGAGCCACAGTTGGCTGTTGTCGCTCAGCGTGACCTGGCGCAC
>NZ_JAAHBU010000465.1 GCF_010671725.1 Pseudomonas brassicae | reverse complement strand
TCAGGTGCGCGTGCACGCGCGGTGACGTCGACCTGCTGGCCAGCAGCGACCAGCGTATCCGCCTGAGCGCCGGCGACAGCATCAGCGTCGGGCCCGACGGTTTCGGCCAGCGTGAGCGCCTCGACCAGCAGAAGGACCTGGCCTGGGTGCACGGCCGGCTGGTGTTCGAGAACTGCCCGCTGAGCCAGGTACTGGCGGAGCTTGGGCGCTACTACCCAGGCTGGATCATCAGCACCAACGAGCGCCTGCAGAGCGTCGCCGTCACCGGCAACTACCGTCTCGACCAGCCGCTCGAAGCCGTGCGCTCACTGGCCCACATCACCTCCGCACGCGTGCAGGAATACCCGGCGCTGGTGATTCTGAACTGATTCGAAAGTATTTTTACGCGATGCCCTGGGGTGACACGTCTCGTTATAGCCAATGCAACTGATTCTTATTTTTGAATCAGCCGCACCTATAACCTTTGCGCGACAGGGAGCGCTTTTCGATGCCCACAGGTTTCACACGCCGGTCTTCAGTCACCCCCCGCCCAGCCCGCGTACAACGCTGCACGCTGTCGCTGCTGACCCTGGCCATGCTCGCCAGCGGTGCCTGCAGCCTGCCCGCACTGGCTGCCGAGCCGGCCCAGGCCAGCGCCCCGCGCATGGGTGACTATCGCTTCGCGATTGCCCAGCAGCCGCTGGTATCGGCGCTCAACGCCTTCAGCGTGGTGACCGGCTGGCAGGTCGGGCTGTCGGCGGAACTGGCCGAAGGCGTGGCGTCGCCTGGCGTGAACGGCGCAATGACGCCGGAAAAGGCCCTGCAGCAGATGCTCGCCGGGACCCAGCTGAACTACCGCAAGCTCGGCGCCGGCAACGTGGTGATCGAACGTCCGGTTTCCAATGCCATCACCCTGCAGCAGGTGACCGTCAGCGCCACCCGTACCGCCCAGGACGTGAGCCAGGTGCCCAGCACCGTCAGCGTGCAGAGCCGCGACCAACTGGACCGCAACAACGTCAACAGCATCAAGGACCTGGTGCGCTACGAGCCCGGCGTGTCGGTCAGCGGCGTGGGCCAGCGCAGCGGCCTGAACGGCTACAACATCCGCGGTATCGACGGCGAGCGCGTACTCACCCAGATCGACGGCGTGTCGATCCCCGACAGCTACTTCTACGGCCCCTATGCCCAGACTCAGCGCAATTACGTCGACCCCGAGATCGTCAAGCGCGTCGAGATCCTGCGCGGCCCGGCCTCGGTGTTGTACGGCAGCAACGCCATCGGCGGCGCGGTCAGCTACTTCACCCTCGACCCGGACGACATCATCAAGCCGGGCCAGGACGTCGGTGCGCGCCTCAAGGCCGGCTACAGCTCGGCGACGAGAGCTGGCTGAGCTCGGCCACCGTGGCCGCGCGCCAGGGCGACGTCGACGGCCTGCTGCACCTGAGCCAGCGCAACGGGCATGAGACCGAGTCGTACGGTGGCCACAGCGGCGACGGGCTGGAACGCACCGAAGCCAACCCACAGGATGCGCGCACCACCAACGTACTGGCCAAGCTGGGCTGGAACTATGCCGACGACGCCCGGCTGGGGCTGACCTACGAGCGCTACAAGGACGATCGCGACACCAACCAGTTGAGCTCGGTGGGCGGGCCCTGGTTCCCCGGCCTGGGTGCGCGCGACTGGTACAAGTCGCGTACCGGCAACGACACCGTCACGCGTGAACGCTTCGGCATCAATCACCAATTCGCGCTGGGCAGCCTGCTGGCCGACAACCTCAAGTGGAGCCTGAACTACCAGATCGGCAAGACCGGGCAGACCACCGAAGAGATCTATGCGCCGGCCTTCACCACCCTGCGCACCCGCCAGACCACCTACAAGGATCGCCAGTGGGTACTCGACGCACAACTGGACAAGGCCTTCAGCCTGGGCGACAGCGAGCACCTGCTGACCTACGGCACCACATTCAAGCAGCAGAAAGTCACCGGGTCGCGCAGTGGTGAAGCCACCTGCCTGAGCAGCGGCATGGGGTGCGTGATCGGCCAGCCGGCCCCCTCGGGCGGCCAGCCACTGGTCAGCGACTTCCCGGACCCGACCATCACGACCTACAGCCTGTTCGTGCAGGACGAGATCCGCTGGAACGACTGGACCTTCCTGCCGGGGGCACGCTACGACTACACCCAGCTCAAGCCACACCTGACCGAGGCATTCCTGGCCACCCTGCCGACCGGCCCCACCACCACGGTCAACGACCAGCAGAAGAACTGGCACCGCCTGTCGCCCAAGCTGGGCGTGACCTATGCGTTCGACGACCACTACACCGGCTACGGACAATACGCCGAAGGCTTCCGCACCCCGACCGCCAAGGCGCTGTACGGTCGTTTCGAAAACCTCGCGGGCAACTATGTGGTCGAGCCCAACCCGGACCTGGAGCCCGAGAAGAGCAAGAGCTACGAAATCGGCCTGCGCGGTAACTTCGACGCAGGCAACTTCGCCGTCGCGGCGTTCTACAACAAGTACCGCGACTTCATCAACGAAGATGCCCTGCTCAACGGTGACGATGCCCTCGATTTTCGCGCCGAGAACATCCGGCACGCCACCATCAAGGGCGCCGAGCTCAAGGGCCGCCTGAACCTTGATCACTTCGGCGCGCCGCAAGGCCTGTATACCCAGGGCTCGCTGGCCTATGCCCAGGGGCGCAACGACGACACCGGCCAGCCGTTGAACAGCGTCAACCCGCTGACCGGGGGTGTTCGGCCTGGGTTACGAGCAGGACCGCTATGGCGGCCTGTTGAGCTGGACCCTGGTCAAGCGCAAGACCCGTGTCGACGACAGCCAGTTCAAGGCGCCCGACGGGGCCAGCAGCCAGTTCCGCACCCCGGGCTTGGGCATGCTCGACCTGAGCGGGTTCTACAAGCTCAGCGACGACCTCACGATCAACGCCGGCATCTACAACCTGACCGACAAGAAGTACTGGCTGTGGGATGACGTACGCGGTTACGACGGTGTCGGCGAGGCCGCGGTGACCCAGCCGGCCAACATGGACCGCCTGACCATGCCGGGCCGCAATTTCGCGATCAATCTGGTCTGGGACATCTGACCTGCGACGGGGCTGCAGGGCAGCCCTGTTTTTTTACTATTTCCGCGCGCCTCAACCGTCTAGTTACATACGACCCAGTTACTCAAGACACCCTCATTCCTCAAGGATGCCCCATGACCGCTACCGCCGAACGCCCCGCCCTGCGCTCGCAGCGCCTCAACCAGCTCACCCACGCCCCGCACAGTGAACTCGACACGCTGGTCAAATCCCATGCCCCGTTCGAAACCCGCGAGAGCTTCGCCCGCTTCGTGGTCGCCCAGTACCTGTTCCAGTCCGAGCTCCAGGCCCTGTACACCGACCCGCAACTGATCGCCATCGTGCCCGACCTCGCCGAACGCTGCCGTGCCGAACAGGCCCGCCTCGACCTCACCGACCTCGACACCGCCGTGCCCGCGGCCTTCCCGGGCGCCGTGGCCCACCCGAGCCTGGGCGCCGCGATGGGCTGGATATTCGTCTCCGAAGGCTCCAAACTGGGCGCTGCGTTCCTGATCAAGCGTGCCGTCGGCCTGGGCCTGTCGGACAGCTTCGGCGCGCGCCACCTGGGCGAGCCAGCCGGTGGCCGTGCCGAAGGCTGGAAGCAGTTCACGCGCATCCTCGATGGCCTTGAACTGAACGCCGAAGAAGAAGCCGCCGCCGAACAGGGCGCAGTGGCCGCCTTCGAACGCTTCACCGCGTTGCTGAAACACGCCTACGCCACCGCGCCGAAGGCCGAGCTGGCCTGAAGCCGTGCCCGGCCACTGCAGTGGTCGGGCCCACCCCATGCAGTCAATGGACCCCATGAGCCACCCATCCGCCTCCAAACTGTCCCGCGTACTCTACGGCCTGCTCGCCTACGTGAGCCTGGGGATCGGCCTGGTGGCCATCGTGATTCCCGGCCTGCCCACCACCGAATTCATCCTGCTCGCCGCCTGGGCCGCCACCCGCAGCTCGCCGCGCCTGAGCGCCTGGCTGGAAAACCACCGATTGTTCGGCCCGATCCTGCTCAACTGGCGCAACGGCAAGGTGATCCAGCGCCGCGCCAAGGTCAGCGCCACGCTCAGCATGCTGCTGTGCGCCTGCCTGATGCTGGTGTTCATCGGCCCGCGCTGGCCCGTGTTCCTCGGCATCGGCGGGATGGCCCTGGGCAACCTGTGGATCTGGTCGCGCCCGGAGCGCTTTGCCGGCGCGCAAGGTTTGACCAATCGGCCCTGATGGTCTGCAATGGCCCCTGCACCCGGAGGGCCAACCATGAGTGACCTGCTCGACAGCATTACCCAAGCACTGGGCTTGCCCGCAAGCGCACAGCAGGGCCTGCACCTGCACGCGGCAGGTGCGCTGCCCTCGACCTTTGCGGTCACCGAGCTGGCCAGCGCCAGCATCGCTGCCGCCGGCCTGGCGATGGCCCGACTGCTGGGCGGGCAGACCGGCCTGCACCCGGCGGTGCATGTCGACCGGCGCTTGAGCTCGATGTGGTTTGCCACCAGCATCCGCCCCGCTGGGCTGGAGCTTGCCGCCGTTATGGGACGCGGTGGCTGGTGACTACCCGAGCCGCGATGG
>NZ_JAAHBU010000464.1 GCF_010671725.1 Pseudomonas brassicae | reverse complement strand
GCGCCGGGCGTGCCCGCGTTGCCGGGCCCGGCCGCGGTGGCCTCGGCATCCTGGCTCGGGTCGCACCGGCCGCAATGGCTTGCTGGAGCTTCTGCACCTCGGTCAACTGCGCCTCGCTAGGCGTGACCGGGTCTGTGCTGCTCACGTGCGGGGCCTGGTTGGCCAACAACTCGGGGGACAACGACAAGCTGCTGTCGCGTCCCAGGGTCAGCTCGGCACCGTTGTGCAGGTGCACCGCCACCGCACCGGCCGCGCCGGTTTCCAGTTGTTCGCCGGCGAACACCCGGTCGCCCTCCATCAGCACCCGGCGGGTGCCGTCGGCTGCTACCGCGATAACCTGCCCGATGACCTTGCTGACCACACCGATTGAATTAGCCATGTGCACTCCTCCACTGCCGAAGGGTTTTTTCGCAGAAAAAGTGCCAGGGGTATCGCGCGGCCCGACGTGTGATTGCCGGGCCGAATCGGAGTACAACTTTCAGACCGATTGCGCTGACTTCAAACAAAATCAACGCATTCAGCCTCACAACGCTCCGGTGAAGTCCGCTACGATCTGGCACCTGGCTAAACGCCAAAAAAATGTCGCCAGAATCGCTGTGCATGCCTCCCCTCCGCTACATCCATGCCCTGTGCTGCAAAAAAACTGGAACTTTCGTCGATACCCGCAAAAGCACCCTAGCGCTTTGTTGGCGGGCTATCTGAGTAGAACAATGTCTTGGTTTTACGGCACCGCATAAGTTTTTTTTCGCATAGCGGTTATGAGAAATACTTCTTAGCTCGCCTGATAAATGTTCTTAGCTCTGTTGTTACAAGCCTGAAACGGTTTGACCTCAATTTTTCGTCATTTTTTTGGCGACAGCAGGACCATAAGAGATCAGGGAGAAGTACCCATGCGCGTTTTGACCCCTCTGAGCAGCGCGATTCTGTTCGCCATGGTTTGCGCCAACGCGCAGGCGATGTCCTTGTCCCAGGCCGTGCAAAGCGCGGTGGACTACCACCCGGAGAACAAGGCTGGCATCAACAACCGGTTGTCTGCCGACGAGGACGTCAAGGCCGCGCGCGGGGGCTACTTCCCCACCGTCGACCTGGTCGCAGGCTATGGCCGCGAACGTTCCGACAACACCAATACCCGCGGCTTCAATGCCGACGGCAGCCGCAACCACAACAAGGAAACCCTGAACTACACGCAGTCCGAGCTGCGCCTGCGGCAAATGCTGTTCGACGGTTTCAATACCCCCAATGAGGTCGCGCGCACAGAAGCGGTGGTCAACTCGCGGGCCTACTACGTGCAGGCCACGTCCGAAACCATCGCCCTGCGCGCCATCGAGGTGTACCTCGAAGTGCTCAAGCGTCGCGAGCTGGTAAGCCTGGCCAAGAACAACCTGCAGGCCCACCTGCGGGTCAACGACCAGATCGGCCTGCGCAGCGAGCGTGGCGTGGGCAGCAATGCCGACCTCGACCAGTCCACCGCGCGCCGGGCACTGGCCGACAACAACCTATACACCGCCCAGGTCGACCTGGCCGATGCCGAGGCCAACTTCATCAGCGTGGTCGGGCGGGCGCCGGACGAGCTGGAAACACCGGTATCGATCAAGGGCGAGATGCCCACCGATCTCACCAGTGCACGCCAGGGCATGCTGCAGAACAACCCCTACCTGAAGTCGGCCCAGGCCGACATCCAGGCCGCCGAGCAGCAGTACGAAGTGGCCAAATCGCCATTTTATCCACGCCTGGATGCCGAACTGGCCACCGGCGCCAACAACAACATCGCCGGCGAACCCGGGCATGCCAACAGCGATTGGCGGGCTGGCGTGGTGATGAGCTACAACCTGTTCAGGGGCGGCAGCGACAAGGCCCGCCTGCAGTCGGATGCGCACAAGATCAACCAGGCCATGGACATCCGCAACAACGCCCTGCGCACCCTCAACGAAAACCTCGCGCTGTCCTGGAACGCCATGACCAACGCACGCCTGCAGACCCCCACTGCACGTGAATACGCCGACACCACCACCCGCGTGCGGGCGGCCTACCAGGACCAGTTCGGCCTCGGTCAGCGTACCCTGCTGGACGTGCTCGACAGCGAAAACGAACTGTACAACGCCAACCGCCGCTACACCGAAGTGCGCTACACCGAGGAGTTCTCGATGTACCGCGTACTGGCCAACATGGGCGAACTGCTGAGCAAGCAGAAGATCTCCTTGCCGCCGGAAGCCATCGCGCGCAGCGACATCAGAAGCGACGCCACCTTGCCCGAAATGCGCTGAGCCGCTACGTCGTTTCAGGAGTAGCCCATGACCAGCATGCAACCGGCGAGTTCGGCAGACCCACGCCAGAGCTTCGATGATCCGTTACTCGATGGGCTGCTGATCCTGTGCAAGCTGCACGGTGCCGCGGTCAGCCGCACCAGCCTGTGCGCCGGCCTGCCCCTGGCCGAGCAGCGCCTGACCCTCGAACTGTTGCCACGGGCCGCCGCGCGGGCCGGCCTGCAGGCGCGCATACTACGCCGTGAGCTGGGGGCGATCTCGGCCCTGAACCTGCCGGTGCTGCTGTTGCTCAAGGACGGCCGCAGCGCCGTGCTGCGGCGTTGGGGCGACGGCGACCAGGCGCTGATCCTGCCCAGTGAGGCCGAGGGTGGCGAGCAATGGGTCAGCCGCCAGGAGCTGCTCGATGCCTACAGTGGCCAGGCCCTGTTCGCGCGGCCACGCCACGAAGTCGAAGACCTGCGCTCACCGCTGCTGCCACGGGTCAATGCATGGTTTCGCGACACCCTCAAACAGTCTCGCTGGCTGTACAGCGATGCCCTGCTGGCGAGCCTGCTGATCAACCTGCTGGGCCTGATGGTGCCGCTGTTCGTGATGCAGACCTACGATCGCGTCGTGCCCAACCAGGCCACCTCGACACTGTGGGTGCTGGTCATCGGCCTGATGCTCGGCACGCTGTTCGAACTGGTGCTGCGCGTGGTGCGTGCACACCTGCTGGACCAGGCCGGCAAGAAGACCGACCTGATTCTCTCGGCCACCCTGTTCGAACGTATCACCGGCATGTCGATGAAGGCCCGGCCGGCCACCATTGGCGGCTTCGCCCAGAGCATTCACGACTTTCAGGGGCTGCGCGAGTTTCTCACCGCGGTCACCCTGACCAGCGTCATCGATCTGCCCTTCGTGGTGCTGATGCTGCTGGTAATCGGCCTGCTCGGCGGCTGGCTGGTGGTGATCCCGCTGGTGGCCTTCCCGGTCACCATCGCGTTTGCCCTGTTCATCCAGGTACGCCTGCGCGACACCGTGCAAAAGAGCCTGAGCCTGGGCGCCATCCGCCAGGCGCTGCTGATCGAAACCCTTGGCGGGCTCGAAACCCTCAAGGCCTGCAGTGCCGAAAGCGAGCGCCAGTATCAGTGGGAAAGCACCCACGGCGCCCTCACCCGCCTGGATGTGCATGCGCGCAATCTGTCGGCACTGGCCACCAACGGCACCCTGTTCATCCAGCAACTGTGCGGCATGGCCACCATCGTCGCCGGGGTCTACAGCATCATCGCCGGCAACCTCAGCGTTGGCGCACTGGTCGCCAGCTACATGCTCGGCAGCCGCGTGCTGGCGCCGCTGGGGCAGATCGCCGGGCTGATCACGCGCTACCAGCAGGCGCAACTGACCATGCACAGCACCGATGCACTGATGGCCCTGCCGCAGGAGCGCCCGGCCGGCCAGCAGCCGCTGGAACGTACCCAACTGCAGGGGGCGCTGGAGGTCAGCCAGGTGACCTTTCGCTACGCCGGGCAGAACGCCCCGGCGCTGAGCACTGTGAGCTTCAAGGTCACCCCTGGCGAGCGCATCGGCATCATCGGCCGCAGTGGCTCGGGCAAGAGCACCCTGGCGCGCCTGATGATGGGCTTCTACGAGCCCGAGCAAGGGCAGATCCTGCTGGACAACCTCGACCTGCGCCAGCTGGACATCGCCGACCTGCGCCAGCAGGTTGGCTATGTGGCCCACGACCTGCCCCTGCTGGCTGGCAGCCTGCGTGACAACCTGACCCTGGGGCGCGCGCTACGTGAGTGACGCGCGCATGCTTGAAGTGGCCGAACTGACCGGCGTGAGCGAACTGGCGCGCCAGCACCCGCAAGGCTTCGATCGCCCGGTGGGCGAGCGCGGCATGCTGCTGTCCGGCGGCCAGCGCCAGACCGTGCTGCTGGCCCGTGCGATGTTGCTCGAACCGCCCATCGTGCTGCTGGACGAGCCCACCAGCCACATGGACAACAGCAGTGAAGACCAACTGCGCCAGCGCCTGCACGGCTGGGTGCAGGGCAAGACCCTGCTGCTGGTCACGCACCGCACCTCGATGCTCAGCCTGGTCGACCGCCTGCTGGTGCTGGACAACGGCAAGGTCGTGGCCGACGGGCCCAAGGACGCGGTCATCGATGCGCTGCGCAAGGGCCGTGTCGGCTCGGCACTCTAGGGGGTATGAGCATGTCCGCACTGTCTGGTCTGGGCGACTACATCCGCAGCTTCGGCAAGACCGCCGAGCGCGACTACATGCCGGACCTGGCCGGTGCCACGCTGCAGGATTCGCCGCGCCTGTCACGCATTACGGTGTGGCTGACCGCCGCGTTGCTGCTGATTGCGTTGATCTGGGCCAAGTTCGCGGTACTCGACGAAGTGACCATGGGCGAGGGCAAGGCGATCCCTTCGAGCAAGGTGCAGGTGATCCAGAACCTGGAGGGCGGCATCGTCACCGAGATCTTCGTGCGCGAAGGGCAAATGGTGAACAAGGGCGACACCCTGCTGCGCCTGGATGACACGCGGTTTCTGTCCAACAAGGGCGAGAGCGAGGCCGACCGCTATGCGCTCACCGCGCAGGTCGAGCGCCTGTCGGCCGAGGCCGAGGGGCGGCCGTTCCAGCTGTCCGAAGAAGTGCGCAGCAAGGCGCCGCAGGTGGCCGAGGACGAGCTGTCGCTGTTCCAGTCACGCCAGCGTCGGCTCAACAGCGAGAAGCAGACCCTCAACGAACAACTGCGCCAGAAGACCCAGGAGCTGGCCGAGTTTCGCTCCAAGCTTGAACAATACCGCTCGGGCCTGGCGCTGCTGCAGCAGGAACTCAACATGTCGACGCCGTTGGTGGGTACCGGGGCCATCTCGCCGGTGGAGATCCTGCGCCTCAAGCGCAGCGCGGTAGAGGCGCGCGGCTCGCTGAACGCGACCAGCCTGGCCATACCGCGGGCCGAGGCGGCGGTGGCGGAAATTCGCAGCAAGATCGAAGAGTCCGAGGCCGGTTTTCGCTCGGAGGCGGCCAAGGAGCTCAATGACAAGCGCACCGAGCTGTCCAAGATCACCGCCACCAGCATCGCCATCGACGACCGCGTGACGCGCACCACGGTGGTCTCGCCGGTGCACGGCATCATCAAGCTGCTCAAGGTCAACACCATTGGCGGCGTGGTGCAGCCAGGCAGCGACCTGCTGGAGATCGTGCCGCTGGAAGACAACCTGCTGATCGAGGCCAAGGTGCGCCCGCAGGACGTCGCGTTCCTGCACCCCGGGCAGGCCGCGATGGTCAAGTTCAGCGCATATGACTACACGATCTATGGCGGGCTGAAGGCCAAGCTGGAACTGATCGGTGCCGATACCGTGACCGACGACAAGGGCAATGCGTTCTACCTGATCCAGGTGCGCACCGACAAAAATCACCTGGGTGGCGACAACAAGCCGCTGCTGATCATTCCGGGCATGACGGCGACGGTGGACATCATCACCGGGCACAAGAGCGTGCTCGATTACCTGCTCAAGCCGGTGCTCAAGGCGCGCACCGAGGCGTTGCGCGAGCGCTAGTCATCACGGTGTTGCTGGCCCCTTCGCCGGCAAGCCAGCTCCCACAGGTACCGTGTGATCATCAGGGCGCAGCTCAACCTGTGGGAGCTGGCTTGCCAGCGAGGGGCACCCGCTTTTGTGTTGCCGTGCCCTGCGCTTGTACTAGCATACGCCGCCGCCCACACCGCGCGGCGGTGTTCCGAGGGAGGGAGCGGCATGATCCACTCATCACGTATCGACGCTGTCGGCTCGCGCCCGTGATCTCGTACGCCCCCCTACCGCGTCTACCTGTGGCTGCCCTGGGTCTGCCTGGTCTCGCTGCTGGGCCTGGAGGCCTACTGGTACGGCCTGCAACTGACCCCTTTCGAACAGTTCGTGCAGATCCAATTGCTTGCTTCGGCGTGCTCGGCTACCCCTTGTTCGCGCTGTGGGC
>NZ_JAAHBU010000463.1 GCF_010671725.1 Pseudomonas brassicae | reverse complement strand
GCAACTCTAACAGTCGCTTGCTTCGGCTGCGCCGAAGGGGCTTCGCCCTGCCCCCTGCACGACACCTCCACTCGGCCTTCTGACAGGCCGGACAATCAAGATCTAAAGCAAGAGCAAGAGCAAGAGCAAGAGCAAGAGCAAGAGCAAGAGCAAGAGCAAGAGCAAGAGCAAGAGCAAGAGCAAGAGCAAGAGCAAGAGCAAGAGCAAGAGCAAGATCAAGATCAAGATCAAGATCAACGGCAGCGTGGCGCCGCTTCTTGATTCGTAAGCGTCCGGCGAACTCACCTTCCGAACTCCAGCATTAAGGGCGATGGTGTCCGCGTATTTTTAAGCGGACGCGATCACCCTTATCGCCAGGATTTCCATGCGCCAACGAAGCTCTTATCCGAAACCATTTAAAGCCCAAGTCGTGCGGGAATGCCTGCAACCTGGCGCAACGGTGTCCAGTGTCGCCATCAGCCACGGCATCAATGCCAACGTCATCCGCAAATGGATGCCGCTCTTTCGAGACCAGCCCGCAGCAACCTCGCTACCGGCATTTGTTCCGTTAAAGGCCGCACCTAAACGGCCAGCCGATTCGTCAGTGATCATTGAGGTGCCCATGGCCGGGCAATTGATAACTGTGAAATGGCCAGCCTCGGATCCTGAGGGCTGCGCACAATTCATTCGGGCTGTCGCTCAATGATCCGCATCGATGCGATCTGGCTGGCCACCGAGCCGATGGACATGCGCGCCGGCACCGAAACGGCATTGGCCCGAGTGATCGCGGTGTTCGGTGCGGCGAAGCCGCACTGCGCTTATCTGTTCGCCAATCGCCGGGCTAATCGAATGAAAGTGCTGGTGCATGACGGCGTGGGCGTCTGGCTTGCAGCGCGGCGGCTGAATCAAGGCAAGTTCCACTGGCCCGGCATTCGCCATGGCTGCGAGGTCGAACTCGACAGCGAACAACTCCAGGCTTTGGTGCTGGGCCTGCCGTGGCAGCGCGTCGGCGCAGGCGGTGTGATCAGCATGCTGTAACCGCCGGCCATTTGGCCGGTCTGCTTGTCGTCGTTCTGCGCCTGCTCTGGCACAATCGGCGGCATGACTTTCTCGCCCAACCTCGACCAGATGACTCCGGAACAGCTTCGTGCCTTGGCGGCACAGGCGTTGCAGTTGCAGTCCCAGGTCGAGGCGATGAGCAGGAAGATCCAGAACGATGAGATCCTCATCGAACAGTTCAAGTTCGAAATCGCCCTGCTCAAACGCCACAAGTTTGCCAAGCGCAGCGAGCAAATCAGCCCGGCGCAAGGCAGCTTGCTGGATGACCTGCTCGATACAGACCTTGAAGCGATCGAGGCCGAGCTGAAACAGCTTCTTCCCGCTTCGTCACAGGCCGAGCCACGGCAATCGCCGAAACGTGCCCCATTGCCGCCACAGTTTCCACGCACGGTGATTCGTCACGAGCCAGAAAGCACCCAGTGTTGTGCCTGTGGCTGCCAACTTCAACGCATCGGCGAAGATGTCAGCGAAAAGCTGGATTACACTCCAGGCGTGTTCACGGTCGAGCAACATGTGCGTGGCAAATGGGCCTGCCGTCAGTGCGAAACTCTGACTCAGCGCCGGTGCCGGCGCAGGTTATCGACAAAGGTATTCCGACCGCAGGCTTGCTGGCCCACGTCATGGTGGCCAAGTTTGCTGATCACTTGCCGCTCTATCGGCAGGAGAACATCTTCGGCCGCGCCGGGCTGGCCATTGCTCGTTCGACCTTGGCCCAGTGGGTCGGACAGACCGGAGTGCGACTCCAGCCGCTGGTCGATGCTCTGCGAGAAGCGGTGCTGAAGCAGGGCGTGATTCACGCTGACGAAACACCGGTTCAAATGCTTGCGCCAGGCGAGAAGAAAACCCATCGGGCCTACGTCTGGGCCTACAGCAGCACGCCGTTTTCGGCGTTCAAAGCCGTGGTATACGACTTCAGCCCAAGCCGTGCGGGCGAACATGCGCGCAACTTCCTGGGCGACTGGAACGGCAAGTTGGTCTGCGATGACTTCGCTGGCTACAAAGCTGGTTTTGAGCAAGGCATCACTGAAATCGGCTGCATGGCCCACACCCGCCGCAAGTTTTTCGATCTGCATGTTGCGAACAAAAGTCAGTTGGCCCAACAAGCGCTGCACTCGATAAGCGGCTTGTACGAGATCGAACGCCAGGCGCGGGACATGAGTGATGAAGATCGTTGGCGAATACGTCAGGAACTGGCGGTACCGATCAGCAAAACACTGCATGACTGGATGTTGGCTCAGCGCGACCTGGTGCCCAACGGCTCAGCCACGGCTAAAGCCCTCGATTACAGCCTGAAACGCTGGGTAGCGCTGACGCGCTACCTGGACGATGGGGCTGTGCCCATCGACAACAACCAAGTCGAGAACCAGATACGGCCATGGGCACTCGGGCGCTCGAACTGGTTGTTTGCCGGGTCGCTGCGCAGTGGTAAACGAGCGGCTGCGATCATGAGTTTGATCCAGTCGGCGCGCATGAACGGGCATGATCCGTATGCCTATCTCAAAGATGTGCTGACGCGGCTGCCGACACAGCGGGCAAGTGAGATTGGGCAGCTGCTGCCGCATCAGTGGGTGCAGGCCTAGCTTCAACGGGGTGATCTTCCAAGTGGACAATAGCTCGACAATCCAAGCAATCATTTCGGATGACCCCATTCGGCGTAGGATGCTCGAAATAGTGCGCTCCTTGAACTTGCCCGACTGCTGGATAGGAGCAGGTTTCGTCCGAAACGCGGTTTGGGATCATCTGCACGGTCGCAGCTCATCTACGGTCTCAACAGACGTTGATGTCATCTGGTTTGATGCCACACGTTGCACACCCGAGCAAGATGAAGCCCTAGAGGCAGCC
>NZ_JAAHBU010000462.1 GCF_010671725.1 Pseudomonas brassicae | reverse complement strand
CTGGCTTGCCAGCGAAGGGTACAACGCGACCACCGCACGGCAACAAAAAAAGGGGCGCCATCACGGCGCCCCCTTTTTTCGATCAGCCTGGATCAATCAGTTCCAGGGACGATCGCCGTGCTCGTCCTTGATACGCGTCGGCAGGCCCATCACGTCCAGCGCCTTGAGGAACGGCTCGGCCGGCAACTCCTCGACGTTGGCCATGCGCTGCACGTCCCACTCGCCACGCGCAACCAGCAAGGCCGCCGCCACCGGCGGTACGCCAGCGGTGTACGAAATGCCCTGGCTGTCGGTCTCGGCGTAAGCCTCTTCGTGATCCGCCACGTTGTAGATGAACACTTCGCGCGGCTGGCCGTCCTTGGTGCCCTTGACCAGGTCACCAATGCAGGTCTTGCCGGTATAGCCCGGCGCCAGCGAAGACGGATCCGGCAGCACGGCCTTGACCACCTTGAGCGGCACCACGTCCAGGCCCTCGGCGGTCTTGACCGGTTGCTCGGACAGCAGGCCCAGGTTCTTCAGCACGGTGAACACGTTGATGTAGTGCTCGCCGAAACTCATCCAGAAGCGCACGTTCGGCACGTCGAGGTTCTTGGACAGCGAATGCACTTCGTCGTGGCCGGTCAGGTACAGGTTCTGCGAACCCACTACCGGCAGGTCGTCGGTACGCTTGACTTCGAACATGGTGTTGCTGGTCCACTGGCTGTTCTGCCAGCTCCACACCTGCCCGGTGAACTCACGGAAATTGATTTCCGGGTCGAAATTGGTGGCGAAATACTTGCCGTGCGAACCGGCATTGACGTCGAGAATGTCGATCGAATCAATGCGGTCGAAATACTGTTGTTGCGCCAACGCTGCATAGGCATTGACCACACCCGGGTCGAAGCCCACGCCAAGGATGGCGGTGATGTTCTTCTGCTGGCATTCCTCGAGGTGCTTCCACTCGTAGTTGCCATACCAGGGCGGCGTTTCGCAGACCTTGCCCGGTTCTTCGTGAATGGCGGTGTCCAGGTAGGCCACGCCGGTATCGATGCAGGCACGCAGCACCGACATGTTGAGGAAGGCAGAACCGACGTTGATCACGATCTGCGATTCGGTTTCGCGGATCAGCGCCTTGGTCGCCTCGACATCCAGAGCGTTCAGTGCAAAGGCCTTGATGTCGGCGGGTACCTTGAGGCTACCCTTGGCCTTGACGCTGTCGATGATGGCCTGGCATTTGGAGATGTTGCGTGACGCGATTGCAATACGACCGAGTTCGTCGTTGTGCTGCGCGCACTTGTGGGCCACCACCTTGGCGACACCTCCTGCACCAATGATAAGAACGTTTTTCTTCAATTTCTTTATCTCTCCTTTGCGCCAGCTTACGAGAGGCTGGACAGGTAGTCGTTAAAACCAAACTCGCGAACCACTTCGACTGTACCGTCGAGTTGTTTCACTACGATGGATGGCATCTTCAAACCGTTGAACCAGTTTTTCTTGACCATGGTGTAGCCCGCTGCGTCGATGAACGACAGCCGATCGCCGATGGCCAGCGGACGATCAAATGCGTATTCGCCGAAGATATCCCCGGCCAGGCAGGACTTGCCGCACACCATGTAGGTGTGCTCGCCCGCGCTTGGCGCCAGCTTGGCGTTCAGGCGGTAGATCAGCAGGTCGAGCATGTGTGCTTCGATGGAGCTGTCGACCACGGCCAGGTGCTTGCCGTTGTACAGGGTGTCGAGCACGCTGACTTCCAGCGAGGCGCTCTGGGTGATGGCCGCTTCGCCCGGCTCCAGGTAGACCTGTACGCCGTATTGCTGGGAGAACGCCTTGAGCCGCGCGCAGAACGCGTCCAGCGCGTAGTCTTCGCCGGTGAAGTGGATACCGCCGCCCAGGCTGACCCACTCGACCTTGTGCAGCAGGTGGCCGAAGCGTTCTTCGATGGTGTTGAGCATCTGGTCGAACAGGCCGAAATCGCCGTTCTCGCAGTTGTTGTGGAACATGAAGCCGGAGATCTGGCCCATGACCGCCTCGACCTTCACCGGGTCCCATTCGCCCAGGCGGCTGAACGGGCGCGCCGGGTCGGCCAGCAGGTAGTCGGAGCTGCTCACCTGCGGGTTGACGCGCAGGCCGCGGACCTTGCCTTCGGTGGCGTCGGCAAAACGCTCCAGCTGGCCGATGGAGTTGAAGATGATCTTGTCGCAGTTCTCGACCATCTCTTCGATTTCATCGTCGGCCCAGGCCACGCTGTAGGCGTGGGTTTCGCCTGCGAATTTCTGCCGGCCGAGCTTGAGCTCGTACAGCGACGACGAGGTGGTGCCGTCCATGTACTGCTGCATCAGGTCGAACACCGACCAGGTCGCGAAGCACTTGAGCGCCAGCAGGGCCTTGGCCCCGGACTGTTCGCGCACATAGGCAATCTTCTGCATGTTGTGCAGCAGTTTGGTTTTGTCGATCAGGTAATACGGCGTTTTGATCATTTCGAGGCCCCCGGCAAGGCCGGCCAAAAAAAGGACACGCATTGTGCCTTCACTGCGTGGGAATCGAAAGCTCAGAAATGATTTTTGCCGGGGCGGGGATTTTCTGCTCGGGCCAGACGCCATGCTGGAGAAATATTTTCTGCCGGTGCAATCGTGCGTTGCGCTGGCCTCTGGCAAGATCGGCCTGGGGTGAGTGCCCTGTCCGAACCGTCATCAGGAGCGTTGTGCATGGATCAAGAGACACTGAAGTCGTTACTGCTCAAACTCAACAATGGCGACCTTGATGGCGCTGCCGTCGAGATGCAGGCGCAGGCGGTGGTGCTGGCCGGCACCGGGCACGGGGCGCTGTCTGATTGGCTGGCGCGCCATGCGTTCAGAACCTTGCGCAACAAGCATGATCCGAACAGGACCGTACCCTTGCTGAGCAAGGCGTTGCAGCAGGCCGAGCAGCGTCGGGCGCAGCTCGACAGCGAGCGCACGGCGCTGCTGGCGGACCTGCACGCGTACTTTCTGGCGTTCGAGGCCATTTCCCATGCGGTGGCGCCGGAGTGGACGCAACCGGTGGTGTTCAATGAGCAGAACCGCGACAACCTGCCCTTCATCGAAGATTTCCTGAGCGGCCGGGAGAGCCCGGTGTACGAGCTCAACCTGCAGGGCGTGTTGAGAAAGCAGATCAAGTTCTACTTGAACTTGAATCTGCATGACGAAAGGCCGACGCTCAAGGTGACCTACCGCAAGACGCATATCCTGCCGGGACAATCCTGGCGATTCGTAGAGCTCAGCCTGCAGGCTGCGCAGAAAACCGAGCGATTGAACCGCCTGACGCCTCTGGATACCGAGCGTGATGCCGTGCAACGCGACGTGATTCGACTGCAAGGTGAATTGCGCGAGGCCGAGCAGATCGGCCAGCGGCATGCTGCGCTGTTTCAGGAGAAGCTCGGCGCGTTTCTGGGCGGGGTGGCAGTGCCGGGCTGATAGCGCCAGGCGGGCTTGCAGCCTCCGTGTGTGGCGTATCAGGCGTATCGAGTGTGCTGGTTTTACTGGCGCTGCGCGCCAGATCGCGAGCCAGCATGCTCCCACGGCCTG
>NZ_JAAHBU010000461.1 GCF_010671725.1 Pseudomonas brassicae | reverse complement strand
GCTGAGCTCGGCCTGCAGTTGCTGGTTCTGCTCGTCCAGGCGCTTGATCGCCGCTTCCTGAACCAGGATGGCCTGCGCCATGTAGTAAGGTGCCGACGCCTGCTGCTGGAGGTGCTCGGCGATGCGCGCCTGGGCCTGGACGTCACGTGGCACGCCTTCGCGCTCGGCTTGCTGCAAGCGACCGAACAGGCCGTCGATCAGGGTTTGTTCTTCGTGGTTCATGGGGCGACCTCACTGGATAGCCGGGGGAATTCGGGTGGGCCCAAGATGGGGTTACAGCATCGGTGATTCAATGCGCCTGCGGCATGAAACTTTGTTCAGAGTAGGTCGCTGGGCTAAAGTACCGGCCTGCTCTTTGACTGCGATATCGACCGATGAATCCGCTCAGTGTTCTGCAAGATTCCCTCTATTTCTTCCGCCGCCACCTGCTGAGCATCGCCAAGCTGTGCCTGCCGCTGGTGGTGCTGGAAACCCTGCTGGCCCAGGCGATCTACAACCACTTCGGCCCGCAGGCCAGCACGATGGCCTACACCGTGTTGCTGGGCCTGGTGTTCTATCCACTCTACAGCGGCGCACTGATCCTGTACCTGGACGCTCGCAGCCAGGGCGAGGAACCGCGCAAGCGTGACCTGCTGGCCACCTCCCTGCGCCTGTGGCCCTCGTTCGCGCTGCTGGTGATCATCTGCATGCTGATGATCATGGCCGGTATCAGCCTGCTGGTGCTGCCGGGCATCTGGATCATGGTCAACCTGGTGTTCGCCGAGTACCTGCTGGTGCTGCGCGGCCTGCAGCCGCTGCCAGCGATTCGCCAGAGCTTCGTACTGTGCAAAGGGCATTTCTGGCAGATCCTGGTGTGCATCATCGGGGTAATGATCCCGTTGTGGCTGATCGACGCCGCCTTCCAGAGTTTGCTGGGCGAGGACCCTGACGCCTGGCTGGCACTGCTGTTGGGCAGCCTCAACGGTTTCCTCACGCTGTTCAGCACCCTGGTGAGTTTCCGCCTGTTCATGCTGGTCAGCGACCCAACCCTGCAAAGCGCCGAAAGCTGAAGCGAGCACACCACGAACGGCTCGGGTATGCTCGCAGCTCACCTGCGACGCCAAGCCGAGCCATGATCCGACGACTGCGCAACGCCCTGCTGCTTCTGCTGTTGATAATGGCCCTGCTGTGGCTGCTGGCCGACCAGCTGGGCTGGCAACCTGAACCGCGCGAGGCGCTGCCGGTAGCCTGCCGTGGCCCGGCCGCAACGCTGGTGCCGGGGCAGACGCTCAAGGTCATGAGCTGGAACATCCAGTACCTGGCGGGCAAGGGCTACGTGTTCTGGTACGACGAGGGCCAGGGTAGCGACACCCGCCCCACCGAGCAGGACCTGGCGTTCAACCTCGACGAGGTGGCGCGGGTGATCCGCGCCGACAACCCCGACATCGTGCTGCTGCAGGAACTCGACACCGACGCCAGGGCCAGTGCCCACCAGGACCAGCTCGCGCTGCTGCGCGAGCGCCTGGTCGACCTCTACCCGTGTGCCGTGCAGACCTACGACTGGAAGGCCGACTTCGTCCCCGACCGGCATGTGCTCGGCAGTGCCGGGCGTGGCCTGGCGACCCTGAGCCGCTACCCGATCAGACAGGCCGAGCGCCTGGCCTTGCCCTCGGCGCCTGGCAACGCCCTGAGCCGCCTGCTGCAGCCGCAACAGGCGGTACTGGCCAGTTACCTGCCGCTGCGCGATGGCGGCCACCTGGCGGTCCTCAACACTCACCTCGCGCCCTACACCCCGGGCAGTGACGTGCAGCGCCAGCAGGTGCAGCACCTGAGCGAGCAGCTCGATACGCTGGAAAGCCAGGGCACGCCGTGGTTGATCGGCGGTGACTTCAACCTGTTGCCGCTGGGCCAGTACCGCCGCCTGAACCCCGCCCAACGCCAGCACTATGCTGCCGACAGCGACCTGCACCTGCTGTGGGACAAGTACCCGATGATCCCCAGCAATGCCGAAGCCGGTGGCGCCGAGCGCAGCGCCTGGCTGACCCACTACCCCAACGATGCGCGTGCAGACGGCCCGGACCGCACCCTCGACTACCTGTTCCACAGCCCCAGGCTGCAGCGCCTCGGGGCACGCGTACTGCAACAGGACACCTTGCAGATCTCCGACCACCTGCCGCTGAGCGTGCGCCTGCTGTTGCCGACGCCGCCTTAGGCGCGCATCAGGCTGGCTGAGCCTGCGCAACGCCGGCATCGGGCGCCGGGTCGTGCGCCAAGGCAGCGACGGCCTCGCCTTTGCCTGACGCCTTGAAGAGGAATTTGGCCTTGTTCTGGTCAAAGACGTAAATGGCCGCCAATGGCACCGCGGTGACAAGCACACCGGTCAACACATCTGCAACGGAGTGATTGAACAAGCTGAGCAGCGGCACCGCCATCAATGCCTTCGACAGCGCATTGGCGACATACAGCCCCATGACGGTCGACGCCGCACCAAACAGCACCACCGCGATCTTTGCATACTTGTCTTCGGCCTTGCTCAACATGACACGCACGCAGCGAACCGTGGACAGCGTGCATTCACGAATGATCGACAGCACCAAGGCAGGCAGCTTGACCAGCATGGAAATCAGGATCTGTGGAATTGCACTCAGCACGCCCGCAACGCCCCCCTCGATACCTGCCGCCTTGGCCTGCTGCATGATCTTGCGCTGTTCAAACCGGGCATTGAGTTTGGCCGCCAACTGGGTACGCCGCTCCTCCAGGCCTTTCATCACGCCTTGCTGGTCGGTGATCAGGCCCTGCTGGGTAATGTCCTTGATTTCATCCACAAAAATATCCACGGTCTCGGCGACGATCACCCCGACCACCTGCTGAGCAGCCATGCGCGCGCCGGCGCTGGCCACAGACAGGCCAACCTCCTTGAGCGCCTGAAGGCGCATTGCGGCCATCTGCTCCTGAGCCTTGTCGTACTTGGCCAGGGCGTCTTTCTCACTGATGGTGACCTCGCGCCCATCGGCCCCGATGATGAAGGTGATCTGGTCAGGGTTATCGGCATCGCGGATGCCGCGTTCGGCAATGTACTGCTTGAGGTCGATATCGGACTTGGACCGGTTCAGCGATTGATCGGCAAAAATAAGGTTCTCACCGAAGTTCATGCACTCAATGATGCCATCGTCGTCGGTAGCCACGCGCAGGAGAAAATCATTGTAGATGCCACTCTTCGGAATGATGTGCTCAATGTCCGTCGCGTAGGGGTCGAGCCGATTGGCGTCGCTGGAATCGTAGCCATTGTCCAGCCGAGAAAATGCCGGCGTGCCTATCTCACGGCGGCCCGGCGCAAACTTGGCCTGGTCACGCTGCTTGTCCAGCGCGGCAAAGTTGGCGTTGTCGTGCAGGTTGTTGGCTTTTTTGAAGTCTTTGTATTCCTGGGAAAGGTTGGAATACTTCGCTTCGTTGGCCTGATCCAACCCGGACATGACCGGCGCCAGGCAAAAGGCTGCAATCGCCCTGCGCAACGCTTCCTGTTTGGCCTGGGTAAAAATGTCATCGACATCCTTGGGCCTGACCGGCAGCCTGCCGCGAATCTCCGTCACAATCTGGTCGGTTTCCTTATCGACCTCGAAGGTCTTGCTGAAATACGACGAGACTTTTTCCGTACTGAAGGCCGCATATCCCTTCATGCGCTCGGCGGAGCTGTAGTAATACGCGCTGGTGGAAGCGCTGAACGCCACATACTTTTCTTTTGTGCCATCGGACAGCAGCGCCAACTGCTCCCGGCTTGAAACGACAACATTGCTGTTGGCGGTACTTTCCACGACCTCGCCAACCTTTTCCCGGGTCGAGTCATAGAGTTCCGAAGCGCCATCGGAAAGCCGCCTGGAGTAATCTACCGTCTTGTCCGCCACCTCCGACAACGCATCCTTGCTGCTTGCCACGGCATCTGCGAGCTTGCTGCCAATCGAATCAAATTTCCCTTTGAAAAAGCTCATTATCACGCTCGGATAGTAGAAAAGTAGTCACCAGGCGCCGATGACAGGATCATCATGGCCATCGCTGCAGCCATAGTAGCGTTTTGATTCCACTGCTGCACGAACCCCACGTTGCTAGACCTTGCGCGGTTTGACCCTCGCGGTAGCCTCGGCCACCAGCGGGTCATCCGGCCAGTAATGCTTGGGGTAGCGCCCCTTCAGGTCTTTCTTCACCTCGGCATAGGTACTGCGCCAGAAGTTGCCCAGGTCCTGGGTGACCTGCACCGGGCGCGCGCCGGTGACAGCAAATGCAGCAACACCTGCTGGCGGCCCTGGGCAATGCGTGGGGTTTCGGCCAGGCCGAACAACTCCTGCAGACGCACGGCGAGGATCGGTGGGGTCTCGCTGTAGTCCAGGCGGATGTTCGAGCCCGACGGTACGCTCAGGTGCGCCGGAGCCCAGTCGTCCAGGCGCTGCGGCAGTGGCCAGGGCAACTGGTTGCGCAGGATCGACGACAGGTCCAGCTGGGCGAAATGGCTGAGCCGGGTGACCTTGCCCAGGTACGGCTGCAGCCAGTCCGAGAGGCTTGCCAACAGCGCGGCGTCACTCAGGTCCGGCCATTCGCTGGTGCCGCTGGCAGCCAGGTCAAGCTGGCGCAGCAAGGCCACGCGCGCCTGCCACTGGCGCAACTCCGGGGTCCAGGACAACAACTCCAGCCCTTTGCGACGGACCAGCTCAAGCAGTGCCCGCGTACGTGCCGCCTCATCCAGCCCGGTCAGCGGCTCGCGGCTGAGCACCAGTTCACCGACCTTGCGCTGACGCTCGGCGCGCAGCACGTTTTCGCGTTCGTCCCAGTCCAGTTGCTCGACGCTGCACACCTGTTCGGCCAGTACGCCATCGAACAGCGCCGGGTCGAACTCGGCGGCCAGGTAGATACGTTCCTCGCGCTGCCCCTGGCGGCTGCCCAGGTCGGCAATCACCAACCAGGGTGACTTCATCAGCGCGTCTGCCTCACCGAACAGTGCCGCCCTGCCATTGGCCAGGCGGTACTCCGCGCCACCGGCGCGGCGCTGCTGGGCGACCCGGTCCGGATAGGCCAGCGCCAGCAACGCGCCCAGCCAACGTTGGTGCTGTGGGTCAGGCACCGCCGAGGTCGGCTTGCCGCGCAGGTAGCCGCGGTACTGGCG
>NZ_JAAHBU010000460.1 GCF_010671725.1 Pseudomonas brassicae | reverse complement strand
TGATCGGCGCCAACGGCGCCGGGAAATCCAGCCTGTTCGCCTTGCTGCGCGGTGAACTCACGCCCGATTCGGGCGAGTGCCAGCTGCCCGCCGACTGGCGCATCGCGCACATGCGCCAGGAGGTCGATACCCTCGAACGCCTGGCCGTGGACTACGTGCTTGATGGCGATGTGCGCCTGCGCGAGGTGCAGACGGCACTGGCCACTGCCGAGGAGCGCACGACAACAATGCGCTGGCGCGTCTGCACGTCGAACTCGACAGTGCCGACGGCTACACCGCCGATGCGCGGGCGCGCAAGCTGCTGGCGGGCCTGGGCTTCAGCAACGAGCAGATGGACCGCCGGGTCGGCGATTTTTCCGGTGGCTGGCGCATGCGCCTGAACCTGGCCCAGGCACTGATGTGCCCCAGTGACCTGCTGCTGCTCGACGAACCCACCAACCACCTGGACCTCGATGCGATCCTGTGGCTGGAAGACTGGCTCAAGAGCTACCCCGGCACCCTGCTGCTGATTTCCCACGACCGTGATTTCCTCGATGCGGTGGTCGACCATGTAGCCCATGTCGAACAGTGCAAGCTGACTCTCTACCGCGGTGGCTACAGCGCCTTCGAGCGTGCCCGTGCCGAGCGCCTGGCGCAGCAGCAACAGGCCTACGAGAAGCAGCAGGCGCAGCGTGCGCACATGGAAAAGTACATCGCCCGGTTCAAGGCCCAGGCCACCAAGGCACGCCAGGCGCAAAGCCGCATCAAGGCGCTGGAGCGCATGGAAGAGCTGTCGGCGGCGCATGTCGATTCGCCGTTCGACTTCACCTTCCGCGAGTCCGAAAAGATCTCCAGCCCGTTGCTCGACCTGGCCGAAGCGCGTCTGGGCTATGGCGACAAGACCATCCTGGAGAAGGTCAAGCTGCAGCTCACCCCCGGTGCACGCATCGGCCTGCTGGGCCCCAACGGTGCGGGCAAGTCGACCCTGATCAAGAACCTCGCTGGCGAGCTCGAACCGCTCGCCGGGCGCCTGGTGCGCGGCGAGAACCTGGTGGTGGGCTACTTCGCCCAGCACAGCTCGACTCGCTGGACAGCAAGGCCAGCCCGTTGCTGCACCTGCAGCGCCTGGCGCCGAGCGAACGCGAACAGACCCTGCGCGATTTCCTCGGCGGTTTCGACTTCCGTGGTGCGCGCATCGATGAGCCGGTGTTGAATTTTTCCGGTGGCGAAAAGGCGCGCCTGGCGCTGGCCCTGATTGCCTGGGAACGGCCGAACCTGCTGCTGCTCGACGAACCGACCAACCACCTGGACCTTGAAATGCGCCTGGCGTTGACCATGGCCCTGCAGGAATTCAGCGGTGCGGTACTGGTGGTCTCCCACGACCGTCACCTGCTCAAGAGCACCACCGACGACTTCCTGCTGGTGGCCGACGGCAAGGTCGAGACCTTTGACGGCGACCTCGACGACTACACCCGCTGGCTGGTCGAGTACCGCCAGCGCAATGCACCGCTCAGCAGCACCCCGGTCAACCCGGACAAGACCGACAAGAAGGCCCAGCGCCAGGCGGCGGCGGCCCTGCGCCAGCAACTGGCGCCGCACAAGCGCCAGGCCGACAAGCTTGAAGCCGAGCTTGCCAAGCTGCATGAAGAGCTGGCCAGGGTGGATGCGAGCCTGGGCGACAGTGGCGTCTACGAGGCTGCGCGCAAGGACGAACTGCGCGAGCTGCTGGCCCGGCAGGCCCAGCTCAAGGTGCGTGAAGGCGAGCTTGAGGACGCCTGGATGCAAGCCCTTGAAGTGCTCGAAAGCATGCAGGCCGAGCTGGAGGCACTGTCCTGATGGAGTCGATGCAAGCCTTGCTGCCGGTCGAGTGGATCGGGCCGTTCTGGATGGGGCTGCAGATCCTGCTGATCCTGGTCGCGGCCTTCGTGCTGCAACGGCTGGTGGCGCGCTGCCTGATCCGCCTGAGCGAGCGCTACCCGTTGCCGCCGGAGCTGATGGTGCCGCTGCGTGGCGGCTTGCGCTGGCTGATCATGGGCAGCGCGCTGATCTTCGTGCTGGAGCGTCTCGGGGTCTCGGCCACGGTGCTGTGGACCGCCTTGTCGGGCTTCGTCGCAGTGGCGGCGGTGGCCTTCTTCGCCATGTGGAGCGTGCTGTCGAACCTGTTGTGCGCGGTGCTGATCTTCACCGTGGGGCCGTTTCGCATCGGCGACATCGTCGAACTGGTCGAGACCCTCGACAAGCCTGGCGTGAAGGGCCGCGTCACCGCGATCAACCTGCTGTTCACTACGCTGATCGAACTGCCCGAGGCCGGTGGCGCGCTGGTGCAGGTGCCCAACAGCCAGTTCTTCCAGAAGTGCGTACGCCGCTGGCGGGGCTCCGATGGGCTGGCGGTGGTCAGCGAGAGCCCGAAAACCGGCGCCTGACGATGGCCTGTAAAAAAATGTGGTGATTTTTTCAGCGGCGCATTAGCGTAAGGCCTTGAACCTGAGTACGGGCCGAGGTGTGTGATGTCGCTGGAAACGTGGTTGGCTTTTTTTGCTGCCTGTTGGGTAATCAGTCTTTCGCCGGGGGCCGGGGCTATCGCCTCGATGTCCTGCGGCCTGCAGTACGGGTTCTGGCGCGGCTACTGGAATGCGCTGGGGCTGCAGCTGGGGCTGGTGATGCAGATTGCGATCATCGCGGCCGGGGTCGGTGCGGTGCTGGCGGCGTCGGCCACCGCGTTCCAGATCATCAAGTGGTTTGGCGTTGCCTACCTGGTCTACCTGGCCGTGAAGCAGTGGCGGGCGTTGCCGGCGGACATGGCCGACGAGTCGGCGGTGCGCCCGATCGGCAAGCCGTTGAGCCTGGTGTTTCGAGGCTTTCTGGTCAACGTCAGCAACCCCAAGGCGCTGATCTTCATGCTCGCGGTACTGCCGCAGTTCATCAACCCGCATGCTGAGTTGCTGCCGCAGTACCTGACCATCACCGGCACCATGGTTGCGGTCGATCTGTTCGTGATGGCGGGGTATACCGGGCTGGCGGCGCGGGTGTTGCGCCTGCTGCGCACACCTAAACAGCAGCGGCGCATGAACCGCACGTTTGCCGGGTTGTTTCTGGGCGCGGCGACGTTGTTGGCCACCATTCGCCGCGCACCGGTCTAAACGCTTCGCTGGCAAGCCAGTTCCCACAG
>NZ_JAAHBU010000046.1 GCF_010671725.1 Pseudomonas brassicae | reverse complement strand
GTGCCTTGGCAGTCTCAGACGGTGGTGCCGTATGTAGCGGAAATGGGCGCTGCCTGGGTTGCGGGCCGTTACCCTAACGTTGATTGATGCTGGAGAAAAAGACATGAGCTTTGCAGGAACAGGCGTAGTTGCAATTTGGCATGACCTTCTGCCCGATGCACGAGATGAGTTTTACGAATGGCATAACCGTGAACATATGCCAGAGCGCGCGGCGATTCCAGGATTTCAGCGGGGCCGACGTTACATAGCGCTTGATGCGGGGTCAGTCTATTTCAACCTGTACGAGGCGACTCCGTCGAGGTGCTGGGAGGTCCAGATTATTTGGCTCGCCTGAATGCGCCGACCCCGTGGACGCAGAAAGTCGTGCAGTCATACCGTAATGTTGCCCGGTCGATTTGCGACGTACACTATACGGCCGGCGTGGGGAGTGGTGCTTACCTGATGACTCTGCGTTTCAATGTAGCCGTCGAGCGCTACACGGATGTTCTTCAAGCGCTGTGTGAACGAGTGTTACCGCCGCTGGTTGAAGCGCAGGGGATCACCGGTGTTCACTTCTGCACGGCCGATGAAGCAGTCAGCAAAGTCGAGACTGCGGAGAAGAAGGCTCGATCGGAAGGTACTGAAATTCCGTCCTGGATCATCATGGTCGAAGGTTGCGCCGCGGATTACGTCGGGCATGTCAGAGAACAGCTGGTTGCGGCCGTTGGCAACTTGATGGACGATCCCGAGCAGCAACTTTCCACGACGCTTTATCAACTGGAATACACGCGCTGCAAGACGCCTTCCAGCGCGGGATGATAATGGCTTAACTGTGCAGTCAGCGGACAGTGTTTCGCGTTTTCCTCTTAGGGGCGCGCCTGCCAGCGCGATAGATATTGCTTTGGGCGCGCGCTCCTTTTCGGCGTCATGTGGAAAACCGGTTCTAAAAGTTTGGCTTGCGGCTTGTCGGCGGTGCTTATAACTTTTCACTTGAGGGTAGTTGCTGATGCCGCCAGATATTACCCATGCCAGCTTTTGCAACGGAATTCGTTACAAGCACTTGGTGCTGATCGACACGCTCGCACGCACTCGCAACATGCACGCGGCGGCCACACTGATGAATCTCACTCAGCCAGCTTTGAGCAAGATGCTGCGAGACGTGGAGGATCAGTTCGGCTTCCCGTTTTTCGAGCGCCTGCCGCGTAGTATGCCGCCAACCGAACTCGGCGATTATGTCGTTCGCTTCGCTCAAAATGCTCTGGCGGATTCGCAACAATTTGTCAGTCAGGTTAACCGCCTTCGCAGCGGCGGTCATGGACACTTGCGTGTTGGTGGGATCTTCGCTTCCACTGCACAAGTGTTGCCGCAAGCAATTGCCGCTATCAAGGCGCGCTACCCGTTGCTGTCGATCGAAGTGATCGAACAATCAAGCGATCACCTGTTGATCATGTTGGAGCAACATAAACTCGACATCATGATTGGCCGTTTTACTGATGAGCGCTTCCGGGCGTTGTTTGATTTTCACCCATTAGAGCCAGAAACTTTCAGCCTAGTGGTCAATAAATCGCACCCGCTCAATGATGACACAAGTATTACGCCTGCAGCCTTGAGTGATTGGCCGTGGGTGCTGTACCCCGTGGGCACTCCGATTCGCGACCGTCTGGAGCAGGCATTTAATCTTGCAGGCATCCCCATACCTTCAGACAGTGTGGAAACCACTTCTATGCCGGTGTTCCTGCAATTGCTGCAATCTGCGCCGATGATTGCCGTATTGCCACGCACAATGATTGTCGAAAGCCTTTCCAACGGTCTTGTTAAAGAATTGCCCTGTCCTCTAGCGCTGTCACCACTTGAATATGGTGTCCTGACTCGCAAGGATAAACCTCTAAGTGGCGCTGCGCGTCTATTCGTCGACATGCTGGTTGAAGGGGCTCGGCGTCGACGTGGCGAACAAGGCGAGCGTGATGATTGATATGCTTGGATATTCCGCGCCATAAAATAACTATTAGTTATCAACTGATCGAATTGTCTCATTGGGAAAGTTCCGTGAAAGCGCTTAAGGTTAATAAATTAAGCTGGCAATTTCTGGGCTTCGCCATCATGAGGAATTTGCCGTGACGAACTGAGAGGTATTATGCAACTCATCGCCAAAACGGGGGATATTGCCGTCATCCGTTTGAACCCACTTGATAACGTTCTAATCGCGCGACAGCCTTTGGTAGCCGGCCAGTCTCTGGATGCCGAGGGGATCACTGTAAGACAGTCAATACCCTCTGGCCACAAGGTCGCAACCGAACGGGTAGAGCAGGGCCAACCGCTGCGTCGTTACGGACAGATTATCGGCTTTGCGTCGCAGGCCATCGATGCTGGCGATCATGTGCATGTTCACAACGTGCAAATGGGTGACTTCGACCGCGATTATGCCTTTGGCGTAGATGCTCGCAGCCAGCCAACCACTGAAGCAACATTTCAGGGCATTGTGCGAGACGATGGCCGGGTCGCAACGCGTAATTACATCGGCATTCTCACCTCTGTGAACTGCTCGGCTACCGTCGCCCGGGCAGTGGCCGATTATTTCCGTCGCGATATCCGCCCGGAGGCGTTGGCCGACTACCCGAACATCGATGGTGTGGTGGCCCTTACTCACGGTTCCGGTTGTGCGGTGGATCCTGCTGGTGAGTCCTTGGGCCTGTTACGCCGTACATTGGCCGGTTATGCCGTGCATCCCAACTTTGCCGCTGTACTGATCATTGGGCTGGGCTGTGAAACCAATCAGATCGAAACCTTGCTTGAAACTCAGGGCCTTGAAGCCAGTGCGCAGTTGCGCACTTTCACCATTCAGGGCATCGGGGGAACTTCGAAGACCATTGCTGCCGGTATCGAACAGGTCAGATCGCTGCTGGATAGAGCCAACCAAGTCCAGCGTCAGCCGGTCAGTGTTCGCCACTTGGTGGTCGGCTTGCAGTGTGGCGGTTCCGATGGTTATTCAGGCATCACTGCCAACCCGGCGCTGGGCAATGCCGTAGACCGTCTGGTCGCCGCAGGTGGCACGGCGATTCTTTCCGAAACGCCTGAGATATACGGTGCAGAGCATTTGCTGACCCGCCGGGCAGTCAGTCGTGAGGTCGGCGAAAAGCTGGTGGCCCGTATCCATTGGTGGGAGGCGTACTGCCAGCAGATGAATGCCGAGCTGAACAACAATCCCTCTGCCGGTAACAAGGCCGGTGGCCTGACCACCATCCTGGAAAAGTCTCTTGGCGCAGTCGCCAAAGCCGGCTCCACCAATCTGGTCGACGTCTACGAGTACGCGCAAGCCGTGCGGGCGCACGGGCTGGTTTTCATGGATACGCCCGGCTATGACCCGGTTTCCGCCACCGGCCAGGTGGCAGGGGGGGCGAACTTGATTGCCTTTACCACCGGCCGCGGCTCGGCCTACGGCTGCGCGCCGCGCCTTCGATCAAGCTGGCAACCAACGACCGTGTCTTCGAGCATCAGGAAGAAGACATGGATGTCAATTGCGGCGGCATTGCCGATGGTTCCACCACCATTGAGGAGCGCGGCGCCTACATCTTTGACCATATGTTGCGCATCGCATCAGGTGAGCGCAGCAAGAGCGAACAGCACGGCTACGGGCAAAACGAGTTCGTGCCCTGGCAGATCGGTGCCGTCACCTAATTGACCTGCCTACCAACGTTGAGGCCATAACCTATGAATGTCAGTGGATACAATTTTATTGCAGGCCAGCGCAGCGGCCAGGGTGACGCCCTGGTATTCAGTATCGACGCGCGTACGGGCGAGCGCTTACCTAATGGGTTTCGCCAAGCCACTCTGGATGAAGTAAACGCCGCGGTAGCGGGTGCAGAGTCTGCCTTTGCAACGTACCGAAACCTGGCGGCGAGCCGCCGTGCCGAGTTCCTCGATGCCATTGCCGACGAACTCGACGCACTGGGCGACGACTTTATCTCGCTGGTTTCTCAGGAAACGGCCTTGCCAGCAGCCCGGATTCAGGGGGAGCGTGGTCGCACCAGTGGCCAGATGCGCCTGTTTGCCCAGGTGTTGCGTCGCGGCGATTTCTACGGTGCGCGGATCGACCAGGCACTACCAGGGCGTACCCCGCTGCCGCGTCCGGATTTGCGTCAATACCGCATCGGCGTAGGACCGGTGGCAGTGTTCGGCGCCAGCAATTTCCCGTTGGCATTCTCCACTGCCGGTGGGGATACCGCCGCCGCCTTGGCTGCGGGTTGCCCTGTGGTATTCAAAGCTCACAGCGGTCATATGGGTACTGCTGAGCGGGTGGCGCAGGCGCTGGTCCGGGCAGCCGAACGCACGGGCATGCCTGCAGGTGTGTTCAGCATGATTTTCGGCAGTGGCGTCGGAGAAGCGCTGGTCATGCATCCGGGCATACAGGCAGTGGGCTTTACCGGTTCACTCAAAGGGGGGCGCGCGCTATGTGACATGGCTGCCGCACGGCCGCAGCCGATCCCGGTGTTCGCTGAAATGTCGAGCATCAACCCAGTGCTAGTGCTGCCTCAAGCACTGGCCAATCGCGGTTCGTCCATTGCCAAGGAGTTAACCGCGTCCGTCGTGCAGGGTTGTGGTCAATTTTGCACTAACCCGGGCCTGGTCCTGGGCATCCGCTCACCTGCGTTCAGCGCGTTCATCAACGACCTGGGCGGGCACATGGCTGAACAGGTTGCGCAAACCATGCTTAACCCAGGCACGTTGAACAGCTATGGCAAAGGCATCCAGGCATTGCTGGCCCATCCGGGAGTCAGCCGGTTGAGCGGCTCAGCGCAACAAGGCAATCAAGCGCAACCACACCTGTTCGAAGCGGATGTCAGCATGCTCCTGGAGCATGACGAGCTGTTGCAGGAAGAGGTATTTGGCCCTTGCACCGTGGTTGTCCAAGTCGCTGACGAGCAGGAACTGCTGCGAGCCATCGACGCGCTGCAGGGCCAGTTGACTGCCACGCTGCAGGCAGACAGTGAAGACCTGGTCGCCTACGGCCACCTGCTTTCCAAGCTTGAGGTCAAAGCGGGTCGCGTACTGCTGAACGGCTACCCCACCGGCGTAGAGGTTTGCGATGCCATGGTCCACGGCGGTCCTTACCCAGCAACCTCCGATTCTCGTGGCACCTCCGTCGGCAGCTTGGCCATTGACCGATTCCTGCGCCCAGTTTGTTACCAGAACCTACCGGATGCCTTGCTGCCTGCTGCCTTGCAGAATGCCAACCCATTGGGTATCCAGCGCTTGGTCGATGGTAAGCCCAGCACCGCAGCCTTGAGTTAATGGATGCGAGTCTACTCATCTTTTCGACGGATACAGTAAGGGTAAGCAAATGACCGAACAATTGAATGCCGGCGCACCATTACCATTGCGCCACAGCGCCAGCGTGTTTGGGACTGGCAGCTGGTAGGGCGTGTATGGCTGCCGGAGCAGGGGCCTGCGGTGGTACTGGTCAAAGCCGGCGCTGTGCACGATATCAGCACCTATGTAGCGACCGTTTCAGCCCTGTTGGAGGAGGCTGACCCGGTGGCCTACCTGCGTGCTATACCGCTGGCTGAACCATTGGCCGAACTGACACAATTGCTGGCCAATAGTGACCCTGTTCGCCGTGACCCCCGCCAGCCGTGGTTGCTGGCGCCAATCGACCTGCAAGCGGTCAAGGCTGCCGGCGTAACGTTCGCGGCCAGCCTGCTTGAGCGGGTTGTGGAAGAACAGGCCAAAGGCGACCCGGCCAAGGCTGATGCGGTGCGCGCCAACCTGGTCAAGCGTATCGGCGCTGATCTCTCGCAGATCGTGCCGGGTTCTGCCCAGGCCGAGGCGCTGCGCAAGGTTTTGATGGAGCAGGGCCTGTGGTCACAGTACCTTGAAGTAGGCATTGGCCCAGATGCTGAAGTGTTCACCAAAGCCCAGCCGCTGTCGGCAGTCGGTCACGGCGCTGACATCGGCATTCACCCCGACTCTAGCTGGAACAACCCAGAACCTGAAGTGGTGTTGGCGGTATCGAGTGATGGCAGCATCAAAGGCGCCATGCTCGGCAACGATGTCAACCTGCGAGACTTCGAAGGCCGAAGCGCGTTGCTCCTGTCGAAGGCCAAAGATAACAATGCGTCCACCGCGTTGGGGCCTCTACTGCGCTTGTTCGACGAAAGCTTCAATCTAGATGATGTCCGCAACGCTGAAGTTGATCTGATGGTCGAAGGGGAGGACGGTTTCATCCTCGCCGGGCGTAGCTCCATGCGCCAGATCAGCCGCGATCCGGAGGATTTGGTGGAGCAGACCCTCAACGAAAACCATCAGTATCCCGACGGCCTGGTGCTGTTCCTAGGTACGCTGTTTGCGCCCAAGCAGGACCGTGACCAGCCCGGCAACGGTTTCACCCACAAGCGGGGCGATGTAGTGAGCATCAGCAACGCACAACTAGGCACTCTTTCCAATCGGGTCACCACCAGCAACCTGGCACCGCAGTGGGAGTTTGGCTTGCGCTCATTGATTGACAGCCTCGGTCGCCGTGGCCTGCTGGAAGTCGCAACAACCGCGCGTCAGTCTTGATTCGCGTGCTGCGCCAGGGAGGGCGCGGCAATAAGCCTGAGGTTATGCAGGCTTGCATTATTAATTGGTGCTGAAGAGCCCTGTTATTCAGGGCTGTGCGAAAAGTAATAGAGTTTTAAAAAATCTAGTTGAATGAATGTTCAGCGAGAAGGGTAGTGTTTATCTAAAAATATCTGTGATGGAAATAATAAAAAATGAAAATCCGCGCATCCGAATACCATTTGAATACTGCAAACATGTCTTTCGTCGTGCTGCTGCTGAGTGCAGCCATCAGCGTGCAGGCAGCTGAATCCGGCTTTATTGAAGATTCGTCGGCTGGGTTGAACCTCCGTAATTACTATATCAATCGTAATTATGTCAGCGACTCAGCTACGCAAAGCAAGGCAGAGGCATGGAGCCAAGCGTTCATTTTGAACTACAAATCCGGCTTCACCCAAGGCCCGGTAGGTTTTGGTATGGACGCCATGGGGCTCTATGCTGTGAAACTGGACGGTGGCCGTGGCACGCCTGGCACCCAGTTGCTACCGATTCATGACGATGGCCGCGCGGCCGATGATTATGGGCGTCTGGCGATTGCCGGAAAAGCACGAATCTCGGCTACGGAGCTGAAAGTCGGCGAATGGATGCCGACACTTCCTATCTTGCGTTCAGATGACGGGCGATCGTTGCCGCAGACTTTCAAAGGTGCGCAGATCACTTCTCGAGAGATCGAAAATCTCACCCTGTATGGCGGCCAGTTCCGTGCCAACAGCCCACGAAATGACGCCAGCATGGAAGATATGTTCCTTGCTCAGAAGCCAGGCGTCACTTCCGATCGCTTCAACTTTGTCGGCGGCGAATATACGTTCAATGACAAACGGACAATGCTCGGCGGGTGGGGGGCCGAGTTGAAGGATATCTACCGCCAGCAGATGATACAGGTCACACACAGCCAGCCCATTGGTGAATGGACGCTGGGTGCCAACATTCAGTGGTATACCGGCAAGGAAGACGGGCGGTCGTTGGCGGGGGATCTCGACAACCGGACCTGGTCCGGATTGTTTTCAGCGATGTATGGCGCGAACACCTTTTACATCGGCTTGCAGAAGGTTTCCGGTCAAGATGGCTGGATGAAAGTCAACGGTACGTCCGGTGGATCATTGGCCAACGACAGCTTCAGCTCCAGCTACGAAAATGCCAACGAGCGCTCCTGGCAGGTCCGCCACGATTACAATTTCGTGGCTGTGGGCGTTCCGGGTCTGGTGCTTATGAACCGCTATATCAAAGGTAGCGATATTCGTGTCGGGGGGGAAACAGGTGTCAAGGAGTGGGGCCGGGAGACCGAATTGGCGTACGTGTTCCAGTCCGGCGCGCTCAAGGACTTGAATATCAAATGGCGTAACTCGACGTTGCGTCGAGGTTGGGGCGCCCACACAAGCTTCAATGAAAATCGTTTGGTCTTGAACTATCCGCTTTCGCTGTTTTGATTCATAGGGATGGGCGGCGGTCTGTACCTGCTGTAATCAGCGGCCTGGGTGCGACAGCGCGGTGACTGTGTCGAGCAGTGGCCAAGTGCGCCGCAGTAATCTCAAGGTACAGCCAGGCTTGTACCTTGAGATTGGCCGACACTGTCCGCCCAGCTCCACCAAGTCGCACCCCATAATCAACAGGTGTCTCTGTGAGCTGTTCCTGCTCAGTATTCACGTGCCTCCCATGCTCGGGTTGAGCGTTAGCTTACACACTCTCAAGCATCGAACGCCTGCAACATCAGTGCTGGGAACATAGGCTTTTCCAGGGGCGCGGCGTGCGGGGTATTTTGGTCAATTGTAATGCCGGAGGTGACGATGCTACGCACGATGAAGATAGCAAAAAGAGCATTATTTTGTTTTGGCGTGATCATACTTTCAATCATTGCGCTTGGCGTATTTTCGTCAGTTCAAATGGCTGAAATACGCCGAGCAAATCAGAAGATAGAAAACGACGCCATGCCCAGTATAACGATTGCCAGCGACCTGGCGCTCAATCTGGCTCGTCTGCGTATCTCTGCCCTGCATTTCTATATGTTCACCAAGCCAGATGAGAAAACCTACAATCTCAAGAATCTCGAGATTCGCTATCTGGCGATCGAGAAAAACTTTGTCGACTACGAGAAAATTTCAAACTCCGCAGAAGAAAAAATGGCGTTGGTTAAACTGCGAGATGCCTACAAGTCCTATCAGGACGGTATCGCCAGGGTAGATGCACTCATTAGCGCTGGGCAAAAAGAGGACGCGCTCAGCGCACTGCAAGCGCTTTCTCCCATCTCGCTGGTCATGAACGAGCAATCGGCGTCGTTAGTGAACATCAACCAGATCAAGGCGAGCGAGGCGGTCAATATTGCGTCGAATGTATACGGTGAATCGCGGGTCATCCTGCTCGGAGTGGTGTTGTTGACCGTTTGTGCGGGTGTCTTGTTGGCCTGGCGATTCAGCGCCAGCATCCTCGTTCCACTGCGCTATGCCGTTGAAGCTGCACAACGGATCGCAAATAATGATCTGACCGCCGTGCTGGAGACAAGTGGAAGAGATGAGGCGGCCCATCTTCTGCTATCACTTTCTATGATGAGGAACAATCTGCACAACACCCTTGGGGAGATCAAGACTTCGGCGATGCAGCTTTCCACTGCTGCAGATGACATGAGTCAGGCTATGGTGGAAAGCGCTTCTCGCATCAGCCAACAGCACAGCGAAATCGAACAGGCCGTGACGGCTGTGACGGAAATGAGCACGGCCGTTGATGAAGTTGCGAGCAATGCGGTATCCGCATCCGAAGTTGCCAAGTCGTCGCAGGCGACTGCTGATAATGGTCGAATCTCCATCACTGCAACCATTCAATCCATTAAAGCTACTGTTGCAACAGTGGATCAGGCCTCTGGGCGGGCAGAGTACTTGTCTGAGCAGGCTCGTACTATAAGCCAAGTCTTGGACGTCATTCGGTCTGTGGCCGAGCAAACCAATCTGCTGGCGCTCAATGCGGCCATCGAGGCTGCTCGTGCAGGTGATGCCGGCAGAGGCTTTGCCGTCGTAGCCGATGAAGTACGTGCGCTGGCTCAGCGTACCGGCGTCTCAACGTTGGAGATCGAGAAAATTATCAGCCTCATCCAGAAAGGCACTACAGAGACGGTCGCGGCCTTGAAGATGAGTAGTGAGCAGGCCCGTGCCACCTTGATGCAGGCGGATGCTGCCGACGCATCTCTGGACGACCTCATGCAGTCGATCAATGTCATCAATGACAGGAACCTGGTGATTGCGGCCGCAACTGAAGAACAGGCTCAGGTAGCCCGTGAAGTAGATTGCAACCTTGTACGCATTCGCGATTTGTCCAACATTTCTGCTGGAGGGGCGCAGCAGACTGCCACGGCCAGTCATGAGTTGTCCAAGCTTTCCATGAGTCTGGATTCGATGATCAAAAAGTTTAAGCTGTAAACGCTTCGATGAGCAGTCTATTAGGGATTCTCCGATCAAGTCAGCACAGGCCATCTGAGCTGTGCTGAAATAGCCCACCCGTCAATTACCCCCCCACAAGCCCTCCATCCCATGAGTCAGATGAGCTTTTCCGATTTCGAGCACGCCGGTAAGCGCAAGCAGACCCGTCGCGAACGTTTCCTGGCCGAGATGGAGCAGGTGGTGCCGTGGAGCGGTTTGGTGGCATTGATCGAGCCGCATTACCCAAAGGCTGGCGGTGGTCGCAGCCTTACCCACTGGAAACCCTGCTGCGTATTCACCTACTGTAGAACTGATTCTCGTTGAGCGACCCAGCCATGGAAGAAGCGCTATGCGAGATCACTTCGATGCGCCAGTTTGCTCATCTAACGCTCAGCGCTCCGATCCCCGAAGACACGACAATCATGAATTTCCGGCACCCTCGTCGACGCCACCATCATCCACGCACCCAGTTCGACCAAGAGCAAGGAAGGCAAATGCGATCCTGAAATGCATCAGACGAAGAAGGGTAATCAGTATTTCTTCGGCATGAAGGCGCATATTGGTGCCGATGCTGAGTCGGGCCTGGTGCACCACGTCCACGGCACAGCGGCGAATGTGGCTGATGTAACGGAGGTCGCTCACCTGTTGCATGGCAATGAGAATGCTATCTGTGCGGATGCGGGTTATACCGGCGTGGAGAAACGGCCGGAGCATGAAGGGCGGCCGGTGATCTGGCAGATTGCGGCTCGTCGTAGCACCTACAAACACTTGAGCAAACGCAGCGTGCTCTACAAAGCCAGACGCAAGATCGAGAAGGTCAAAGCGCAGGCGCGAGCAAAGGTCGAACATCCATTTCGTGTGATCAAGCGCCAGTTCGGCTATGTGAAAACCCGCTTCCGTGGCTTGGCCAAGAACACGGCGCAGTTGACCACGCTGTTTGCCCTGTCGAATCTGTGGATGGTGCGCCGGCAATTATTGCCTGCTGCGGGAGAGGTGCGCCCGTGAGGGCAGATAACCAAGGCGTTGCCTTGGTTATCCAATAATCAGCGGCTGAAAATCCGGCTTTTCGGCATCCCCAAGCCGCCCATTTCCAGCTGATGAGCAACTTGTTCGGAGTTTCCCTAGTGGAAGTCCATTACAGGCTATCCGGGTCGCCGAAAAACATCTGAATCCTCGACCTCAACCACCGCTCCCCCGGATCATTGTCCTGCGACCCGCGCCACGCCATGTGCAGTTCAAAACTCTGCACCTCCAGCGGCGGATCCTCCGCCCGCAGCCCACCCGCAGCCGTCAACGCATCAGCGGTGTAGTCCGGCACCGTGGCAAGGATATCGGTACCCGTCAACAGGCTGCCCAGCCCATTGAACTGCGGTACTGCCAACACCACATGACGCTTGCGCCCCAGCTTGTCGAGGGTTTCGTCCATGAAGCCGCTCAGGTCGCCGGCAAACGACACCAGCGCATGCGGCCGTGCGCAAAAGTCGTCCAGGGTCAGGCTGCCCGGCACGCTGTCGGCACGCAGTACCTTGGGCTTGCTGCGGCGTAACACCTTGCGCTTGGCGTTGGCCGGCAGGTCGCTGGTCCAGCTCACCCCCACGGAAATCTCACCCGACGCCAGCAACGCCGGCATCAGCAGGTAGTTGACCCGGCGCACCACCAGCACGATGCCCGGCGCCTCGGCGCGCACGCGCTTGAGCAACTGCGGCAGCAAGGCGAACTCGGCATCGTCCGACAGCCCGATGCGAAACACCGCAGTACTGGTGGCCGGGTCGAAGTCGGCCGCACGGCTGACCGCCGTGGAGATCGAGTCCAGCGCCGGCGAGAGCAGCGCGAAGATCTCCACCGCGCGGGCCGACGGCTCCATGCTCGCCCGGTACGCACGAACAACGGATCGTCGAACAGGCCGCGCAGCCGCGACAGCGCAGCACTGATGGCCGGCTGCCCAAGGAAGAGCTTTTCCGCGGCCCGGGTCACGCTGCGTTCGTGCATCAGGGTCTCGAACACAATCAGCAGGTTCAGGTCGACGCGACGCAAGTCGTTACGGTTCATCGGCTTCGCTTCACAGGTCAAGTCGGGGCAGGGGTGAATCTTAAGGGCAAAGACGGTACCCTGCATCGGATAAATTGCGCACAGGCGCTATCACCAATCAATGACAGGCATGTTGACTATTAATGGCCACTGATGGTCTAACCGCTAAAGGCCCGATAGAGTTCAGGGCATTAGAGGTTCACTAGGCGAGGTTTGCGATGTCCCGCATGATCCGATTTCACAAGTTGGCCAGGCCGAGGTGCTCAAGTGTGAGGAGCTGCCCACGCCGCAACCGGCTGCCGGTGAAGTGCAGGTTCGGGTTCAGGCCATAGGCATCAGCTGGTATGACGTGCTGTGGCGTCAGAATCTGGCGCCCTCGCATGCTCGCCTGCCAGCAGGTATCGGTCACGAGATGGCCGGGGTGGTCACTGCTGTCGGCGCCGGTGTGGATGACCTGGCAGTCGGTGACAAGGTCGCCAGCTTCCCGGCCACCAGCCCCAACGAGCATCCGGTGTACGGCGAGCTCATCGTGCTGCCACGCAATGCGCTGACCCGCTACCCCGACATCCTCAGCCCGATCGAGGCCAGCGTGCATTACACGCCGCTGCTGATCGCCTACTTCGCGTATGTCGACCTGGCCCGTGCCAAGGCCGGGCAGACGGCACTGGTGACCGATGCCAGCCACTGCGCGGGGCCAGCCTTCGTGCAGTTGGGCAGGGCGCTTGGCCTCAAGGTGATTGCCGCCACCAAGGACAGCCAGGAGCGCGAAAACCTGCTCAAGCTGGGGGCGGACAAGGTGATCGTGACCGAAGAGCAAGACCTGCTCATGCAGATCAACAAGTACACCGACAACCGTGGCGTGGACATGGTGCTCGATGGCCTGGGCGGCCCGCAGATGTCACTGCTCGGTGATGTGCTGGCGCCGCGCGCAGTCTCGTGCTGTACGGCCTGCAAGGCGGCAACCAGACGCCGTTCCCGGCATGCGCGGCGTTTCAGAAGAACATCCAGTTCTTCGTGCACTGTGTCAGCAACTTCACTGGCAAGCCCGAGCTGGGCATTACCCAGGACCAACTGGCCCTGCAGCGTGCCTTGCGCGACATCAACCAGTTCACCGCCGATCGCCAGGTGTTGCCGCATATCATCAAGGTCTACCCGTTCGACGAGGTTGTCGCTGCACACCGCCACATGGATGAGTGCCCCTGTGGTGGTCGGGTGGTACTGGAGCTGCCCGACGCGTGACCCCACCACCAGATACGCCAGAGCCCGAGCCAAGCCTCGGGCTTTTTTGTGGAAATTTCTTATATAAGTTTCAGAACTTTCCTATTTAACTTGTGCGGACTAAGTGCCGCCCTTGCGCTATGTTGTCGGTGTGGGAATAAGGACATTCGGTTGTCCGTAAACTTACTGGCGTGTGTGCCATTACTGCTATCTCAGGGAGTGAGATATGGTCCCTCGATCTGCGTGCCCGAGCACGCCAAACCCCTTGTCGGGCGTACGCCATATGGGGTGCTTCGGGCCCGTGAGGCCCTGCTGGAAGATATGTTTCGGCATCGTCTGGCGAGGGTGTAGGAAGTTGTAAGAAACATCTTGAGACTTTTTTAAATTCTGCCACCCAGTGTGCGCAAGGTTACTGACTGTCCACTTTGGAGGTAACTTCGCATGCTGGCAGTCGTTATCGCATTCAGGTATACGCCATGAGCACTCTTCACGATCAAGCCATGAGTTACATCTATCAGCAGGTGCTGCACCGTCTGCTCGAACAGCTGTCACAGGGCCAGCGCGCCTCGTTGCAGTTGCTGATCCAGCGCCTGCTGGTTGCTGCCGGAGGGCTCGATCAGATCGGTGACTTCAAGGTCATGCTGGCGTATGGCGGCGGCAAGGACAGCTCTTTCGCGCTAGCCTGCCTGCGGGCCGCCCAACTGAGCATCGCGGCACGTGCATCGGCCACGTTCGAGCTGCGGGTGGTCACGGCGCGGCACCTGGGCATGTCGTCGGTGACTATTGGCAACATCGAGCGAACCTACTCGGCGCTGGTCATGCACGATGACTCACGGGTCGAATTGCTGGTGCTGGAGGACGGTTGCCTGCAACCCTTCGATGCCCGCCAGGCGCTGTCGGCTCGCCAGCAGCAGGCCGAGCGTTACGATACCCTGGTCACCGGGCACCTGACTGCCGGCCAGGTGCGCCCGATGTTCTGCAACCGGTTCTACCTGGGGCTGGCCGACCTCTATCGCCAGGGCATGAGCTGGCAGGGCGGTGTGGACGCCCTGATCAGCGCGGACTCGCTGCCTGAACGCAAGCGCTACCTGGCGTGGGGTCGGCGCATGATGCGTGAGGCGGGTGTTGCCAGCACGCGGCCGATCAGCGCATATCCGGGGGTATTCCTGCAGGGGCTGGGGCAGTTGCGCCGTCAGTACGTGAGCGAGGTACTGGGCCGATCCGATGCGCCGCTGCGGCCGCTGCCAGGCCTGCGGCGCGCTCCGCGCCTGCTCGACATTGCCGACCTGGTGCAGCCCACGGGGTATTCACGCAGCGCGCAGTTGCTCGACCTGCTCGGCTACCGCAACGATGAGCTTGCACTGGGTTTCACCCATTCGGCCTGTGCCAACCCGTTGCTGATGACGCACCTGTGCGGCCTGCGTGCGCAGTTTGTGCAGGGCCGCGAGTACGCGGACGGTATCCATGAGCACCTGCAGCATGTCAGGGCGCAGATGCGTCGTACCTCGATGCCGCCCATCCTGCAGGCCCAGGCAGTCGAGGCCTGGCAGGGCAGCGAGCGACTGGCGCAGCGCCGCGCCCTGGCCGATGGCTTCGCGCAGCAGGCCTATGGCGTGAACGAAAGCCAATGGGTGTGCCTGCTGTTTGCACCTTTTGTCGAGCAGGGCCGAGGCCTGGAAGGCTTTCTGGCGTGCTGTCACCCAGGCATGCAGATGGCCGCGCCATTCCTGCATAGCGCGCTGCAGGGCTTACCGGCGGCGCAGCCCCTGGTGCAGTGGCTGGAAGAGGTCAGCGGGTTGCCACTTGCCACGTTGCAGATGCTCTACCAGCGCGACAGCGAGGCCAGGGCCGGTGCGCTGTCGTTGCTTGCACGGGCCCGCGACAGCGACCCGGAGCGGGTGCGCCGCTGATCTGCAGGAGTTGCCAAAGGCACTTGTCTGTATGTATAACCAGTGGATTATTTTTGCCGGTTGCACCTCTCGTGATCGCCCATTCCGTCACCGACCCATTCTATTACCTGTGCAATTTCCAGCAGGTGCTTGCCTGGTTGCACCTGCGCTATGCGGACCTGCTCGATGCGCAGGAGCGCGAGTTCATGCAACAGTTCGCGCAGTTGGGGCGCGAGTCGCAGGCGTTGCTGGTACGCATGGTGATGCGCAAGGGGCTGGTGTTTCGTGCCGGCAAGCTGGCCTATGACGAAATCGGCCCAACCGTACCTGCCATGGCACCGTTGGTAGCATTGGGCTGGGTTGAAGAACAACCTGTGCTGAACCTGGAGCAGCTGTTCCAGTTGCTGCGCAAGGACGAAATCAGCGGTTGTTTCGGGGCGGTGCTGCAGCGCCCGCGCGCGGCCAAGGCGCAGTTGTTCGAGCAGTTGAGTGTGCTGTACCCCGATGCACAACCCTTGGCGCAGTGGTGGCCGGGCTTCGCTGAACCGGTGTACGCACTGCGCTTGCAGGCGTTGTGTGATCGCCTGCGCCTGCTGTTTTTCGGCAACCTTCATCAGGACTGGTCAGAGTTCGTGCTGGCCGACCTTGGCCTGCTGCGCTACGAGCAGGTCGCCTTCAGCGAGCATTCACGCGCCTTGCGCGAGCGCGCCGATATCGATTTGTGCCTGGCGTTGCATTGTTGCGCCGAGCAGTTGCAAGCAGGGCAACCGGTGGCGCAGGTACTGGCGCTGCTGGACGGCCTGCAGTCGAGCAACCCGTGGCTGGAGCGGCGCCGCGCCAGGCTGTTGTTTCAACTGGGTCAACACTGTGAACGCAGCGGCGACTGGGCCCAGGCGCTGGCGATCTACCCACGCAGCAGCCATCCCCAGGCGCGTACCCGGCAGATCCGCGTACTGGAGCGCAGTGGCGATCATGCGGCAGCATTGAGCCTGGCCGAGCAGGCGCGCAGCCACCCCGCCAATGCGGCCGAGGCGCAGGCCCTCACGCGC
>NZ_JAAHBU010000459.1 GCF_010671725.1 Pseudomonas brassicae | reverse complement strand
AAACCGACGAATCAGGCTGCTTTCGCCCTTGTAAAAGTGACCTGGCCTGCGGTGTTGAGACCCTCTGTCCACTTGCGATCGGTGAAATACGTCCCCTCCATATACAGCCCATCACCGACTCTTTGACGAAGACTCGGGCAGCACCAGTATGGGTATTGGTGTCGGTCGCCACTGGGATTTGGGTGTAGTTGACGAACATGTAGTTCAGCTCTAGAAGACCCGTCTGATCGCTGGGCCGTACAGAGACGCTAATGGTCTTGGATTCTGAATAGCCGTCGGCGGATGCGAATTCCATTTTGACACTGAACAGACGCGCTTTGATTTTGACCTTACCAGGCACCGAGATGAGCGAAGCTCCATCGCCTTGGCCGAGCCATTTTTGCATGATCCCCCAGTTGGATTTCAGCTGCATGTCCCACTCTCCATCAATGGGAGGGAGGTACTTACAAACGAGGGGCAACCTGCAGATCCAAACGAACAGCGGGCTCTGACCCAGCACCCAGAAAACACCAGCACCGATTGTGACTGCTGACGTGACGGGGCGCCGAAAATCCATCAGCGGGCCCGCAACCAGGGTCGTGATGTCTCTGTAGTTCATGACCAGGAAAACCACCACGCAGGTAGTTGCGAAGTACGCCAGGGTCTTGGTGATCCCTATGACTTGATACATTCCGTACCTCGTTTTCGACTGGTAGCACCCTACCCTATATGCTCTACCGGGTGGTGTACATGGCATTCTGGCCAGCAATCCAACATCTTCCGCCGCAACCCCAGCGGGCAGGTCAGTCAATTACCAGGGATCACGCACTTCCCTCTTCCAGGTAGCAGGGCATACCGCCAAGAATCTATTTCTTGTCCCGTTTAGCTGCGATCAATGCCTCAAACGATTCCCTGTTTGACATTCCCTGCCTCTGCTTCTCGGCCAAAAACGCTGCGTCCAGGGCAGCCGGATCAAACTGCTCCCGTGCGTACCTGACGATATCGAGCCAAAGCGTCCATGGCAGCGCGGTGGAATGGCTGTTGCGGCACCGATAACTCGGACGCTCCAGCAGCATGGGTTCACGTGCTACCAGTTGGTCGCACACACGTCCCAGTATCTGAAAGGGGCCTTCACTCATCCCTATCAACGTCGGATGATGCCAGAGCGATATAGATTGAATCGTTGCATGGGGATCAATCGTATGCAGGTCTGCAAGGCGCTGCGCCTCTCGCTCAAACGCTTCGTTACCAATTGTCGAAGCCAGTCGCTCAACGACTTCAAGCTCAGCCGAATTATGGCGTTCCAGGCTGATGACGTGCTTCTTCATGGGTCTCGCTCCGGGGCATGCAGTTGCTTTCTCATTCACTCTGCCGCGCGATCAACCCCGCTCATCATTCGAGCGCACTGAGCGTCAGACAGCAGTGCTGGATTCCGTATTCGAACAGTCTTCTGGCAGCCCAGTTGTTCAGAAAATTTGCGGCTCGTCACTGGATCTACCCAGTGTTTGACAAGCGTATTGTAGCGCTGGGTAGGGTCGTGATGCTCCACCAACCATTGATCAGGCTGAGTTGCTCAGGACTGGTTTATTGCACTGGGGACGGGTCGATCTCGGCCTCATGATAGTGATCTGGACAG
>NZ_JAAHBU010000458.1 GCF_010671725.1 Pseudomonas brassicae | reverse complement strand
CCGCCTCGGGCTTCGCCTGGCGCCAGCGCCAACTGGTGTTCCGTCAGCAGTCGCTGGCCGAGGTGGTCGACCAGCTCAACCGTTACTGGCCAGGGCAGACCCTGGTGCTGGGCGAGGCCCTGCGCCAGCGCAAGGTGTCGGGGGTGTTCGACATCGACAAACCGGAGGCGTGCTCAAGGCGTCAGCCACACCCTGGGGTTGCAGGCCAGCGAATACGCCGGTTACCTGCGGGTGCTGCGGGAAGGTTGAAAAAATTGCGAAATGTTCAGGGTTTTGCCCGATACCGTCGTCCTTGATGTCGAAGGCGCAAACAATAAGCACTCTCAGACAGTGCAGCGCCACGATCATCTTTGACGTCTCGGGGAGCACTTTGCATGGAACATCCGTCCGCCAACCGGCGCCTATTCGCGTTGCCAACCCTGGTCGCACTGGCCATTGGCACAGGCGCCAGCATGGCGATGCCCGTACAGGCCGCCGCCGCCCAGGCCCAGGTCTACCGCTTCGAGGTACCGGCGCAGTCGCTGGATGCGGCCCTGGCCGCCTTCAGTGCCGTCACGCGAATGCAGGTGCTGGTCAGCGCCGAGATGACCCAGGGGCTGCGCTCGCCGGGGCTCAGCGGTAGCTACTCACAGCCCGATGCGCTGGCGCGGCTGCTTGCAGGCACTGGCCTCAGCGCCCGTTTCATCGATGCCGACAGCGTCACCCTGGAAAAGCGCGGCAACCCTGAGTCGGCCTTGCAACTGGGTGCAACCACCGTCAGCGGCAAGCAACTGGGCGTGACCACCGAGGGGGCGCGGTCCTACACCACCGGCGCAGTGACCATCGCCAAGGGCGAGCAGAAGCTCAAGGACATCCCGCAGTCCGTCTCGGTGCTGACGCGCAAGCGCATGGACGATCAGAACATCACCACCCTGACCCAGGCGGTCGAGAGCGTGCCCGGGTTGGCCTCGGTCAAGTCGCCGGGCCCCGGCATGTTCGTGTTCTCGCGCGGGTTCGATATCGAGTCGCTGCAGTACGACGGTGTGCCCGTGCCGCGCAACGTGTACGCGCTGGGCAGCTACATCACCGAAAACATGGTGATCTACGACCGCATGGAAGTGCTGCGCGGCTCGGCCGCCCTGCTGCAGGGGGCCAACAGCACCACTGGCGCGATCAACATGGTGCGCCGGCGCCCGCAAGCCGAGCCCACGGTAAAACTCACTGCCAAGGCCGGCAGCTGGGACCGTTATGTGGCGCAGGCCGACGCCGGTGGTCCGCTGAACGAGGCCGGCACGGTTCGCGGTCGGGCGGTGGTCAACTACGAGAAAGGCCGCTCGTTCACCGACTACGTGTGGAACTGGGAGCAGACCGTGTACGGCGCGGTGGACTTCGACCTCAGTGAAGACACCACGCTCGGCATCGGCGCCAGCAACAAGAAAAGCCACTCAAGGCCCTACCTGATCGCGTTGCCGCGCTACAGCAACAAGGAAACCTTGAACCTGTCGCGTTCGACCTTCACCGGCTCCATGTGGAACCGGGCGATGAACGACCAGACCGCGGTGTACCTCGATCTGGAGCACCGCTTCAACGACCATTGGAAGCTCAAGGCCGCTGCCATGGCCATGAACGAGTCCAACGAGGCGACCTACCAGTTCATTGCCGGGGCCGTACAGCCAGGCACCAGCGTGGGGCCTCGCTACTCGGATTTCGCCACTGACTTCACCGGCAAGAGTCGGGGCCTTGATGTGTACCTGACGGGTGATTTCGAGGCGTTGTCGTTCGAGCAGACGGTGTTGCTGGGGGCCAACTACTCCAAGTACACCACCAACGATGCCTACGCACGGATGTTCACCCCCGGTGTCGATATCAACCACATCGACCATCACCGCCCATTCCAGGACTTCGACAGCATTGCCGATCAGGCCAACCTGGCCACCAGCACCTATGACATTCGCCAGAAAGGCCTCTACGGCAGCTGGCGTGTGAAGCTGCTGGACCCGCTGACGCTGGTGGTGGGCGCGCGCAGCAGCTGGTACGACTTCGCCTTTGCCCAACAGAACTATTTTGCCCGCGAGTTGCAGGAATACGGCGAGAACAACAGCACCCGAACCACCGGCAAGGTCACGCCGTTCTATGGCCTGGTGTATGCGCTGAACGATCAGTGGTCGACCTACGCGACGTATTCGGAGGTGTTCATCCCGCAGACCGGACGAACCATGGGCAACGGCCCGCTCAAGCCGGTGGAGGGCGACAATTACGAGTTGGGCCTGAAGGGCGAGCTGATGGATGGCCAGCTGAATGCGTCGCTGGCGATGTTCCGCTATATCCACAAGAACCGCGCCGTGGCCGACCCGGCTGATATCGGCGAGGAAGGCTGCGGTGGCGTTGGCTGTTTTACGCCGGCGGGCAAGGTGCGCAGCCAGGGCTTCAGGTGGCGGGCAGCTACACCTACAACACGACGACGTTTTTGGAAGACGCCAAGCTCCAGGGCAAGGTGTTTGCCACCTCCACGCCGATGCACATGTTCCGCCTGTGGGCCGATTATCAATTGCCCGGTGATTTCAGCCAGGTCAGTGTGGGGGCGGTCTGAACAGCCAGAGCAGCACCTTGAGCTTCGACCGTGCCTTTGCACAAAGCGGTTACACCGTGTGGAACTCGCGGGTGGCGTACCGCGCCAGTGACGAGGTGATGCTGGCGGTGAACCTGAACAACGTGTTCGACAAGAAGTA
>NZ_JAAHBU010000457.1 GCF_010671725.1 Pseudomonas brassicae | reverse complement strand
GCGGCTTAACTCCTATTCAAGCCGAGCAGGAGACAAAATTCACAGTCGCTGAGAAAGGGAAACTGAAGGCAGTAAGCCTAGATTTCCGAGGCCCAAACGAGCATTTGGATAATATCAAGTCAGTGCTCAATCTGCCTGTTTCCGAGATGGCCTCGCTGTTTGGCGTAACTAGACAGTCAATCTATAAATGGACTGGAAATCAGGCCACACCTGATGATGAAAACCTTGCTAAAATCGCTGAGCTGAGCCAGCTTGCAGACCTGTTCAAGGAGGCCCAGGTTTCGCGGCCGTTGGACATGGTCAAGATGAAGGCCTTTCAAGGGAAGTCTGTACTCGACCTGTTCAAGGGTGGCGAGCCATTCATGCACTTGGCTACAGTTTTGGTCAAGGAGTCTAGGATTGCGGATGAATCGTACGCAAGGTCTGGGCTATCTCAGCTGAAAACCGCAAAAACTGACGGTTGGAAATCTTCGATTTCGATTCCGTTTTCCGATGAAGCCTGAGTGAGATTTTCAGATTGATCGACCGCAATACAACATGGCGACAAGGAAGCCTGCTCAAGCGTGACGAGTTCGCCATGTTGGGTCTCGAGGGGGGTGATGACACGTGCGCTGTTGTCATCTCCCACGATTGCGACATCCCACAGGATAAAGAGTCCTATCTGGAGGTGATCGTCGGTCAAAAGGTCAAGAAGGATAAAAACTTTTGTAGCGCGAAGAACGTGCGGCGTCTTCATGCCCGTTTTTTTGCACAAAACGACGATGAGTTTTACGTCGATCTTTCCTTCCAGAATCGCCAAATCATTCCGCGCAGCGACTTCGCCAAGCTTTCAGGTCCATGTGATTCTGCTCGCATCACAGAAGCAGACAAGCGGACCTTGAAGCAGTGGCTAAGCGTGCGTTATGGCCGCCCGGCCTATCCGAATGCGTTTGAAAACAGGTTGCAACGTGAGTGCCGGAAGAAGGTCAGCGTTGAAAAGGGTATAGCTGAGGCCGTTTCAAAGCGCTCTGAGCACATCAAAGCTCTGTTCTTCAACCTCGCGGACGAGAGAGAGCTAGAGCTTGATGAGGGTACTCCTTACAACTTGAGCATCTATGTGGTCTACGATCAGGAAAATGGTGCGGTCGAGGCGCGCAAGGAGGCTGAGGTTCTGGCGGCAGAAATTTTCACTCTCCTTCGTACGGTATATGGTCCTCCAGAAGATGCATTAGATATATGTGTTGAGTCGTGCACAGCGCTCCCGGACACAAATCTATCCTTGGCTGACTTGATGAAGATCGATCAATGGCGCCTCGAATGGGTAAGCCTGTACGATGAAAGCCCAGATTTTCTTCCCTTGGGACGCCCATGATCCCGAATGAGTTGAAATTCACGACTCGGCTGATGGAGACCAAGGCGTGATGGTGCCACCGAGTCAGCCAAGTGCCTTGGCAGTTCGTGCTGTGATGTCAAAAATCTGGTCGGAAAGCAAAAAAGACATAGCCACACCCGTGTTCAGTCGCGGTTCCTCTGCGAGCAGCAGATAGAGTCAAGCAGCGCTTACGACCGATCGGTTTCGACCCTAGCCCTAGTTGAAGTTGGAAATCGGCTCACCAGGACATTTACCTGGTCTTGACAATGAATCGAGCTAACAGGATCGACCCATCGAGCCGTTCAACAGGATCTACGCTGCAGGATATTGCTGATCAATCAGTCCTTCTTGAGAACCAGAACCTGCGTTGTGGCTACTCACTCAAAAAGGTGGCCCGTTATTGATCATTTCTCCTAGAAATTTTCGAACCTGTCCAACGTATGAATTCAGTCCTGCCTGTACGCTTTCCTCGCTTGCAGCGGCCGAGACGCCGAAGACTATTGATAGAGCCTTATCGACAGCAGGATTCGAGCGAATGGCGAGTTGTGTGCCTGAGTGGTCAAGCTCAACGAACCCCTGAATCAGCGCCTCAAGCGTAATGATCTTGCACCTTAAGCTTGGGGCTATCGTTTCGAGATGATGCTCGCTCAGTCCAATTAGCGCACGCTTGTCGCCAGTCAAGATGACGCTCACAGCATCCGCAGCGGCGGCTGCAAATAGCAGTGCTTCGCCGGCATCGATCCCAGGCACAGCGTTCAGTTGTTCCAAGACATCCAGATCAACGTTAGAGGCTGAAATTTTATGCGCCAAGCCCAGCAGCGTTGAGATCTGGGCGGCAGCTTCCTCGGTTCCACACAGCTTGAGCGGGTTCTGCTTAGGCAGCAGCTTGTAACGAGCGGAGTCCAGAACCGACACCTGGATCTTCTCACTACGAGTAAAAAGCTTTGGAAGATGATCCAGCATCCCGTACTGGGCCAGCTTCAGGATCACGTCGTTGTCGATGAACAATTTCAGCGCCATGCGAAATCCTATTCGGCTGGAGCCACACGGTAGAGGAGATCGATGGTGTCGTCAGGGAGAACATCCGGCCTAATACAACGCCAGAGCAGATCGTTGACGACGATGCCGGCTGATTTTTCACCCGCCTGTAGAAGTTTGATCGCCGCCATTCCCAGCGCCCAGGCATCATTGTGCTTGGCAAAATTTAGTACCACGTGACCGGGATCCACACGGTTTGCCTTGCCATATTGCATGGCCGCATCTGCAAGCCCCAATGCGGACATGTTGCCTGTGCCATTTCCGTAGGTTGCGTCTTCTCGACCGTTTAGCAGGGTGATCGCATACTGATCTGCCGCCTGCTCGTCTACATCGGGATCGTCCAGTGCATACGACTGCTCCCCCAAAGTCTCGTCGATCAAAATCTCATCTGGATCGATATGGCCTAAAGCGCAGTGCCCGATCTCATGAGTGATGATGAAGGATTGCCAGGCCCACGACTTGCTTTTTTTGGACAAGATAATGACAGGTCGCCCTTCGAACATGGTGACCATGCCATCCATCTTGGGTAGTCCTTCGCACACCTCGTCCAGATAGATCACAGGTACGCCATGGCGCCAACATGCTTGCAGCAGATTCCGCAGGCCTAACCAATTCCCACCTTCTGTTCCCAGAATCTCGTTCCGGAACTGCAACGGGTCTTGTGGAAAGGGGATGTACTCGTAGGGGGTTGCGTAGGCAATGGACTCTGCAACAAACATCGCCAGGGAGGTCGCGGCGCTAAGGTTCTTCGATTTGTTTGGAATTGAGCGCTTGTACTTGGTATCACGGCGCCGCAGTTCTTCCAGCCCAGGACTGTCGGAGAATAAGGGCGCGACACGTAGACCCAGTCGCTTGGCCAGGATTGATGCGACTTCAAGAGTCGCTCCCTCATCCTGCAGCATTTCGCTGGTCACCCAGTCGGGTAGCAGAGAACTCTGGAATTCACGGGGATAGCCGGCAGACTCCAGCGCCCCGAAGATTCGATCAATTTGAGTGGCCGGCATTGCGACCTCCTTGAGCAGAAAGCGGGACGGATTGACCGACAGAGTTCGCTGCAAGCCCCTTCAGGCTCCGGACCACCTTAATCAACGCCCGGGCATGAGCATCCGAGCCATCCCATACGGACATTATTGCATCCTTCAGTTCAGTCTCCAATGAACCATGCCCTAGCGGTGCGGCCAATTCATTAACCCCGTAGAAGGTGCACAACTTATTGAATTGCTCGCTGTACCTTAGCCTAGGTTTGTGACCGCTGCGTAGCCTCCATACAGTTGGCTGCGAAACCCCGCTTTGCCTCGATATTTCGGCATCGCTACGGGAATCCGCCTTGATGGATTCTATGATTTGGTTATAGGCGTGCTGGATCTTGGTGCTATTCATAATATTCACTATAGACTATTCACCTACACAAATGAATAGATTTTTGGTACGCTTATCCTTGTTATGTGACCCTTGGAACCACACCTCATGATCCCTTCCACTTTCTGCTGGACCAAAATGGGCGTCGAATCAGGCGAAGGCCTGGACCTTATCGTGCGTCGCAAGGAGTGGGAGCGTCAGCTCGGGGACGGTCTTTTCTTCTGGGGCATTGGGCAGTCGCTTGGCGACAATGCTCGCGAAGCTGCGGCATCCATCGATGGTGAAATGCAGGTTCTGTTCTCGCCGATGTTCAGCAAGCCGAAAGACATTGACGTTCGCCCCGAAGAAATCTTTGTTTGGAACAGTTGGGTCGATGGGCGAGGTAACGTCATGCCTCTCCCCAAACACGTCTTGATCACTAGCCGAGCAGATCTTCCTTCAGGACGGCGCAAATCGAGCCACTACGCCCTGGTCTGCAGGTCGGATCAGCGGCTGGGCGGTGGAACAGAGATAGAGGTGACTGCAGCCCACCTACGGAATTTCTCCAGTGATAAGCCGCTAGGTGCTTCGCAGGTTACTGCTGTCGTAAAAAATGCGAATTTCGCGCTCAGCGGAAACGCTGCCAGAAAATATGCAGTGAGCTTCATCGCTACCATGGAGGCTCCGTATGCTGTGCAGCTTAGTGACCCTTCGCTGTTAACCCCTCAGGATTTGGAGCGTATCAGCGAAGTCTCGGCCCGCGGTGGTATAAAGGACTGGAGTGCCCTCGTGTCGCGCCTTCGCGGCCAGTCTCAGCCCGCTCTTAATGTGCCGGTTACTCTTGACCTGTTCGACTTCGAGCCTGGCTTGTCAGTGGCCGTCTGAATGCAGCAGCTTGGAAACCTTGAGGAAATTCTGCAGTACCTCCGCACCTGATTTCCCTGCGTCGAGAAAGTACAGCTCTGCTCCCGTCTCGAACGCATACAGCGAGGCAATTTCGCATTGAAGGGTGACATGTCGGTCCAGCTCACTTGCCTCCGGCAAAGGGCGACCGGCAGGATTTGCCTTGATTCGATCGGAAAGTGTCTGCCCATCCGCATAGAGGCACACATTACGTC
>NZ_JAAHBU010000456.1 GCF_010671725.1 Pseudomonas brassicae | reverse complement strand
CGCTGTCGAGCTTCGACCCGCTGCCGCTGCTGCAGCGCCTGCACCGACTGCACCCGGACCTGCGCTTCGAACTCAGCGCGCTGAGCTCCGAGCAGATCCTCGAACAGCTGTCGAGCAACAGCCTGGACCTGGGCGTGTCGTATCTGGAGCGCCTCGACACCGAACGTTTCGAGACCCTGCCGCTGGGCGACACACGCATGGGCCTGCTGTTTGACCCGCGCCACTTCGACTTCGGCGAACCACCGTTGAGCTGGCAGGCACTGAGTGAGCTGCCACTGGGCCTGCTGACCAGCGGTATGCACTTTCGCCAGTCCATCGATCACAACTTCCATAGCCGCAGCCTGACCCCGCAGTTGCTGCTACAGACCGACGCCGTTCATCAGTTGGTGCAGGCCGTGCATGGCGGCCTGTGCTGCGCGGTGATGCCGCTGGCGGCAGGGTTGGAAGCCCTCACCGGGCACCTGCGCCTGCAACCGATCGAACACGCCAGCACGCTCGCGCCACTGGGCCTGATCATGCGCCGCAGTGCACCGCGCTCGGCGCTGGCCGAAGCCTGCATCGCCGAATACCGCCAGGCGCTGGGCGAAGCGTGATCGACGCCATCTATCACGGCATCAGCATTAGCGATTAGACGATACCCGAGCATGGGCCTAGGCTTAAGGCTGACCTGCCTGCCGGTATCTTCCAATGACCTTAAAACACCCGGCCTGCGTGGCGTCCACGCCCCTGGCCGCGCCTGCCGCGAGCATCCGCTACGACTACAGCCAGCTTGGCGAACACAGCCAGGCCAGTGCGGACCTTGCCGAAGAAGTCGCGCTGGCGATCGCCTATAACGGCATCAGCCAGGCCGTCATGCTGGTCAGCCCGACCGACCTGGACGACTTCATCGTCGGCTTCAGTATCGGCAGCGGCATCATTGCCTCGCCCAACGAAATCTACGACGTCAGCTTCAGTGGCAGCGGCTCGGCCATCCATGCCGATGTGCAGATCGCCAACCGCGCGTTCTGGAACCTCAAGACCCAGCGCCGCCAGCTTGCCGGCACCAGCGGCTGCGGCCTGTGTGGCGTGGAGGCGGTGGAACAGGCACTGCCAGAGCTCCAGGTACTGCCCGGCGCGCCACTGCCGCCGCCGCAGTGGCTGGACGGCCTGCGCCAGCGCATCAGCGCCTTCCAGCCGCTGGGCCAGCACTGCGGCGCGGTCCACGCGGCGCTGTACATGAACGCCCGCGGCGAGCTGCTGCTGGGCCGTGAAGACATCGGCCGGCACAACGCCCTCGACAAGCTGATCGGCGCACTGCTGCGCCAGGACATCGCCCTGGCCGGCGGCCTGGCCATCGTCACCAGCCGCTGCAGCCTCGAACTGATCCAGAAAGTGCTGCGCGCCGGCATCCAGACCCTGGTGAGCCTGTCCTCACCCACCGGCCTGGCGCTGCAATGGGCGCGCCGGCACCGCCTCAACCTAATCCACCTGCCGCATCACAGTGCGCCGAGGGTGTACAGCCCCGCGCAGGAGAATTGCCCGTGAGCCTGCATCATCAAGCCGACCAGAAGCCCGTCCCCCGCTACAAGCCCTACCACGGTGCCGCCGGCGGCTGGGGTGCACTGCGCAGCGTGGCGCAGGCCTGGATAGGCAGCGACAACGCGCTGAAGAACATCCGCGCCCTGCTCAAGACCAACCAGAACGGCGGTTTCGACTGCCCGGGCTGCGCCTGGGGCGACTCGCCGGAAAGCGGCATGGTCAAGTTCTGCGAGAACGGCGCCAAGGCGGTCAACTGGGAAGCCACCAAGCGCCGTGTCGACGCGGCCTTCTTTGCGCGCCACAGCGTGACCTCGCTGCTGGGCCAGAGCGACTACTGGCTGGAGTACCAGGGCCGGCTCACCGAGCCTATGGTCTACGACCCGGCCAGCGACCGCTACCAGCCGATCAGTTGGGACAACGCGTTCGCCCTGATCGCGCGCCACCTCAACGGCCTGACCAGCCCCGACCAGGCCGAGTTCTATACCTCGGGCCGGGCCAGCAACGAGGCCGCCTACCTTTACCAGCTGTTCGTGCGCGCCTACGGCACCAACAATTTCCCGGACTGCTCGAACATGTGTCACGAGGCCAGCGGCGTGGCCCTGGGGCAGAGCGTCGGGGTGGGCAAGGGTACGGTGACCTTCGACGACTTCGAGCATGCCGATGCCATTTTCGTCTGGGGCCAGAACCCCGGCACCAACCACCCGCGCATGCTCGAACCGCTGCGTGAGGCGGTCAAGCGCGGTGCCCAGGTGGTCTGCGTCAACCCGCTCAAGGAGCGCGGCCTGGAACGTTTCCAGCACCCGCAGCACCCGATCGAGATGCTCACCAACGGTGATCGCCCGACCAACACCGCCTACTTTCGCCCGGCCCTGGGTGGCGACATGGCACTGCTGCGCGGCATGGCCAAGTTCCTCCTGCAATGGGAGCGCGAGGCCCAGGCCAGCGGTGCACCAGCGCTGTTCGACCACGCGTTCATCGCCGCGCACACAGCGGCCGTCGAGGCGTACCTGGAAGCGGTCGAGGCCAGCAGCTGGGACAAGATCGTCGAGCAGTCCGGGCTGAGCCTGGCCGACATCGAGCAGGCTGCGCGCATGTATGCACGGGCCGAGAAGGTCATCATGTGCTGGGCCATGGGCATCACCCAGCACCGTCATTCGGTGGCGACCATCCAGGAAATCGCCAACCTCATGCTGTTGCGCGGCAACCTTGGCGTGCCGGGGGCAGGATTGTGCCCGGTGCGCGGCCACAGCAACGTGCAGGGCGATCGCACCATGGGCATCAACGAGCGCCCGCCGGTGGCCCTGCTCGATGCACTGGAGCGCCGCTTCGGCTTTGCCGTACCGCGCCACAACGGCCACAACACGGTGGAAGCGATCCGCGCCATGCTCGATGGCCAGGCGCGGGTATTCATCGGCCTGGGCGGCAACTTTGCCCAGGCCACGCCGGACACCGAACGTACCGCACAGGCGCTGCGCAACTGCGAGCTGACGGTGCAGATCAGCACCAAGCTCAACCGCAGCCATCTGATCCATGGTCGCCAGGCCCTGATCCTGCCGTGCCTGGGGCGGACCGATATCGACCTGCAGGGCGAAGGCCCGCAGGCAGTGACGGTGGAAGACTCGTTCAGCATGGTGCACGCCTCCAACGGGCAGTTGAAGCCGCTGTCGCGCCAGATGCGCTCGGAGCCGGCGGTGATTGCCGGGATTGCGGCTGCCACGCTGGGCAGCGCGCCAGTGGACTGGAACTGGCTGATTGCCGATTACGCGCGGATTCGCGAACTGATTGCCGACACCATTCCAGGGTTTGCCGGGTTCAACCAGCGCCTGGAGCATCCGGGCGGGTTCTACCTGGGCAACAGTGCCGGGCAGCGCGAGTGGAAGACCGCCAGTGGCCGGGCCAACTTCAAGGCCAATGCGCTGCCAGACGACCTGCTGCATGAAAGCGTGCGCGCCAGCGGCCAGGTGCCGGACCTGATCATGCAGTCGATGCGCTCGCACGATCAGTACAACACCACCATTTATGGGTTGGATGATCGCTACCGTGGGGTCAAGGGGCAGCGCGACGTGTTGTTTGCCAATGAGGCGGACATCATCCGCCTGGGCTTCAACCCCGGTGACAAGGCTGACATCGTGTCGTTGTGGAGTGATGGTCGCGAGCGTCGGGTCAAGGGCTTTACCTTGTTGGCGTTTGATATTCCGGCGGGGCAGGCGGCGGCGTACTATCCCGAGGTGAATCCGCTGGTGCCGTTGGAAAGCGTGGGGGATGGCAGCCATACACCCACGTCGAAATTCGTGGCGATCAAACTGGAGGCGGCGAGCGCGAGTGCGCGAATCGTGTAGAGGGGGGGTGGCCCAAAAGCACATTCCCTCACCCAAAGAAAAGGCCCTGACATCGCTGCCAGGGCCTCATCCCAAGTAAGCTCAGACCGCCAAAAACCCATTAAGTTTCACTGCAAAAACAGTAACTTATAAAATTGTATACAGGTCGTGCTACTCGTCGGATTTCCATTGCCAGCGCCCAGGGCAGAGCCTCAGGATCGCCTCGTCATCCCTCTGAGGCTCTCCTATGAAGTACTCCTCGATTCTGTTGTTGTCCCTCGGCCTGCTCAGTGGCGCTGCCTCGGCAGGTGGTTCCACCGAAGCCGGCATTGGCGGCGCATTGGGTGGGGTATTGGGTGCGGTGGTTGGCCAGCAGATCGGC
>NZ_JAAHBU010000455.1 GCF_010671725.1 Pseudomonas brassicae | reverse complement strand
GGGGATGGGGTGTTGGACGGTGCATGAGTACGTTCCTCTTGCAATCGGGCCCAAGGGTTTGGGTCGTCTGCAGGGGCTTGGGCAACTTCCATACCAACCTGCTCAGGCAGGCTGAAAGGCCCGTTCTCACTGGTTTTCATCCCCTTCGGTGGTGTGATCGGCGCGGCGCGCTGGCGGGGGCGTGGCCCCAGGGTTGGGGGAGGTGGGGAAACTTTCGGGGGCGCGGGTGGTCACGCCGTCATGGCACTGCGCTATACCTTAGGAGGTGATTATTTTCGGGGACGGCCATGATGACTCGCCAGGAGAGCCCAGCCGCGTGCGCCACCACCACCTCCAGCCCCGTCGCCGGCCGGTCGCCGTTCAACCTGCTGCGCTGGTACGCGGTGGTGAGCCTGGCGGTGATTGTCACGGTGTCGATCGGCCTGGGGCTGATTTCTAGCCGTTTCGTGATCAACGAAAGCGTCGAGCGTGATGCCTTGCTGACCGCACAGTTCATCCAGGCGATTGCGTCGGCCGAGGTGCGCCATGTGTCGATCCCGGATGTGCGCACCATGGGCGAGCTGCTCGACCCGCGCCTGGACCAGAGCCACCCGGATGTGCCCGCCGCCGCGCGGCAGGCCGCGCGCTGGGAGTTCCTCGACCATATTGCGCACCTGCCCGATGTGCTGCTGGCCAACATCTATGCGCCCGACCGCATGGTGATCTGGTCGAGCAACCCGGCGCTGGTGGGGCGCATGATCGCGTCCGACGACGACCTGGAGCGCGCCTTCGAGTACAAGGTGCATGTCTCGGCCAGCTACCACAACGTCGATGACGCGCGCAGCGAGCAGAAATTCATCACGCCACCGCAGGACCTGTTCATCGAAAACTACATACCGCTGTTCGACGCCAGTGGCGAGCAGGTCACCGCCATGGTGGAGATCTACAAGGAGCCCAAGGACCTGATTGTGCGCATCAAGAACGGCTTGCTGCTGATCTGGCTGGGCACCACGCTGGGGGCGGCGGTGGTGTACTTCAGCCTGTACTGGATCGTGCGGCGTGCGGCGCGGCAACTGGCGGTGCAGCACAAGCGGCTGATCAGCAACGAAACCTTCGTCGCGCTGGGCGAGATGTCGTCGGCGGTGGCGCACAGCCTGCGCAACCCGCTGGCCAGCATCCGCTCCAGCGCCGAGCTGGCGCTGGAGTTCGACGACGGCGCGGCGCAGCGCAATATCGGCGACATCATCAGCCAGGTGGACCGCATGTCGCAGTGGGTGCGCGAGCTGTTGCAGTCGTTGCGCCCGCTGACCGACCAGGCCGAAGTGGTGGAGCTTGAGGCTGCCGTCAACGACTGCCTGCAGGCGCATGCGCGGCAAGTGGCCAATGCGGGGGTGGAACTGAAGGTCGACGACCTGGCGCAGGCCCGCGTGCTCAGCCACCCGGTGATGCTCCGGCAAATCCTCAACAGCCTGATCAGCAACGCCCTGGAAGCCATGCCCGAGGGCGGCCAACTGCACGTGCAGGTGCTGCGCCGCCAGCGTCGGCAACTGGTGGTGCGGGTGTGCGACACCGGCAAGGGCATGAGCCATCAGCAGCAACGCATGGCGTTCAAACCGTTTTTCACCACCAAGCAGGGTGGCCTGGGGGTGGGCCTGGTGCTGGTACGGCGCATCATGGAGCGCTTCGGTGGCGCGGCGCGGCTCAGCAGCCGTGAAGGGCAGGGCACCTGCGTGACCTTGAGTTTTCGCTGCAGCCCCCGTTAGCGGGGGCATTTCCCCAGTCCTGGTGCTGCGCCCAGGCACTGCGCAATCCATGCAAGGTGTTGGTTTCAAACAAAAAAAACAAACTTGAAACATCCTGACATAACTTGGCTGGCTAATTGCTCCTCACCCTGTACCGCCAGCCATTATCGGGGTGTTCATCATGTTCAAGCCCAGACCTGCGAGCCTGTCCCTCAGTGCCCTTGCCGCCATGCTGCTGGCCCTGGAGGTGTCGGCCCGCCCGATCGACGATGTAGACCCGCCGCGTGCGACGATGCGTCGGCGTTCAGCGACCTGCCGCCGACGCACCGGCTGCGCTGAACAACCTGCTGACCCTGCCCGAGGCCAACGAAGGCGCGTATGACTTGCCGGACGGTGTGCAGGGCACGCGCGACACCCCGCGCAGCGAGAACGCCCTGCCGCCCTTGCAGCAGACCTCGTTCAACTACCCCACCAACGGCAAGCCCAGCCCGATGTTCGGTGCCTTGCCGTTCAGCCAGCAGTTGCTGCTGTTCGAAGAGTTCGGCCCCACCCGGCTGGACCCGACCACCCCGGCGGGCCCACTGGGCTTCCCGCCGCCTGCCCTCGGCCCGGCGCCGCAGCAGGACCCGCTCAGCGTGGCGCGCAGCTCACCGCCCGGGGCGTTGCTGGATGCCTTCCTCAAGCAGCCGGGGCTGACGCCGTTTCCCAGCCAGTTCGCCAATGTGGTGGACCGCAACCCCTGGCAGACCCAGATCGAACTGTTCCTCAACCGCCATATCGGCTCCAGCGCCGAAGGCCGACCGCCAGGCAAGGGCTGGTCGCACCAGCGCTGGAACGAGTTCTACCCGCAGGCGGCCTACAAGACCGTGCAGGCCGGCGCGCGGCTCAACAGCGGGCTGCGCGACAGCGTGCAGATGCACCATTACGCGGTGGGCGAGTTCGGCCCGGGCGGCCTTTACTACAACACCGCAGGCCAGCCCAACACCCAGGGCACTACCAAGGGGGTGGACACGCGCTTTCACCCCAACATGCCGCTGCAGGACCACAAGTCGCTGTGGACCTTCGACGGCACCTTTCCGGTCAAGCTGCTGATGGTGCGCTATGGCCAGCCGGTGCTGATGCGTCACTACAACGCCTTGCCCCTGGACCCGGCGGCCAACCACGGCTTCGGCCTGCACACCATCAGCACCCACGAGCACAATGGCCACGCGCCGGCCGAAAGCGACGGCTATGCCAACGCCTTCTTCTTCCCCGGCCAGTACTACGATTACCGCTGGCCGATCCAGTTGGCCGGCTATGACAGCATCAACACCCGCGCCGAAGACCCGCGTGCAGCGTTCCCGTGCGCGCCGGGCGAAACCCTGTGGGTCAACGACGCCCACCCCGGGCTCAAGACCTGCGACCACGGCAGCATCCGCATTCGCGGCGACTGGCGCGAGACCATGAGCACCCACTGGTTCCACGACCACATGCTCGATTTCACCGCGCAGAACGTCTACAAGGGCAACGCCGCGATGATGAACTACTACAGCGCCCTGGACCGTGGCAACGAGGCGATCGATGACGGCGTCAACCTGCGCCTGCCCAGTGGCTCGGCGCTGGCCTGGGGCAACCGCGACTATGACGTCAACCTGCTGATTGCCGACAAGGCCTGGGATGCGGCAGGGCAGTTGTGGTTCAACCCGTTCAATACCGATGGCTTTCTCGGTGACCAGGTGCTGGTCAACTGGCAGTACAAGCCGTACCTCGACGTGCGTGCGCGCAGCTATCGCCTGCGCATCCTCAACGGCTCGGTATCGCGCTACTTCAAGCTGGCACTGGTGCGCGAAATCAAGGGCAGCGGCGGCGAGTTCGCCGGGCCCAAGGGCTCGGGGCTGTCGTATGCACGGGTGCCGTTCCACCTGATCGGCAACGACGGCAACATCATGGAGTACGCGGTGCCGTTCGACGGCAGCATGGACCTGGACGCCGACGGCGACAGACAGAACCACAACGCCATCCTGCCCACCCAGGGCATCGCCGAACGCTTCGACATCCTGGTCAATTTCGCCCGCAATGGGGTCAAGCCGGGGGACCGGCTGTTTCTGGTCAACCTCAAGGCCCACGACACCGGCAAGGGCCCCAAGGAAGACATCGCGCTGGGCGAGGTGCTGTCGGAGAAGTACCTGGCCGTGATCAAGCAGGGCAGCAAGGGGGCGCAGTGGGACAAGGGCGACCCGGCCGTGGGCAAGGTGCTGCAGTTCAACGTCAAGGCCTACAGCGGCCAGGACCTGGCCATGGACCCGGCCGCCTATGAGCCGGCCCGGCCCGGCAAGGCGGCGGGCAAGCGCATGATCGACCTCAAGCTGCACCGCGACGACCCGGCCGACCAGGCGCGGCTGGCGCAGGCCCGTCACCGCACCTTCATCTTCGGGCGTTCGGACGGCACCGACCAGGCGCCGTGGACGGTCAAGACCGACGGCGGCTTTGGTTTCCACATGGACCCGCGCCGGCTCAATGCCTCGCCGCAACTGGCCAGCGGCCCCACCGATGCCGGTGCAGCGGTTTCGGCACGCTGGAGGTGTGGAAGATCCAGAACGGTGGCAACGGCTGGAGCCACCCGGTGCACGTGCACTTCGAGGAGGGCATCATCCTCAGCCGCGGCGGCAAGGCCCCGCCGGAATGGGAGAAATGGGCGCGCAAGGACGTGTACCGCATCGGCACCGAACAGGACGGGCTGGACAACGTCGAGGTGGCGATCAACTTTCGCGAATTCGCCGGCACCTACATGGAGCACTGCCATAACACCCAGCACGAGGACAACTCGATGCTGCTGCGCTGGGACCTGGAGCACCCCGGCCAGTTGCAGTTGATGCCCACGCCGCTGCCCAGTTGGGATGGGGTCAAGTACATCAATTCTGCCGCGCTGCCCACCTGGCGCAACGGCGATGGTTTCGGCCCTCAGATCAAGCTCGGCAAATAGCCGCAGGAGGCAGGTGATGCTCAGTCTGCAACGCTGGATCGCGCTGGTGCTGGTGTGCACCGGCCTGCTGCACGGGCCGCTGCACGCCGAGGAGGCCACGCCCTGGGGCCGCGGCTATTTCCCAGACACCGAACTGGTGGACCAGGACGGTCGCCACCTGCGCTTTTTCGAGGACCTGATCGAGGGCAAGGTGGTGGTGATCAACTTCATCTTCACCGGTTGCGGCGACTCGTGCCCGCTGGAAACGGCCCGCCTGCGCCAGGTACAGCAGTTGCTGGGGGAGCGCGTGGGCACCGATGTGTTCTTCTACTCGATCAGCATCGACCCGCTATCGGACACGCCCGAGGTGCTCAAGGCCTACGCGGCCAAATTCAAGGTGGCGCCCGGCTGGCTGTTTCTCAGCGGCGACAAGGAGCAGATCGATCAGTTGCGGCGCAGCCTGGGGCTGTTCATCGAGGGTGTGGACAACGGCCGCAGTCGCGACCACAACCTGAGCCTGATCGTCGGCAACCAGGCCAGCGGTCGCTGGATGAAAGCCTCGCCGTTCGAAAACCCGTGGATACTCGCCGACCAGTTGGCCAACAGCCTGCAGAACTGGAAGCAGCCCAGTGCCGAACAAAGCTACGCCGAGGCACCGCAGATCAGGCCACCCAGCCACGGCGAGGAGCTGTTTCGCACGCGCTGCGCGGCCTGCCACAGCCTGGGGCCGCTGGATGGCCAGGGCACCGGCCTGCGCGCCGTGGGGCCGGACCTGCTGGGGGTGACCGAACGCCGTGCGCAGCCCTGGCTGCTGCGGTGGCTGCGCGAGCCCGACCGCATGCTGGCCGAGAAGGACCCCGAGGCCCTGGCGCTGTTCGAGCGCTACGATCGCCTGCCCATGCCCAACCTGCGCCTGAACGAGGCCGATGCACAGGCGCTGCTGGACTTTCTCACGGCGAAAGCAGCGCCAGCAGGGCCTGGC
>NZ_JAAHBU010000454.1 GCF_010671725.1 Pseudomonas brassicae | reverse complement strand
CAGCTCCCACAAGGACCGCGGTGCGCTCGGGATCACCACTGTACCTGTGGGAGCTGGCTTGCCAGCGAAGAGGCCGTTCTGGTCAGCCGCAATTGGCCCGGTCACGCACCGGGCACTGCGCCCGGTGCAGGTTCAGTGCCGTATTGATGATGCCGATATGGCTGAACGCCTGCGGGAAGTTGCCCAGCATCCGCCCACCGCGCGGGTCGTACTGCTCGGCCAGCAGGCCCACGTCGTTGCACAGCCCGCACAGGCGATCGAAGAGCGCCTGGGCCTGCGCTTCACGCCCCAGCAGTACATACACGTCGGCCAGCCAGAACGAGCACACCAGGAAGGTCCCCTCGCCCGGGCTCAAGCCATCGCAACCGCTGTCGCTGTCGTACCGGCGCACCAGCCCGTCATGCAGCAGGCGCTGTTCGATCTGCGCCAGGGTGGCGAGAAAACGCGGATCATCCGCTGGCAAAAATCCGGTCAGGGCAATCTGCAGCAAGCTGGCATCCATCTCCTGCGAGCCATACGCCTGCACGAAACAGCCACGCGCTGCATCCACGCCCTGCTCGCACACCTCACGATGAATCTGCGCCGCCACTTCACGGTAGTGCGCGGCCTGCGCCTTGCCCTCCTCGGTCGGCTCGCTGAGGCTGGCAGCCCGGTCGAACGCAACCCAGGCCATGACCTTGGAATGCGTGAAGTGCTGCTGCGGCCCCCGTACCTCCCAGATGCCCTCATCGGGGTTGCGCCAGATGGTCTCCAGGTACGGCATGATCACCCGCCCGACCGCGGCACTGCGTGGCAGCCGCGCCAGCCCGCCACGCATGGCCTGGCACAAGGCATCGGCCACTTCGCCATAGATATCCAGCTGATGCTGCACCGCTGCGGCATTGCCCACCCGTACCGGCTGCGAGCCCTCGTAGCCGCCCAGCCAGGGCAGCTCGTACTCGGGCAGCCGCCGCTCGCCGGCCAGGCCGTACATGATCTGCATCTGCTCCGGGTTGCCGGCCACCGAGCGCAGCAGCCACTCGCGCCAGGCCTGGGCCTCCTCGAAGTACCCCAGGTTCATGAACGCCAGCAGGGTCATGGTCGCATCGCGCAACCAGCAGTAGCGGTAGTCCCAGTTGCGCGCGCCGCCCAGGTGCTCGGGCAACGAGGTGGTCGGTGCCGCCACGATGCCACCCGTGGGCGCGTAGGTCAGCGCCTTGAGGGTGATCAGCGAACGCTTGACCCGCGCCGTGTTCGCGCCCACCGCGGGGCAACGGGCGGCGAACGCGCGCCACTGCTGCGCCGTGTCCTGCAGGGCCTGTTCAGGGTCGAACGCCGGCTGCAACGGCAGGTGCGAAGGCTGGTGGGTCAGGCTGAAGGTGTGGCGCTGGCCGGGGCGCAGCGTGAAGCGGCTGCCGGTGTGGTGATCACGGGCCTGGGTGCCGACCGTGCTGCGCAGGGTCAGCCGGTCGGGGCCAGCCACGGCCGTGAGCGCAATGGGTCGAGTTTCTCGACCCACGGTACGCTGCTGCCGTAGTCGAAGCGCATCACCAGGTCCATGTCGAATTCGACCTCGCCCTCCAGGCCCTCGACGATGCGCACCACACTGTGCTGTGCGGCCAGCGGCATGCAGTCGATCAGCCGTGCACGGCCGCCTTGGGTGACAAAGGTGGTATGCAGGATCAGCGTGTCTTCAAGGTACTCGCGCATCACCTGCAGCACCGGCGCGCGCGGTGCGATCTGCCAGCGCCCGTTCTCTTCGCTGCCCAGCAACGCGGCAAAGCAGGCCGGCGAGTCGAAGCGTGGAAAACACAGCCAGTCCAGCGAGCCATCCCGGCCCACCAGCGCCGCGCTGTGACAGTTGCCCAGCAATGCGTAGTCTTCGATTGCGCCCGCCATGAACCTCCCGTTCAACCAATGCTGTGCCAGACCCGCCGATCACGGGCCAGCAGTTCGTCGGCCGCTTCAGGGCCATCTTCGCCGGCGGCATAGGGCTGCACCTCGCCGCCCTGTGCCCAGGCATCCAGGAACGGTTGCACCGCACGCCAGCCGTTCTCAATGTTGTCGGCGCGCTGGAACAGCGTCTGATCGCCCGTGAGGCAATCGTAGATCAGCGTTTCGTAGCCCGTGGAGGGCTGCATCTTGAAGAAGTCCTTGTAGGCGAACCCCAGTTCGACGTTCTCCATCGCCAGGGTCGGCCCCGGCCGCTTGGCCTGCAGGTCGAACCACATGCCCTCGTTGGGCTGGATCTGGATCTTCAGGTAGTTGGGCTTGGGCCGTTCGGCATCGCTGTCGCGAAACTGCGCGTAGGGCGCCGGCTTGAAGCAGATGGCGATCTCGGTGTCGCGCACGCTCATGCGCTTGCCGGTGCGCAGGTAGAACGGCACGCCGACCCAGCGCCAGTTGTCGATCATCACCTTGAGCGCGACATAGGTTTCGGTCTGGCTGTCGGGGTCGACCCGTGGTTCCTCGCGGTAACCCGCAAGCTTCTTGCGCCCCTGCTTGCCCGCCGTGTACTGGCCACGCACCGAGTTCTTCAGCGCCATGGCCTTGGACCACGGTCGGATGGCGCCGATCACCTTGGCCTTTTCACTGCGTACCGCGTCGGCACCGAATGCGGCAGGCGGCTCCATCGCCACCATCGCCAGCAGTTGGAACAGGTGGTTGGGCACCATGTCGCGCAGCGCACCGGTGGTGTCGTAGAACGCGCCACGGGTTTCCACGCCCACCGTCTCGGCGGCGGTGATCTGCACGTGGTCGATGTAGTGGTTGTTCCAGAATGCTTCGAACAACCCGTTGGAGAAACGGCTGACCAGGATGTTCTGTACGGTTTCCTTGCCCAGGTAATGGTCGATGCGATAGATCTGCTTTTCGTTCATCACCTTGAGCAGGCAGGCGTTGAGCGCCTCGGCGCTGGCCAGGTCCGAGCCGAACGGTTTCTCCACCACTACCCGCCGAAAACCGTTGGCCTCGTCGAGCAAGCCGGCAGCCCCCAGTTGCTGGACCACACCGCTGAAAAAGCGCGGCGACGTGGCCAGGTAGAAAATCGCGTTGCCGGTGCGGTTGTTCTCGATGCGCTCGGCAATGGCCTGGTAGGTGGCCGGCTCCAGAAAGTCGCCCGTCAGGTAGCCGATGCCTTTGGCCAGGCGCTTCCACACCTTGTCATCCAGGTGTGTGGTGGCGCCCTCGCCCTTGTCACGCTCGCGCATGAAGGCTTCCAGGCGCTCGGCGAACGCGCTGTCGGTGGCCGGGTTGTGGTCCACCCCGACGATGCGCAGGCGCTTGTCCAGCAGGCCGTCGCGGCTGAGGTTGTACAGCGCGGGCATCAACAGGCGTTTGACCAGGTCGCCGTTGGCGCCAAACAGAAACAGGGTACAGGCCGGTGCCGCTTCGACGTCATGTGCACTCATTCGGACTTCTCGACATGGCCACCAAAACCGAAGCGCATCGCCGACAGCAGCTTGTCACCATAGGTGCCCTGTTGCTGGCGTGAGCGAAAACGGGCGAACAGCGCGCTGGACAGCACCGGTACCGGCACCGCCTGCTCCACCGCCGCGTCGATGGTCCAGCGCCCTTCGCCGCTGTCCGACACCGAGCCGCTGTAGCTGCCCAGTTGCGGGTCGGCTACCAGCGCATCGGCGCTCAGGTCCAGCAGCCACGAGGTGACCACGCTGCCACGGCGCCATACCTCGGCGATCTCGGGCAGGTTGAGGTCGAAACGCTGGTCGGCCGGCAGGCTGTCACTGGCCTTGCTCTTGAGGATGTCGAAGCCTTCGGCGTAGGCCTGCATCAGGCCGTACTCGATGCCGTTGTGGACCATCTTCACGTAGTGCCCGGCGCCGGGCGGGCCGGCGTGGATGTAGCCTTTCTCGGCGCGCGCGCTGGGGCCACTGCGCCCACGCGTACGCGGGATGTCGCCCTCGCCTGGGGCCAGGCTGGCGAACAGCGGCTCTAGGCGCTCGAACACCGCCTGCTCGCCGCCGATCATCATGCAGTAGCCGCGCTCCAGCCCCCATACGCCACCCGAGGTGCCGACGTCGACGTAGTGCAACTGGCGCTCGGCCAAGTGCTGCGCGCGACGGATGTCGTCCTTGTAGAAGGTGTTGCCGCCGTCGATGATCACATCGTCGGCCTCCAGCAGGTCGGCCAGTTGCGCGATGGTCTGCTCGGTGGCCTCGCCAGCCGGCAGCATCACCCACACCGCACGCGGTTTATCCAGTTGCTGCACCAGCGCGGCCAGGTCGTTGGCGCCCTTGGCGCCCTCGGCCAGCAGCGTGTCGATGGCCGGCGCGTGACGGTCGTGCACCACGGTGTGGTGCCCATCACGCATCAGGCGCCGTGCAATGTTGCCGCCCATGCGGCCCAGCCCCACGATTCCCAGTTGCATGTGCCGATGCTCCGTAAAAGGTAAAAAGCCTGCTCAGGCCCTGAAGGTTAGTCCAGACCAGAGCGCGTTGGTTTCATGACCAACGGCGCGACAGCGATAAACAAAAAAGTTCCCTTGGGGAGAAAAAGAATTCAGAATCGCGGCCGATCGAGCGTCTACGCTTTAAACCATGTACCAGACCATTTGCGAGGTGTGCAATGGGAACCTTTCTGCCAGCCAGCCCTCCCCAGACGCTTTACGTCAGCGTACGCCGCGATGAGCTGCGCCGCCTGAAGGACGAGCGCGACCAGTTGCAGCAGCAGGTCGCG
>NZ_JAAHBU010000453.1 GCF_010671725.1 Pseudomonas brassicae | reverse complement strand
TGCCAGCGAAGGCGTCAGCGCGCCCAACGTCGAGCCATCGGGCCTACTTGCCGCTGTACAGGTTCAGCTCACCGAAGTGCTTCTTCTGGATTTCGGCATAGGTGCCATCAGCGTGTAACGCTTTGATACCTTTGTTGAGCAAGGCCTTCAGCTCGCTGTTACCTTTGGCGATACCCACAGCGGTTTTCGACGGCAGCAGTTCGCTGTCCACCGGCGCGCTGACCTCGTAGCCGGCCCCTTGCGGGGATTTCAGAAAGCCCAGTTCGGCTTGCAGCATGTCCTGGATCGAGGCATCCAGGCGCCCCGAGATCAGGTCGGCGTACACCTGGTCCTGATTCTGGTAGGCCTGGGTCTTGACCCCGGCCTTGTCCAGTACCGCCTTGGCGTAGGCTTCCTGAATGGTGCCTTGCTCGTAGCCGACGGTCTTGCCCTTCAATGAGGCAGGGTCGGCGCTCAGGCCTGCCCCCTTTTTGAACACCAGCGAGGTCGGCCCCGAGAACAGTTCATCCGAAAAATCGATGACCTTTTCCCGCGCCGGCGTGACCGTCATGGACGAGATCACACCATCGAATTTCTTCGCCTTGAGCCCCGGAATCATGCCGTCGAAATCACTTTCGACCCACTTGCACTTGACCTTCAGCTCGGCACAGATCGCATTGCCCAGGTCGATATCGAACCCCACCAGGCTGCCGTCGGCGGCCTTGGATTCGAACGGGGCATACGAGGGATCGACGCCAAACCGCAGCTCCTTGTATTCCTTGGCCAGGGCAGTGCCTGCGGCCATGCACAGCGCCAGAGCAGACAGCGTCAGCAGTGCTTTTTTCATTGTGTGGTCCTTGATGCCGAAAGAGGGAGAGTGGCCGTGCAGCGTTACCGCGCGCGACGCGACATCAAAGTGATAGCAAATTCCGCACCATAGTCCCAATTGCACCGGGTGCAGCCATTAAAAAAACCGCCCCTTTGGCCACGATCACATCGCTTCTACGGCTGGCGGCGTTTGACTACATTGGCACCATGTTCACGCGCGGCCCGCCTTTCGCCGCCCCTCCGACACAGGCCGTACTCATGAAGAAAACAACTGAAAACACCGCGCCCACGATAGGTTTCGCCACCCGCGCCGTCTGGGGCGGTGAGCAGGTGCGTCACCCCTACAACGCCACCCAGGTGCCGGTGGTGATGAGCGCCGCGCATGCCTATGACGACATCGACCACTGGTACGACGTGGCACTGGGCAGCGAGCCGGGCTTTATCTACAGCCGTATGAGCAACCCCACCGTGGCAGCACTGGAAGCCAAGCTGTGCGAGCTGGAGAGCGCTGAAGCAGCCGTGGCGTTCAGCAGTGGCATGGCCGCCATCAGCGGGGCGCTGTACACCTTCCTCAGCCACGGCATGCGCGTGGTCTCGACCAGGGACAGCTACGGCGGCACCAACAAGATCTTCGAAGAGTTCCTGCCGCGCATGGGCGTGGCGGTGACCTTGTGCGAAACCTTCGACCATGACGCCATCGAGCGCGAGATCGCCAAGGGCTGCGACCTGCTCTACCTCGAAACCCCGACCAACCCCACGCTCAAGATCCTCGACATCCGGCGCCTGGTGCAGGCGGCGAAAAAGGCCGGTGCCCTGGTGATGGCCGACAACACCTTCGCCACCCCGCTGAACCAGAACCCGCTGGCGCTGGGCGTGGACGTGGTGGTGCACAGCGCGACCAAGTTTCTCAGCGGCCATGGCGACGTGCTCGGCGGGCTGGTGTGCGGCGACGCCGTACTGATGGACAAGGTGCGCCACTACCGCGAGATCAACGGCGCGGCGCTGGACCCGTTCGCGGCCTACCAGATCATTCGCGGCATCAAGACCCTGGCCCTGCGCCTGCGCCAGCAGCAGCTCAGCGCGCGGGCCCTGGCCGACTTCCTGTGCACCGAAGCCCTGGTGGAATCGGTGAACTACCCGGGCCTGCCCAGCCACCCCAACCACCACGTGGCCTGTGCCCAGATGCGCGGTTTTGGTGCCATCGTCAGCTTCGTGCTCAAGGGCGGCATGGACACCGTCAAGCTGCTGCTGCCGCAACTGCGCTACGCCCACTGCGCCGGCAACCTGGGGGCGGTCGAAACCATCTATGGCCCGGCGCGCACCACCAGCCATGTCGAAAACACCCTGGAGGAGCGCCAGGCGCTGGGCATCTCCGAAGGCCTGGTACGCGTCTCGGTCGGCATCGAAGACACCGACGACCTGTTGGCCGACCTGAAACAGGCTTTCGCCTTTGTACGCCGCCACCAGGTCGCGTTGCAGGCACCCACCGAACGTTGCCCTGAGGCGGCCAACTGACGTTCAGCCGCATACCCCCACGGCAGGAGCACGGTGGGGTCTTCATGAACAGGAAGAACAACAAAAATCCGCTTCAGCCTTCATGAGAATCAGTCATGTCCTCATCATCAGAACAACAACGCAGTACGCGTGCCGGCTTCAAGCAGGAAATGCAGACGCGCCACATCGTCATGCTCGCCCTGGGCGGGGTGATCGGTACAGGGCTGTTCCTGACCTCCGGCTACACGGTCAACCAGGCAGGGCCGCTGGGCGCGGTGATCGCCTACATCATCGGCGCGGTCATGGTCTACATGGTCATGATGTGCCTGGGCGAGCTGGCGGTGCAGATGCCCGAAACCGGCTCGTTCAGCACCTACGCCACGCGCTTTCTCGGCCCGGGCACCGGCTACACCGTGGCCTGGTTGTACTGGCTGACCTGGACGGTGGCGATCGGCTCCGAATTCACCGCCGCCGGCATCCTCATGGTGCGCTGGTTCCCCGACACCCCGGTGTGGATCTGGAGCGCGCTGTTTGCCGGTGTGGTGTTCCTGAGCAACGTGGTGTCGGTGCGGCTGTTCGCCGAAACCGAGTTCTGGCTGTCGCTGATCAAGGTGCTGACCGTGCTGGCGTTCCTGGTGGTAGGCGGCGGGGCGATCCTGGGCCTGTTCCAGATCGAGCAGGCGCACAGCATCGGCCTGAGCAACTTCACCCGTGAAGGGCTGTTCCCGACCGGCTTCATGCCGATTGCGATGACCTTGCTGGCGGTGTCGTTCGCCTTCTCCGGCACCGAGTTGATCGGCATCGCCGCCGGCGAGACCAAGGACCCGCAACGCAACGTGCCGCGCGCATCCGCACCACGGTGGTGCGCCTGGCGGTGTTCTTCGTCGGCACCATCTTTGTACTGGCGACCCTCTTGCCGCGTGAACAGGCCGGCCTGGTCGAGAGCCCGTTCGTCACCGTGTTCAGCAATATCGGCATTCCGTACTCGGCCGACATCATGAACTTCGTGATCATCACTGCGCTGCTGTCGGCGGCCAACTCCGGCCTGTATGCCGCCTCGCGCATGCTCTGGACCCTGAGCGACCAGGGCCACCTGCCCAAGCAGTTCTGCCACTTGAGCCGCAGCGGCACCCCGTTCAACGCCATTGTGGTGAGCATGGCCGGTGGCGCCGCCTCGCTGCTCAGCAGTGTGTTTGCACCCGATACCATTTACCTGGCGCTGGTGTCGATCTCGGGCCTGGCGGTGGTAGTGGTATGGATGAGCATTGCCGCCAGCCAACTGGCCTTCCGGCGCGACTACGTGGCCAAGGGGGGCGATATCAACGACCTCAAGTTCCGCGTGCGTGGCTACCCATGGATCCCGCTCGGCGCGTTGGCCTGCTGTGCGCTGGCCTGTGTGGGTATCGCCTTCGACCCCGAGCAGCGTGTGGCGTTGTACTTCGGCGTGCCGTTCATTGCCTGGTGCTACTTCGTCTACTTCATCACCCGCAAGGGCCGTGCACGTCGCTTGGGCCTGGGCGCCGAGCCTGGCGTGGCCAGCGCAACCTGAGACAGCCACGGGGCATGTGCCTAGAATCCAGGCTCGTCCAGAGGGTCAGAGCATGAATCAGAAGGCGTTACCCCCGTTGAACTGGCTGCGTGCGTTCGAGGTGTCGGCGCGTGCGCTGAACTTCACCCACGCCGCCGACGAGCTGTGCCTGACCCAGGGCGCGGTCAGCCAGCAGATCCGCCAGCTCGAACGGCACCTGGGGGTGGCACTGTTCAAGCGCCTGCCGCGCGGACTGGGCCTGACCGAAGAGGGCCAGGCCTACCTGCCGGTGGTGCAGGACGCCATCACCCGGCTGGCGGTCGGTACCAGCGAGATCTTCGGCCAGCACACCCGCCGGCCGCTCAAGGTACGCGGCAGCCTGGCCTTCTTCGTGCACTGGCTGGCACCCAAGTTGGCACAGTTCAGCCTGGCCTACCCGCAGGTGGATATCCGCTACATCAGCAATATCTGGGTCAAGGAGCTGGATGGCGAGGACGACCTCGAGATCCGCTGGGGGCGTGGCCAGTGGCCGGGGCTGGTCGCGCAGCGGCTGACCTGGGACACGCTGTTCCCGGTGTGTTCGCCGGCCCTGATGGCGGCGTCGCCCTTGCGCGAGCCGGCCGACATCGGGCGTCACCCGCTGCTGCATGTGCTGGGCTACGAAGAAGGCTGGGGCTACTGGCTCAAGCGGGTCGGGGCGGATCAGGTGGATGCTTCCACTGGCATGCAGTTCGACACGCTGATTTCCACCCTGCGCATGGCCGAGCTGGGCCAGGGTATTGCCCTGGCGCGCTCGTCGATGGTCGCCGAACTGCTGGCCGAGGGGCGCCTGGTGGCGCCGTTCACGCAACACATCGAGGCCAGCGAATCATTCTATCTGGTGCGCAGTTCCGGGGCCGAACAGCACCCGGATGCGGTCGGGTTTTCTGCCTGGCTGGTCGAGCAGGCGCATCGTTTCAAGTGAAAGGGCAGGGCCAGGCATGCGCTATGTGAGTACCCGCAATGCGGCCATCGCGGTCGATTTCGAGCAGGTTGTGTTGTCCGGCATTGCCGCCGACGGTGGGCTGTATGTGCCGGCCGAGCTGCCGCAGTTCCAGGCGCAGCAAATCGTCGACTGGTCGTGGTTGCCCTATGACGAGCTGGCCTATCGGGTGCTGGCGCCGTTCGTGGGGCAGAGCATTCCCGAGGCGGATTTCAAACGCCTGCTCCGGGCCGCGTGCAGCCACTTCACCCACCGCTCCATTGCACCGCTGCACCAGGTCGACAAGAACGAGTGGGTGCTGGAACTGTTCCACGGCCCCACCCGTGCCTCCAAGGATTTTGCCGCACAGTTGCAACGCCAGCTGGTGGGCTGGTTTCTCGAGCGTCGCCAGCAACGTGCGGTGCTGCTGGGCGCCACCAACGGCGATACCGGGCTGGCGGTGATCGAGGCGTTCAGGGATTGCCAGGCGGTGGAGGTGGTGGTGCTGTACCCCGAGGCCGGCGTACCGCCGGAGCGCCTGCAGCAACTGGCGGGTGCCGACCCGGCGCGGCTGCAGCGCTTTGCCGTGGGGGGCAGCTTCGACGACTGCCAGACCCTGGTCACCGGCCTGCTGCGCCAGTGGGCTGACCCCGACCGGGTGGCGATTGCCTTCAATTCCAGCAACTGGGTCAGCGTGATGGCGCAGCTGGTGTTCTATTTCCATGCAGTGCTGCAACTGGGCGGCGGCCAGCGACCGATCGGCTTCAGCGTGCCGGCGGCCAGTTTCGCCGAGGTCTACGCCGGCTACATCGCGCAGAAGATGGGGCTGGCGATCAACCAGATCATCGTTGCCACCAACAAGAACGACGCGTTGCACCAGTTGTTCGAGAAGAACCACTACTCGCGCAGCCAGGCCAATACCTCGTTGTCGCCGGCCATGGACCTGTCGATCTTCGCCAACCTGGAGCGCTTCCTGTGGGCGCTGTACGAGCACGACGACCGCGCCGTGGCACAGTTGATGGCGCACTTCGAGGCCTGCGGGCAGATGTGCCTGGACAACCACCACTGGCTGCGTGCGCGGTTGATCATCGACTCCTATGCGGTGAGCGATGCCGACACGCTGGCCGAGATCACCACGCTGTACCGCGACACCGGCTACGTCATCGACCCGCACACCGCGACTGGCGTGCTGGCCGCGCGGCTGTACCGGCGCAGCATGGTTGCGCCGATGGTGACCCTGGGCGAGATCGCGCCGTGCAAGTCGGCGGCGTTGCTGGCGGGGCAGGGCATCGCGGTGGCGCAGGTGCTCGAGGCCGGGGCGCCCACCATGCCGGTGTACCGCATCGACGCGGCTGACCTGGGCGCGGTACAGCAGGTACTGCGCCGTCTCTGAACGGTGCCCAAGGGGGCGGTATGAAGCGAATTCTGGATCCTCTGGACGAACGTATCCTGGCCAACTCACGCTCAATGCGCGGGCCGCGCACGCGGAGCTGGCAGCCAAGGTCAACCTGTCGCGCAATGCGGTGCGCCAGCGTATCGAACGGCTGGAGCGCGATGGCGCGATCCAGGGGTACACGCTGCGCCTGGGCGATGGGCGCCAGCCCACGGCGACCATCAATGCGGTGATCTTCGTGTACCGCTATGACCGCATGCGTGGCGCGCAGGTGCTGGAGGCGCTGCGCAGCATTCCCGAAATCACCCAGTGCGAGGTGATGAGCGGTGAGTTCGACCTGATGGTGCGCGTCGGCGCGGCCAGCGCCGAGCGGGTGCACAAGGTGTGGACCGAGATCGCGGCGATGCCGGGGGTGGAGAACACCGTGACCTCGTTCGTGCTGTCGGCAGTGGTGTAGAACGTGGGAGCCCCTTCGCTGGCAAGCC
>NZ_JAAHBU010000452.1 GCF_010671725.1 Pseudomonas brassicae | reverse complement strand
GCCAGGTCCTTGTCGGCCAGCAGGCCGAACACCGCCAGGCGCTTGCCCGCCACCGGCCGCGACGCCAGGCGCTGCGCCAGGTACTGGGCGGCATGAGGATTATGGCCGACGTCCAGCAGAATGCTCAGGCGCTTGCCCTGCCAGTTGAACGTGCGCCGGTCCAGACGCCCGACAATGCGGGTGTCGCGCAACGCCTGGGCGATGCGCACAGGCTCCCACGGCAAGCCGGTCAACAGATAGGTCTGCAAAGCCAGCGCCGCATTTTCCATGGGCAGATCGAGCAGCGGCAGGTCATGCAGTTCGACCGCATTGCCCAGCGCATCCACGCCGCGCCACCGCCAGTGGTGATCGGTGCTCGCCAGGTCGAAGTCGCGGCCGCGCAACAGGAACGGGCAGTTCAACGCATTGGCCTTGTCCAGCAGCGGCTGTGGCGGGTTCAGGTCGCCACACAGCGCCGGCTGGCCTGCACGGAAAATCCCGGCTTTTTCGAACGCCACCGACTCGCGCGTATTGCCGAGAAAGTCGCAGTGGTCCACACCAATGCTGGTGACCACGGCAAGGTCGGCGTCCACCAGGTTGACCGTGTCCAGGCGCCCGCCCAGCCCGACTTCAAGCACCACGGCATCAAGGCCGGCCTGCTGGAACAGCCAGAACGCTGCCAGGGTGCCGGCCTCGAAATAGGTCAGGGAGACATCACCACGGGCCGCCTCGACCGCTTCGAACGCCTGGCACAGCTGGGCATCGCTGGCCTCGACGCCATCGAGTTGCACCCGCTCGTTGTAGCGCAGCAGGTGCGGCGAGCTGTACACGCCGACGCGCAGCCCCTGGGCCCTGAGCAGGCTGGCCACGAAGGCGCAGGTCGAACCCTTGCCGTTGGTGCCGGTCACGGTGACTACCCGTGGCGCCGGCTGGCCCAGCCCGAGCCGTGTTGCGACCTGGCGCGAACGCTCCAGGCCCATGTCGATGGCCGACGGGTGCAACTGCTCGAGGTAGGCGAGCCACTCGCCAAGGGTACGCTGGGTCATACGTTGGCAGGCACCGGCGGAACCACGATCGGCTCGACGACTGGGGCGACGAACACCGGCGTCGGCAGGCCCATCATCTGTGCCAGCAGATGACCCAGACGTGGACGCAGCTCGGAGCGGGCGATGATCATGTCGATCGCGCCGTGCTCCAGCAGGAACTCGCTGCGCTGGAAGCCTTCTGGCAGTTTT
>NZ_JAAHBU010000451.1 GCF_010671725.1 Pseudomonas brassicae | reverse complement strand
GCGCTGCTGGGCGCACAGGGCGCCGAGCAATGTGTCGAGGTCGAGCCAGCGGTCGGGCGGCGGGGCAGGCATGGCGATTCCTTGCGAGCGGTTGCGGGCCTGCCAAGGCTAGTCGGGGCTGCACGACATGGGTTGTTGCAAGGGTTGCCGCATTTTTCCGGGTCAGCGCGCCCGGCGCCACTCGCCGTGCTCGGCGCCCTGCGGTTGCAGGCTGACCTCGGTGACGCAGATCAGGTTGCGCATTTTTTGTGCAATCAGCTCGGCCCGGTGCCAGCTGAGCCCGGCCACCCCCAACTGGATGTCCAGCAGTTCGCCGTGCTGCTCCATGTGCAGTTGATGGGGCACCAGGAACTGCAGGGCGAACAGGTTGAGGATGCGGCACAGGCTGTCCGGCTCGGCCTCCACCTGCAGCCGGTAGCACACGTCGCTGTGCAGTGCAGTGGCGGCCCACACATCGGTGCGCAGCGGGGTGACGGGGGTGTCCAGCCGTTCGTGGGCGCTCATGGGATGTCTCCGAATTCGATGGCGGAATTTTTACATCTTCAGCGGGGTATTTTTTCTCTATGATCAGCCTGATCGCACGTTTATCGAATTGATCAATTCGCAATGTACGCCTGATGGGGATAGATCATGCAAAGCCAACTGGACGCCTACGACCGGCGCATCCTGGCCCTGCTGCAAGAAGACGCGTCGCTGTCCAGCGCGCAGATCGCCGAGCGCGTGGGGCTGTCGCAGTCGCCTTGCTGGCGGCGTATTCAGCGGCTCAAGGAAGAAGGGGTGATTCGCGGCCAGGTCACCCTGCTTGATCGCAAGAAGATCGGCCTGAACACGCAGATTTTTGCCGAGGTCAAACTCAACGCCCACGGGCGGACCAACTTTGCTGAATTCACCGAGGCGATCCGCGAGTTTCCTGAGGTGCTGGAATGCTATGTGCTGATGGGCGCAGTGGATTTCCTGCTGCGCATTGTCACCCCGGACATCGAAGCCTACGAACGGTTCTTCTTCGAAAAGCTGTCGATGGTGCCGGGGATCCAGGAGGTCAACTCGATCGTGGCCTTGTCTGAAATCAAGTCCACGACGAGTTTGCCGGTGTAGCCGTCACTTGCGCAGCAGGTGCTTCCAGCCGCGGCTCTGGAACACCGCCATGGCCTGATGGACACGGGCCTCGAGGACGTCGTCGCCGAGCGGCAGGTTGGCCAGCTCGTGCAGCTTGTTCAGTTCGCCGAACAGGCGGTCCAGGTCGGGGCTTTCGAGTACCTGGCGAGCATGGTGCAGCCAGGCCAGCAGGCGCTCGATGCGCGGCAGCTGTTCGGCCAGGTCTTCGGGTTGGCGATGGTACAGCGGCAGCTGCAGTGCGTTGGCTTCGTCCGACAGCAGTACCTTCAGCCAGTTGCCCAGCTGCGCGGCGCCCTGGCGGTCGCCGCGCTTGTTGCGCTCGACGGCCCAGCCGCGTGCCAGCAACCAGCGCGAGGTGTCCAGCGAGAACTGGCCCCAGCGGGTGTCGAGCAGCTCTTCGGCAAATTGCTCGGGCGCGGCGCGGCGTACGTCTTCGTCGTCGTTGCCGGCCAGTACCAGCGGGCGCCAGTCTTCGAGCAGGGCGTCAAGGCTGGTGCGCAAGGCGCTGGTGGTCGGGCGCGGTGCGGCCTGGCCCAGGCTGCTGAGCAGGGCGCGCAGTTCGGCAAGGCATTGCACCCAGTCTTGCAGCAGGCGCCAGTGGCCATTGAAACGGTACTGTTCGGCCAGGCGCTGGCTGGCGCCCAGCAGTTGCCAGGCCACGGCGGCAAAGGCGTCGTCCAGGGGCATCTCGGCATTGATTTCGGCGCCCGGCAGGCTCACGGCGTAGCTGGCCGGGTCGAGCAGGCGGTAGCCGCGCTCGGCCTTGCTGATATCGCAAGGGAACACCGGCAGGCTCGCTGCCAGTTCGGCGGCCAGTTCCAGCAGTGCGGCCGGGTCGCCTTCGCGCAGTTCCAGCTCCAGTTCGCAGATTTCTTCCTTCTGCTTGCCGGCTACCACAGTGCCCAGGTCGAGGGCTGCTTCGATCACGACCTTGGCCTTGCCACGGCCCCAGGCGATTTCGGCGAATTCGCGGGTGAAGTCGGTGCTGAACAGCGCCTTGATGGTTTTTTTGTCCAGCTCGGCGAGCTCGGCCGGCCACACGCTCTCGTCCAGCTTCTTCAGGTCGAGCTTGGCCTTGGGCAGCTCCCATTCGTGCTCGTTGCGCACCGACAGGCCGGCGGTGCTGTGCCCGCGGGCCTTGAGGGTCTGGATCACCACGTCGCCATCACGGCGCAGGCGCAGGGCAACCTTGGCCGCGGCCAGGTCGCGCTCGGGGGTGTCGAAATACTGGTTGAGCAAGTCGCGCTGCTGCCAGCCGGATTTGTTGCGCTTCTTCAGCAATGGGTGTTCACGCAGGGCGGCGAGGGTCTCGCGGCTGACCCGCAGTTTGAGTTCGGTTTCTGTGTTCATTGCTGGCAGGCTCGATGACTGGGTGCGTCTTGGCCGTGCAGTGTACAGGACTCGACCGCCGACGGTTTATTCCAGGTGCCCGATGGCCCTATGATGGGCCTCGTACCCAGGAGAATGCGCATGCCGTTGCCGCCGCTCAAAGACCAGTTCGCCGCCCTGATTGCCGCCCCGTCGGTCAGTTGTACCCAGCCCAGCCTGGACCAGTCCAACCGCGCGGTGATCGACCTGCTGGCCGGCTGGCTGGGCGATCTGGGCTTCGCCTGCGAGCTGCAGGAGATCACCCCGGGCAAGTTCAACCTGCTCGCCAGCTTTGGCAGCGGCCCTGGCGGCCTGGTGCTGGCCGGTCACAGCGACACGGTGCCGTACGACCCGCAACTGTGGCAGACCGACCCGCTCAAGCTGACTGAAGTCGACGGGCGCTGGGTGGGCCTGGGCAGCTGCGACATGAAGGGGTTCTTCGCGCTGGTGATCGAGGCGGTACGCCCGCTGCTCGACCAGCCGTTCAAGCAGCCGCTGCTGATCCTGGCCACCTGCGACGAAGAAAGCTCGATGTCCGGTGCGCGTGCCCTGGCCGAGGCGGGGCGCCCGCTGGGCCGTGCCGCCGTGATCGGCGAGCCGACCAGGCTGCGCCCGATCCGCCTGCACAAGGGCGTGATGATGGAGCGTATCGACATCCTCGGGCGCAGCGGGCATTCCTCCGACCCGAGCCTGGGCCACAGCGCCGCCGAGGCCATGCATGCGGTGATGGGCGAGCTGATGGGGCTGCGCCGTCAGTGGCAGCACGACTACAACAACGCCCAGTTCAGCGTGCCGCAACCGACCCTGAACTTCGGCTGCATTCATGGCGGCGACAACCCCAATCGTATCTGTGGCCAGTGCGCGCTGGAGTTCGATCTGCGTCCGCTGCCGGGCATGGACCCCGAGGTGCTGCGCGCGGCGATCCGCAGCAAGCTGGTGCCGCTGGCCGAGCAGCACCAGGTGCTTATCGATTATGCACCGCTGTTCCCCGAAGTACCGCCGTTCGAGCAGGCGGCCGATGCGGAACTGGTGCGGGTGGCCGAGCGTCTTACCGGGCACAGGGCCGAGGCGGTGGCCTTTGGCACCGAGGCCCCTTATCTTCAGCGCCTGGGGTGCGAGACCCTGGTGCTGGGGCCGGGCGACATCGCCTGTGCCCACCAGCCGGGCGAATACCTCGAAATGTCACGCCTGACGCCTACCGTGCGTCTATTGCGTGAGTTGATCGGGCATTATTGCCTGGACTCGGTAATTGCCCGTTGAGCCCAACCGTTTCAACCCAAGGAGAATGCGCGTGACGCCAGACCTGTTGCGACGATAACCCTTCGAGCGCTGTGTGCTTTTCCGTTCTTGTCCTCTTTTTTACAGGCTCTGGTTATGCCCGAATACGTCAATTGGTTGCGTCATGCTTCGCCTTACATCAATGCCCACCGCGACTGCACCTTTGTGGTCATGCTGCCCGGTGACGGGGTCGAGCACCCCAACTTCGGCAATATCGTCCACGACCTGGTGCTGCTGCACAGCCTGGGCGTGCGCCTGGTGCTGGTGCACGGTTCACGCCCGCAGATCGAAAGCCGCCTGGCCGCCCGCGGCCTGAGCGCGCACTACCACCATGGCCTGCGCATCACCGATGCGGCCACCCTGGAGTGTGTGATCGACGCGGTCGGGCACCTGCGCATCGCCATCGAGGCACGCTTGTCGATGGACATGGCGGCCTCGCCCATGCAGGGCTCGCGCCTGCGCGTGGCGGCCGGCAACCTGGTGACGGCACGGCCGATCGGCGTGCTTGAAGGCGTGGACTATCACCACACTGGCGAAGTGCGCCGGGTCGACCGCAAGGGTATCAACCGCCTGCTCGACGAGCGCTCCATCGTGCTGTTGTCGCCGTTGGGCTATTCGCCGACCGGCGAGATCTTCAACCTGGCCTGCGAAGACGTCGCCACCCGCGCGGCGATCGAACTGGGGGCCGACAAGCTGCTGCTGTTCGGTGCCGAACGCGGCCTGCTGGATGAAAGCGGCAAGCTGGTGCGCGAGCTGCGTCCGCAGCAGGTGCCGGCGCACATGCTGCGCCTGGGGCCGGATTACCAGGCTGAACTGCTGGATGCGGCGGCCGAGGCGTGTCGTGGCGGCGTGGCGCGCAGCCATATCGTCAGTTATGCCGAAGACGGCGCGTTGCTCACCGAGCTGTTCACCCGTGACGGTGGCGGTACGCTGGTGGCCCAGGAGCAGTTCGAGAAGGTGCGCGAGGCGGCCATCGAGGACGTTGGCGGCTTGCTTGACCTGATCAGCCCGCTGGAAGAACAAGGCATCCTGGTACGGCGTTCACGCGAGGTACTTGAGCGCGAGATCGAACAGTTCAGTGTGGTCGAGCGCGAGGGGATGATCATTGCCTGCGCGGCGCTGTACCCGATCGCCGACTCGGAGGCGGGCGAGCTGGCGTGCCTGGCGGTGAACCCGGAATACCGGCATGGCGGGCGCGGCGACGAGCTGCTGGAGCGTATCGAGACGCGGGCGCGGGAGATGGGCCTGAAGACGTTGTTCGTGCTGACGACGCGCACGGCGCACTGGTTCCGCGAGCGCGGCTTTGTGCCCAGTGGGGTGGAGCGGCTGCCGGCGGCGCGGGCGTCGCTGTACAACTATCAGCGCAATTCGAAGATCTTCGAAAAATCCCTGTAAAGCCTGGGCTGCTTCGCAGCCTTTCGCTGGCAAGC
>NZ_JAAHBU010000450.1 GCF_010671725.1 Pseudomonas brassicae | reverse complement strand
GCTTCGGCTTCGACGCGCAAGTGAGCGAACAGCGCGTCCTGGGTGAGCCCCGCCGGCACGTTCAACCGCTTGCTCAGCACCGCCGCTGCCGGCACCGCCACGGCAGCCTCGCGGCCCCTCGCACCACTGTGGGCAAGCGCATGGCGCAAGGCGTGCGCCAGTTGCTCGGGGTCCACCACCCGCCCCTCGTGCAGCACCCCTGCCGCCAGCGGCGCGATGGCCCACGCACTGGGGCTGCCGCTGGCGCGTCGGCGCTGTAGCAGGCGCAGCCCATGCGGCGAAATATCGATGCCCAGCAGTGAACCGGCATCCTTGCCGAAACGTCCAAACATTGGCTTTCCCTTCCATTGACGGGGCAACCCGCACCCCGAACGCCGCGCAACCCACGCGGCGCGGTGAAAATTGCTTATAATGCCGAGCGTTTTTTCGCGTCTGTCGGCCCTGCGCTCAATCCATACTTCAACCTGGACACCCCAACGCCTTGATACGCCTGCTGAAGTTCTTCTGGTGGTCTTTCGTCGCAGTCATCTGCGCTGTCGTGCTCGGTCTGAGCGGCGCGTTTCTGTATCTTAGCCCCAGCCTGCCCTCGGTAGAGGCCCTGAGAAGCATCCAGTTGCAGATCCCTTTGCGGGTGTACAGCAGCGATGGAAAACTGATTGCCGAGTTTGGCGAAATGCGCCGCTCTCCCATCCGTTTCGCCGACATTCCGCCGCATTTCATCCAGGCGTTGCTGTCTGCCGAAGACGACAATTTCGCCAATCACTATGGGGTCGACCCCAGCAGCCTGATGCGTGCTGCAACACAATTGCTCAAGTCCGGGCACATCCAGACCGGCGGCAGCACCATCACCATGCAGGTGGCGAAGAACTTCTTCCTCAGCAGCGAACGCAGTTTCTCGCGCAAGACCAACGAGATCCTGCTGGCCCTGCAGATCGAGCGTGAGCTGACCAAGGACGAGATCCTCGAGCTGTACGTCAACAAGATCTACCTGGGCAACCGCGCCTACGGCATCGAGGCCGCCGCGCAGGTGTACTACGGCAAGTCGATCCGTGACGTGAGCCTGGCGCAGATGGCCATGATCGCCGGCCTGCCCAAGGCGCCTTCGCGCTTCAACCCGCTGGCCAACCCGACGCGTGCCAAGGAGCGACGCGACTGGATCCTGGGGCGCATGTACAAACTGGGCAAGATCGACGATGCCAGCTACCAGGCCGCCCTGGCCGAGCCGATCAACGCCAGCTATCACGTGCCGACGCCGGAAGTGAACGCGCCCTACATTGCCGAAATGGCCCGCGCCGAAATGGTCGGCCGCTACGGCAGCGACGCTTACACCGAAGGTTTCCGCGTGACCACCACGGTGCCAAGCAACCTTCAGGAAATGGCCAACACTGCCGTGCTCGACGGCCTTAGCGCCTATGACCACCGTCACGGCTACCGCGGCCCCGAGTCGCGCCTGCCGGGCAAGACCCAGGCTGCCTGGCAGCAGGAGCTGACCAAGCTGCGCACCCTGGGCGGGCTGGAGCCGGCCATCGTCACCCAGGTCGACAAGACCGGCCTGCGCGTACTGACCAAGGCCGGCGGGGAAGAGACCGTGGCCTGGGACAGCATGAAATGGGCCCGCCCGTTCCTCAACACCAACAGCCAGGGCCGCGCCCCGCAGCAGCCGGGCGATGTGGCCCAGGTGGGCGACGTGATCCGCGTGCAGCGCCAGGCCGAGGGCGTGCTGGCCTTCACCCAGGTGCCGGGGGCGCAGAGTGCCCTGGTGACGCTCGACCCGACCAATGGCGCGATCCGCGCGCTGGTGGGCGGTTTCTCCTTCGAGCAGAGCAACTACAACCGCGCCATGCAGGCCAAGCGCCAGCCGGGCTCGAGCTTCAAGCCGTTCGTGTACAGCGCGGCGCTGGACAGCGGCTACACCGCCGCCAGCCTGGTCAACGATGCACCGATCGTGTTCGTCGACGAGTACCTGGACAAGGTCTGGCGCCCGAAGAACGACACCAACACCTTCCTCGGCCCGATCCGCATGCGCGAGGCGCTGTACAAGTCGCGCAATCTGGTCTCGATCCGCCTGCTGCAGGCCATGGGCGTGGACAAGACCATCGACTACATCGCCAGGTTCGGCTTCAACAAGCAGGACCTGCCGCGCAACCTGTCGCTGGCGCTGGGTACCGCCACCCTGACGCCGATGGAAATCGCCACGGGCTGGAGCGCATTCGCCAACGGCGGCTACAAGATCAGCCCATACCTGATCGATCGCATCGAAAGCCGCAACGGTGACACGCTGTTCGTCGCCAACCCGCCGAGCGTGCCGCAGGGCCAGCAGGACCAGGCCGGCATTGCGGCGGCCGAGACGCCGATCGTGACCGAAAGCTCGGCGGCGGTGGATGCACCTGCAGCCCCGGCGATTGCGGCTCAACCACCGGTACTGGCCGAACAGATCATCGACGGGCGTACCAGCTACATCCTCACCAGCATGCTCGAAGACGTGATCAAGCGCGGCACCGGGCGCCGCGCCATGGCGCTGGGGCGTACGGACCTGGCGGGCAAGACCGGTACCACCAACGAGTCCAAGGACGCCTGGTTCTCCGGTTACAACGCCGATTACGTGACCACGGTGTGGACCGGCTTCGATCAGCCCGAGACGCTGGGTCGCCGTGAATATGGCGGCACCGTGTCGCTGCCGATCTGGATGAGCTTCATGGGCGCGGCGCTCAAGGACCAGCCGATGCACACCCTGGCGCAGCCTGAAGGCATCCTCAGCCTGCGGGTCGACCCGGTGAGCGGCCGTGCGGCGACGCCGAGCACGCCCAATGCCTACTTCGAACTGTTCAAGGCCGAAGACACCCCGCCATCGGTCAACGAGTTGGGCGGCAGTGCGCCGGGCAGCCCGTTGCCAGCGGATGAGTCGGCACCGATCGACCTGTTCTGATGCGATAAACCTTGGGCTGCTCTGCGGCCCCTTCGCTGGCAA
>NZ_JAAHBU010000045.1 GCF_010671725.1 Pseudomonas brassicae | reverse complement strand
CACCACAGGGTAAAGCCCAGCAGGGTGGTCAGTGCCAGCACCAGCGTGCTCAGTTGCCATGGCCACAACGGGCGATCGGGCTGGCTGCTGGTGCTGGCCGGCGTTTCGGCGCTGAGCGCCGGGTTGTCTTCGATCTGCAGCCCGCGTGCCGGCAGGCTGGTGCGCTCCAGGTGCTGTTCGCGGGTGTTCCACCACACCACGTCCAGGCTTGGCAGTTGCAGGGCGCCGCTGTGGGTCGGCACCAGCGCCTCGCGCTCTTCGCGCTGGCCCACCAGGCCGCGCTCGCCAACCTCGTCGCGCAGCTGCGGCTGGTCCGGGTAGCGACGCAGGCCGGTGGTTTCGGTAGCGGGCAGCGGCGGCAGCTGCGCACTCGACAAGCCCTCGGCCTTGAGGATCACGCTGCGCGTCAGCGAATCGCCGATCTGCGTGGGGTTGTGCGCCGGGTCCGGGCTCCAGCGCTCTTCCAGCATCAGGCTGCGGGCCGGCAACCACGGCTGGTCGGCGGGGTAGTCGGCGGGCTTTGGCAGCACCTGCAACGACAGCGCGGTGGAGCTGACCCGCACCTGCTTGTTGCTGCGCGGGGCATTCGGGTCGGCCTGGCTGTCGCCGTCGGCAGAGGTGGCGCTGAAGGTCAACGCGGGGATGTCCAGTACACCGCTTTGCTGGGCGAAGATGGCGTAGCGCATCTCGATCACGCCATAGCGCACGCCATTGATCAGTTTTTCGTAGGTGCGCGACTCGCCCAGCGGTTCGACCCGAGCATCGGCGATGGACAGTGGGCTCAGGCTGCTGTCGTCATACAGCGACACCGAATGATAGATGCGCAGGGTCAGCACCGCCTGGGCCTGCACGTACACGCTGTCGGCGTCGAGGCTGGCGTCGATGCTCACCGGTGCCAGGCGTGCGACATTGGCGGCATCGGCCGGCAGCACCTGCAGGCTGACCGGCTGGCTGCGCGCCTCGCCCAGTTGCAGCACCGGCACCTCGAAGCTGCCGCTCTGGCGCGGGCGCAGGGTGATGATCCAGCGGGTATTGGCCTGGGTCTGGCCGTCGAGGCTCTTGAGGCTGTTGACCTGGCGCGTATCGCGCACCTCGAACAGCGCCTGCAGGGGCGCAAGGTCGGGGCGACCGAACTGGGTGACGTCTTCGATCTCGAGGGTCAGCTCCAGGGTTTCACCGGCGATCAGGCGTGTGCGGTCGACACTGGCGAGCAGCGTCGCCGCCTGCACCTGCAGGGCGAAGAAGAAGCTCAAAACCAGGGCGCAGACGCGGATCATTTGGGGCTTTCCTGATGCAGTTGCTGTTCGTACCAGAACTTGCGCCGCAGCAGTTCCGACGGGTTGTCCGGGATCTGGCGCAGCCATTGTTCCAGGGCCTGGCGCTGTTCGGCATCCAGGTTGCTGTCGGTGGGGCGCTGCGGTGGCCGGGTGGTGTCCTCGTCCGCCGGGGTGCCGGCCTGCTGTTGCTGTTCGGTGCTGTGGCGAGGGTCTGCGTTGTCCTCGGCCTTGGGCTCGCCCTGGCTGCTGTCGGTGCTGCTGGACTGCTGGGCGCTGCTGCTCGCGTCGCTGGGCAGGTCGGGCCGCGCCTGCGCCGGTTCGTTGCTGGCGGCGGGTTGCGGCGGCTCGGGCTGACGACGCAACTGTTGTTCGACCAGGGCCTTGTTGGCCTGCGCCGCGTCGAACTCCGGCTGCAGTTCCAGCGCCTGTTCGTAGGCATCCAGCGCCGCCTCCAGTTCGCCGCTGCGGGCCAGGGCATTACCGCGATTGTAGTGGGCACTGGCACTGTTGGCGCGGGCGAATTCGCGCGCCGCGGCAGCAAAATCGCCGGCCTGGTACAGCGCCAGGCCTTTCCATTGCGGGTCCTGGAAGCGGCGTGCGGCTTCGGCCGGGCGCTGCTGCTGGAGCAGGCGCTGACCCTGCTGGTCGGGGCGCAGCCACAGGTCGTGCCATTCGAACGCGTGGGCGGGCGCTGGCAGCAGGCCCAGCAACAGCGGCAGGCAGAACAGCCAGCCACGCCGGCCGGCACAGGCACCGAGCAACAACAGCGGTATCAGCAGCCAGTAGCCCTGGTCGGCCCAACTGTCCAGTTGCAGGGTCTGGCCGTCGGCGCGCAGCGCCTGGGGGTTGTCGAACAGGCCCAGGCCGCGCAGGTCGAGGTCGTCGATGCGCGCCTTGCGGTAGCGCCCGCCGGTGCTGTTGACGAAGGCCTTGAGTTCGGCGCTGTCCAGGCGCGGCACCAGGATCGCCCCGCTGTCATCCTTGAGAAATTCGCCGTTGGCCTGTTTCACCGGTGCACCTTCAGGCGTGCCGATACCGAGCATCAGCAGGTTCGGGCCGTTGCGTCCCAGGGCCTGGGCGATGCCTTCGCGCTCCTGCTGGTTGAGCGACGAGCCGATCAGCAACAGCCGGCCCTGGCCCAAGGCGCCCTGGGCGAGCAAGGCCAGGGCCTTGCGTACCGCCAGGTCGGCGCGTTGCCCGGGTTGCGGCATGATCGTCGGGTCCAGTGCCTCAAGCAGGTTGCGGCTGGTGGCCAGGTCGTCCGACAGCGGCACCAGGGTGTGCGCACTGCCGGCATAGACGATGATCGCCGTCTGGCTGTCGCGGCGGTGTTCCAGCAGGTCGAGCAGCTTGCGCCGAGCCTGCTGCAGGCGGTTGGGCGGGCTGTCGTCGGCGAGCATCTGCGGGGTCAGTTCGAGCATGATCACCAGCGGGTCGGCGGCGCGCTGGCGGGTTTGCTCCAGGCGCTCCCAGCTTGGCCCGAGCAAGGCCAGCAGTGCCAGCAGCCAGCCCAGCCCGAGGGCGATCCACGGCAGTTTGCTGTCACGCCCGCTGCCGCCCCCAAGCAGCACGGCATGGAATGCCGGGGGCAGGATCATCTGCCAGCGGCCGGCGCGTTTCTGTCGGTGCCAGAGCTTCCACAGCAGCCAGCCGAGCAGCGGCAGCAGCAACAGCCAGGCGGGGCGCAGCCATTGCGGCCAGAGTTCGATCATCGCCGCCTCCGTAAGCGCAGGCGCTTGAGACGTTCGCGCCATTGCGGGTGAGGCTGCAGGAAGTGCGGCCGGCGCAGCAGGCGTTGCAGCAGGTTGTCGGGCCAGCGTTCACGCACCACCAGCAACACGCTCAGCCATAACGCCAGGGCCAGCGGCCAGCTGTACAGCGCCTGCGCAGTACGTGCCTGGGTGGGTTGCTGGGCCACCGGCTCCAGGCGGTCGAGGGCCTGGCCGATGGCATTGAGTTCGTTGCCGTCGCGGGCGCGAAAGTACGCACCGTGGGTCACCTCGGCGATTTCCCTGAGTGAGGCTTCGTCAAGGTCCAGGCTGGGGTTGAGCCCGAGCATGCCGGCGGTACCGGTTTCGTCCGGGTCGGCGCCAATGCCGATGGTGTAGATCCTGATACTTTCCTGGGCGGCCAGCGCGCGGCGGTCAGCGGGTGGATCTGCCCGCCGTTGTTGGCGCCATCGGTGACCAGGATCAGTACCCGGCTGTTGGCCGGGCGCATGCGCAGGCGCTTGACCGCCAGGCCGATGGCATCGCCGATGGCGGTGTTCTTGCCGGCGATGCCGATCTGCGCTTCGTCGAGGAAGCTGCGCACGGTGCGCCGGTCGAAGGTCAGCGGTGCCTGCAGGTAGGCCTGGCTGCCGAACAGGATCAGCCCCACGCGATCACCCTCGCGTCCCTGCACAAAGTTGCCGAGCAGCTGTTTGACCAGGGCCAGGCGGCTGACGTCTTCGTCATCCCAGCGCATGTCGGGGAAGTCCATCGAACCTGACACGTCCACCGCTACCAGCAGGTCGCGGCCGCTGGCGGCCACCGGCAACGGCTCGCCCAGCCATTGTGGGCGGGCGGCGGCGCACAGCAGCAACAGCCACACCAGCACGAACGGTGCCTGCTGGCGCCAGGTCGGCAGGTTCAGACGCGCGCGGCGCCCGGCCAGGCCTTCGAGTTCATCGAGGAAACTGACCTTGAGCACCGGCTCGCCGCTGTCGGCGGCGGGCAGCAGCAGGCGCGCCATCCACGGCAGCGGCAACAGTACGAAGACCCACGGCCAGGCCAGTTCAAACATGTTTGCGAATCCAGGTGTCGACCGCCTGGTTGAGCCCGGCGATGGCCTTGTCGTCGAGCTTGCACTCGGGCTTGTAGGCGCCCTCGACCAGTACCATCCAGCGCGTCAGGCCGGCGGCCGGGCAGCGGTTGTCGAGAAATGCCAGCCACTTGCGCCCGTTGAGGGTGTGGCTGTGGCTGTCCGGGTAGTGGTTGCGACACAGGCGCTTGAGCAGCGCGTTGATCTGCTGCAGCCAGGCACCGGCCGGGGCGCCGTCGTAGGGTTTGGGCAGTGCGGCGAGCTCCGCCAGCGCGGCGATGCGCACCGGCTCCAGGGGTTGTTCGGCACGCGGGATGACGGCTTTGCGCGGGCGCCAGTGGCGCAGCCGCCACAGGCCCCAGCCTATGACCGGCAGCAGCGCGAGCACGCCCCACCAGCCCGGCGCGGCGGCCACAGGCCGACCGGCTCGGGCGCGATCAGCGGTTGCAGCGCGTCAAGCGGGGTCATCGGGTCTTACCCGCGCGCTGCGGGTCGAGGTATTCGCGCAACTGCTCGATCATTTCGCTCTGGGTGCTCAGGGGCATCAGCACTACCCGCAGCTTTTGCGCCAGCAGCTCCCAGCGTTCGATGCGTGCCTCGCTTTGCTCGCGGTAGCTTTTGCGCAGGTTGGCGTCGAGGGTGTCGAGTTCCAGTTGTGCGCCGCGCTGGGCAAAGCGCAGCAGGCCGGCGGCGGGCAAGGCGTGGTCGAGCGGGTCGGACACTGGCAGCAACAGCAGGTCGCAATGGCGCGCCAGCAGGCTCAGTTGCTGCTCGACGCTGGGGTTGAGCGCACGTTCGTCGCAGATCACGATCGCCAGGCTGCCGGGGCGCAGCACTTCGCGGGCGCGGCGCAAGGCAATGCCCAGGTTGTCGCCCTGGGGCTGGGCCTCGGTGTGCAGCGACTGGTTGACCCGCGCCAGGCGGTTGAGCAGTTGCAGCAGGCTCTGCTTGCTGCGCCGCGGCTTGATCTCGTAGTGCTCGTTGTCGCCGAACACCAGCCCGCCGATACGGTCGTTGTGGCCCAGTGCAGCCCAGCCGATCAGCGCGGCGGCCTGGGCGGCGAGTACCGACTTGAACATCAGCCCCGAGCCGAAGAACAGCCGCCGGCTCTGTTCGACCAGGATGAAGATCGGCCGCTCGCGCTCCTCGTGGAACAGTTTGGTGTGCGGCTCCTGGGTACGCGCGGTGACACGCCAGTCGATGTTGCGCACGTCGTCGCCGGCCTGGTACACGCGTACCTGGTCGAAGTCCACGCCGCGCCCGCGCAGGCGCGAGTGGTGCAGGCCGACCAGCGGGCTGCGCTGCCCGGGGGCAGAGAACAGCTGCACTTCGCGCACGCGGTGGCGCATCTCGATCAGCTCGGAGAGCCCGATGCGGATGCCGGGTTCGGCCAGCAGGGTGGTGGGCATGGCTTCAGGCCACGGCCACGACGTCGAGGATGCGCTGGATCACCCGGTCCTGGTCGATACCGGCCGCTTCAGCCTCGAACGAAAGAATGATGCGGTGGCGCAACACGTCGAACAGTACTGCCTGGATGTCTTCGGGGCTGACGAAGTCGCGCCCGGCCAGCCATGCGTGGGCCCGTGCGCAGCGGTCCAGGGCGATGGAACCACGGGGGCTGGCGCCATAGGCGATCCAGTCGCCGAGCTCGACGTCGTACTTGGCGCCGGTGCGGGTGGCCATGACCAGTTGCACCAGGTACTCCTCTACCGCATCGGCCATGTACAGGCCGAGGATTTCCTTGCGGGCGGCAAAGATCGCCTGCTGGCTGACGCGGCGTTCGGGCTTGGTTTCACCGTTGAGGGCTTCGCCACGGGCCTGCTGCAGGATGCGCCGTTCGACAGCGGCATCCGGGAAGCCGATCTTCACGTGCATCAGGAAGCGGTCGAGCTGGGCTTCGGGCAGCGGGTAGGTGCCTTCCTGCTCGATCGGTTCTGCGTGGCCATCACCAGGAACAGCGGCGACAGGTCGTAGGTGCTGCGGCCTACGCTGACCTGGCGCTCGGCCATGGCTTCGAGCAGCGCCGACTGGACCTTGGCCGGGGCGCGGTTGATCTCGTCGGCCAGTACCAGGTTGTGGAAGATCGGGCCTTGCTGGAACACGAAACTACCGGTTTCGGGGCGGTAGATCTCGGTACCGGTGATGTCGGCGGGCAGCAGGTCGGGGGTGAACTGGATGCGGTGGAACTGGGCTTCGACCCCTTCGGCCAGCTCTTTGATGGCTTTGGTCTTGGCCAGGCCCGGCGCGCCCTCTACCAGCATGTGACCATCGGCGAGCAGCACGATGAGCAGGCGCTCGACCAGTTTTTCCTGGCCAAGGATCTGGGTAGAGAGAAAGGTGCGCAGCGCGATCAGCGCTTCACGATGTTCCATCGGGACGGTTCCTGGAAGTGCGCCCGGGGGTAGGGCAGCGAACCGCCCGGGCAGGGGCTGATACTTTAATCTATCCGGGGGGGGCGGCGACTAATGGTGGGGCGCAAATTTGTGGCGGGTGCACAGTGTTGTACTGGCAGGGAGGGCCTCTTCGCTGGCAAGCCAGCTCCCACAGGTTTTTTGTAGTGCTTGCAAAACCCTGTGGGAGCTGGCTTGCCAGCGAATGGCCGTTACTCAGTTCTTGAAGCTGGAATGCTTGCGCCCCTGGTCACACAGCGCGAACACCACCACGAACACCGCGGCAATCGCCAGGATCACCACCACGCCATCGGTCGAATGCGTCGGCGAACTGGCCACCAGCGCCAGGCCACCCAGCGGCGCCAGGCCACCGGCCACCGCCGTGCCGATCTCGCGGCCGGTACCAAAGCCCGAAGAGCGTGTTGCGGTCGGGAACTGCCGGCTCAGGAACGAACCCTGCGGGGCGAACATCATCGGCGCCAGCAAGCCGGTACCGATCGCGATGGCCAGGTAGATCATCAGTGGTTCGCCGGTATTGAGCAGCGCCATGAACGGCCAGGCGAACAGCACCGAGAAGCACCCGCCCATGATCAGCACCGCCTTGCTGCTCCACTTGTCGCACAGCCAGCCGAAGCACGGCACCGCGACAATCGCCACCAGGCTGGCAATGGTGACCGACAGCGAGGTGACGTGTGCCTCGACGCCCTTGAACTGAGTCAGGTAGGCCAACGAGAAGGTCTTGAAGATGTAGCTCAGTGCGTTGTAGCCAATGGCGACGAAGAACACCACCGCCAGGCCCTTGAGGTCATTTTTGAACAGCGCCTTGAGTGGCGAGACCTTGGCTTTTTTCGGCGCTTGCTCAAGCTCGGCGAACTGCGGGGTTTCCGGGATGCTGCGACGTACCCAGAAACCCACGCCGACCAGCACGATGCTGCAGATGAACGGGATGCGCCAGCCGCCGGAGAGCAGGAAGTCGTTGCCGTTCATGGTCAGCAGGTACACAGTCAACGACGACAGCAGCAGGCCCAGGTTCAGCCCCAGCGCCGGCCAGGCACCCTGGCTGCCACGCTTGCCTTCGCTGGCATGCTCGTAGCTGGTGACGGCCGCCGCAGACAGCTCGGCGCCCGCGCCCAGGCCCTGGATGATGCGCACCAGCACCAGGATGATCGGCGCCCAGATGCCGATGCTGGCGTAGCTGGGGATCAGGCCGATCAGGGTGGTGCACAGGCCCATCATGCAGAAGGTCACCACCAGCACCTGCTTGCGCCCGAAACGGTCACCCAGGTAGCCGAACAGCACGCCGCCGAACGGGCGCGCGATGAAGCCGATGGCAAAGGTGGAGAAGGCCAGCAGCGAGGCGACCTGCGGGTTGCTGGCGTCGAAGAAGATCTTCGAGAACACGATGGCTGCCATGGTGGCGTACAGATAGAAGTCATACCACTCCAGCATCGAGCCGAAAATGGTCGCCGCCGCGACCTTGCGCAGGCGTTTCTTGTTCTGTTCGGGGGTTTCGGTTGCGGGGTTGACCGCTTCATGTACCGACATCGAGAGGTTCCTTGTAGGTCTTTGTAGTTATTTTCAAGCGGGCGGCCGGCGCCCGTGCAGCAGTGCAGCCATGCAGGTCAGCGTGGTGTGAGGATGCGTTCGGCGATCATTTCGCCGATCGGGATGGCCGAGGTGGCGGCGGGCGACGGTGCGTTGCACACGTGGACCATGCGCGGCGTCTCGGCGAACAGGAAGTCGTGCACCAGGGTGCCGTCGCGCATTACCGCCTGGGCGCGGATGCCGGCCTCGTAGGGCAACAGGTCGTCCACCTGCAGCGAAGGGCAGTACTTGCGGCATTGTTCCAGGTAGCCGCGCTTGAACAGCGAGTTCTTCATCTCGGTGGTGCCCGAGCCGAGGTTGTTCCAGAGGGTTTTCCAGAAGCCAGGGAAGCGCGCGTACTGCGCCACGTCGCGCCAGTTGAGCGAGAACTTGGCGTAGTTCTCGCGGCCCAGGCCCAGCACCGCGTTCGGCCCGACGGTGACGCTGCCGTCGATCATGCGCGTGAGGTGCACCCCCAGGAACGGCAGCTCCGGGTCGGGGATGGGGTAGATCAGGTGGTTGACGATCTGGTTCTTCGTGGCCGGCAGGCGGAAGTATTCGCCGCGAAACGGAATGATCTGATGGTCGATCTTGACCCCGGCCAACGCGGCCAGGCGGTCAGATTGCAGGCCGGCACAAGCGACCAGTTGCTTGGCTTGCCAGGTGCGGTCCTCGCTGTTGACGGTGACGTTGTCGCCGCGTTCGACGATGGCGCTGACGCGAGTGTCCAGGCAGATCTCGCCGCCCGCTGCCTGGATCACCCTGGCCATGGCCTGGCACACCTGGGTGTAGTCGACGATGCCGGTGGCGTCGACGAACAGTCCGCCCAGGCCGACGATGTTCGGCTCGCGGTGTCGCAGCTCAGCGGCGTCCAGGCGCTCGACCTTCAGGCCGTTCTGCTGCGAACGCTCGTACAGCGCCTGCATGCGTTGCACTTCGAGTGGGCTGGACGCCACCAGCAGCTTGCCGCACACGTCGTACTTGATCGCGTGGGTGTCGCAGAAGTCCTTGGTGGCCTGGGCGCCGCGCTTGCACAGGTCGGCCTTGAGGCTGCCCGGTGCGTAGTAGATGCCGGCGTGGATCACCCCGCTGTTATGCCCGGTCTGGTGCTTGGCCAGGCGGGTTTCCTTTTCCAGGATGACCAGCGAGGCGCCAGGCTGGCGTTCGAGCAGGGCCATGGCGGTGGCGAGGCCGACGATGCCGCCGCCAATGATGCAGTAGTCGTAAATCATGCAGGGGTCACCTTGGTATTCTTGTCGGGTTATCAGGTTGTCAGACTAAGTGGTGCAAATAAAAGGGCGCTGGCAGGCCGCGCCCGTCACAATCGGTGTTGATCGGTTACGCCATGGCAGGCAGGTCGAGTTTGAGGCGTCGCGCCGAGGCCCGCAGGTGCGCTTCGGCACAGGCCGCAGCCGCGTGGCGATCGCCATCGGCGATGGCCTGGTACAGCGCCTGGTGCTCGCGGTTGGCATCGGCCGAGCCGCCCACCGAATGCGCCGCCGAGTTTTCCCAGGCCGCCTTGCGGGCGGCCGCCAGTTGGCCGCGCAGAAAGTCATGGAAGGCCACGAAGTAGTCGTTCTTGCTGGCCTCGGCGATGGCGCGGTGGAATTCGACGTCGGCCGCGGCGGCCACGTCGAACTCGCTGCGCTTGTCGATCATCTCCTGCAGGGCCTTGGCCATGCGCGCCAGGTCTGTCTCATCACGGCGCTGGGCGGCGATGGCAGCGGCCTGGGTTTCGATCCACAGGCGCACTTCGAACATCTGCACCAGGTCGGCGCTGCGCCCGTTGGCACAGGGGAAGCGGAACACCGTGCCGGTCGGGTTCTGCGAAATGTATGAGCCCAGCCCGCGCCGGGCGATCAACACGCCGTCGGCCTTGAGCTGGGAGATGGCTTCGCGCACCACCGAGCGACTGACATTCAACTGCTCGGCCAGTTGCTGCTCGGTGGGCAGGCGTGCTTCGGCGGCCAGGCGCCCCGAGTCGATCTCGGTGCGGATGGCGCCAACCACGCGTTCCACCAGGGTGTCGGGGCGCTGAAGCTCAAGCATGAAAGGTAAGGCTCGCAAGTCAGGTTGTCAGACAATGCCCGCGCGGGCGTACCTTGTCAAGAATGCCCAAGGCTTCACAGCCGATAGAACGCCCGCGCGTTGCGCCACAGGGCACGTTGCAGCCCGTCGCTGTCGAGGGCTTCGCCGATCAGGTCGATGTCGGTGGGGGCGAACGGGCGTGGTGCGCGGGTGGAGGGCACGTCGCTGCCGAACATTAAGGCGTGCGGGTTGGCCGCATCGATGTCGCGCAGGGCGGGCACCACGTCGAAGTCGACCCGGCCGAAGCCGCAGGCCTTGATGTGCACGCCCGCTTCGGCCAGGCGCAGCAGGGTCGGCAAGCCGTCACGGCTCAGCCCCAGGTGGTCGATGCTGGCTGCGGGCAGGCGGCGCAGCAGTGTGGTCAGCTCGCCCAGCTCACGCGAGTCGACGTACAGCTCGACGTGCCAGCCGGCCAGTTCGAAAACACGCTTGGCCATGCGTTCGAGCTGGTCGGCGTGCTCCGAGCCGCCGCGCTTGAGGTTGAAGCGTACGGCACGTACGCCCGCGGCATTCAGCTCGAGCAGCTCGGTATCGCCGATGCTGGCCGGCACCTGGGTCACACCGACGTAGTCGGGCCCCAGCTGTTTCAGGGCTGCCAGCAGGTAACCCTGGTCGAAGGCCTGGAACGAGCCGGAGACCACCGCGCCGCTGCAAATGCCCAGTGGCTCGACGGCCGCCACGTAGTCGTCGGCACTGAAGGCATCTGGCAGGTAGCCGTCGTTGGCCACCAAGGGGAAACGCGGGTCGATGATGTGGCAGTGGGCGTCGAAGATCGGTTGGGGCATGGGGGCTCCTTGAGGGGTCAAAGCTCGCTGACGTAGGTACCGGTGCCTTTGAGAATGTTCTGCAGGGTTTGCTCGACTTCGGCCAGGTCGGTGCCGTCGGTGCCGAGGATAATCTCGAGGTGGTCGTCGCCGTTGAGCACGTCGGCATCGCCCGGTGCGACTTCGATCAGCAGGCGCTTGGCACTCAAGGTGACCTTGAGGCCGTCGAGCGTGCCCGGTTCGTCGTCCAGGGTGATGTCCACCGTGTCTTCGTCGGGGTAGCGGGTCATGAGGAACATCTGGCCCTTGTCGCTGTGGCAGCACAGGGTGGCCATGTTGTCTTCTTCATCATCGCAAGGGGTGGCGAAGAGCAGGGCGGTGGTCAGTTGCATGGGGTGGCTCGGTGATTGAAAAGTTGAAACGCGAGTGTGCCAGTCTTCAGCCCGTGGATAAATCGCCGCCTGCCTCTGATTGACCGAATATGTCGCAGCATCGCAAGCAGGGGTGACCGGCCAGTCGTTAAGCTGCCCTGTCGATGGACAACCGGACGACACCGCGTACGGGGTTGGCTATGGTTGATCCGAGCATGGCGGATGTGCGCGACGCTTCATTCAATAACAAGCCCAAGCGGAGTACCACAGATGGCGTTTTTCACCGCAGCCAGCAAAGCCGACTTCCAGCATCAACTGCAGGCGGCCCTGGCGCAGCACATCGGCGAACAGGCACTGCCACAAGTGGCGCTGTTCGCCGAGCAGTTCTTTGGCATCATCTCTCTGGACGAACTGACCCAGCGTCGCCTTTCCGACCTGGCCGGTTGCACACTCTCGGCCTGGCGCATCATCGAGCGCTTCGACCATCGCGAACCCCAGGTTCGTGTCTACAACCCCGATTACGAACGCCATGGCTGGCAGTCGACCCACACCGCCGTGGAAGTCCTGCACCATGACCTGCCGTTTCTGGTCGACTCGGTGCGTACCGAGCTCAACCGCCGCGGCTATAGCATCCACACCTTGCAGACCACCGTGCTCAGCGTACGTCGCGGGGCCAAGGGCGAGCTGCTGGAGATCCTGCCCAAGGGCACCCAGGGCGACGGCGTGCTGCAAGAGTCGCTGATGTACCTGGAGATCGACCGCTGCGCCAACGCTGCCGAGCTCAACCTGCTGGCCCGCGAGCTGGAGCAGGTGCTGGCCGAAGTGCGTGTGGCCGTGGCCGATTTCGAGCCGATGAAGGCCAAGGTGCGCGAGCTGCTCGACCTGATCGACGCCACGGCCTACGCCCCGGCTGCCGCCGAGAAGGAAGAGGTCAAGAGTTTCCTGCAATGGGTGGTGGGCAATCACTTCACCTTCCTCGGCTACGAGGAGTTCGTGGTCAAGGCTGACGCCGAGGGCGGCCAGCTGGTGTATGACGAGCAGTCCTTCCTGGGCCTGACCCGCCTGCTGCGCGCCGGCCTGAGTAGCGACGACCTGCGCATCGAAGACTACGCGGTCAACTACCTGAACGAGCCGTTGCTGCTGTCGTTTGCCAAGGCCGCACACCCGAGCCGCGTGCATCGCCCGGCGTACCCCGACTACGTGTCGATCCGCCAGCTGGACGCCGACGGCAACGTCATCAAGGAATGCCGCTTCATGGGCCTGTACACCTCGTCGGTGTACGGCGAGAGCGTGCGCGAGATCCCGTACATCCGCGGCAAGGTGGCTGAAGTCGAGCGCCGCTCCGGGTTCGATGCCAAGGCCCACCTGGGCAAGGAGCTGGCCCAGGTACTCGAAGTGCTGCCGCGTGACGACCTGTTCCAGACCCCGGTCGACGAACTGTTCAGCACCGTGATGTCGATCGTGCAGATCCAGGAACGCAACAAGATCCGCGTGTTCCTGCGCAAGGACCCCTACGGCCGCTTCTGCTACTGCCTGGCCTACGTGCCGCGTGACATCTACTCCACCGAAGTGCGCCAGAAGATCCAGCAGGTCCTGATGGAGCGCCTGAAGGCCAGCGATTGCGAGTTCTGGACGTTCTTCTCCGAGTCGGTGCTGGCGCGCGTGCAACTGATCTTGCGCGTCGACCCGAAAAACCGCATCGACATCGACCCGCAGCAACTGGAAAACGAAGTGATCCAGGCCTGCCGTTCGTGGCAGGACGACTACGCCAGCCTGACCGTCGAAAGCTTCGGCGAAGCCCAGGGCACCAATGTGCTGGCCGACTTCCCCAAAGGCTTCCCGGCCGGCTATCGCGAGCGCTTTGCCGCGCATTCGGCGGTGGTCGACATGCAGCACCTGCTCACCCTGTCCGAGCGCAAGCCGCTGGTGATGAGCTTCTACCAGCCGCTGACCCAGGCTGGCAAACAGCAACTGCACTGCAAGCTGTACCACGCCGATACGCCACTGGCGCTGTCGGACGTGCTGCCGATCCTGGAGAACCTCGGCCTGCGCGTGCTGGGCGAGTTCCCGTATCGCCTGCGCCACAGCAATGGCCGCGAGTTCTGGATTCATGATTTTGCCTTCACCTACAGCGAAGGCCTGAACCTGGATATCCAGCAGCTCAACGACACCCTGCAGGACGCGTTCGTGCACATCGTCAACGGCGATGCCGAAAACGATGCGTTCAACCGCCTGGTGCTGACCGCCGGCCTGCCGTGGCGCGACGTGGCGCTGCTGCGAGCCTATGCGCGCTACCTCAAGCAGATCCGCCTGGGCTTCGACCTGGGCTACATCGCCAGCACGCTGAACAACCACACCGACATCGCCCGCGAGCTGACCCGCCTGTTCAAGACGCGTTTCTACCTGGCGCGCAAGCTGGCCGGTGACGACCTGGACGACAAGCAGCACGCCTGGAGCAGGCCATCCTGACCGCGCTGGACGACGTGCAGGTGCTGAACGAAGACCGCATCCTGCGGCGCTACCTGGACCTGATCAAGGCCACCCTGCGCACCAACTTCTACCAGACCGACGCCAATGGCCAGGCCAAGTCGTACTTCAGCTTCAAGTTCAACCCCAGGCTGATCCCCGAGCTGCCCAAGCCGGTGCCCAAGTTCGAGATCTTCGTGTATTCGCCACGGGTCGAGGGTGTGCACCTGCGCTTCGGCAACGTGGCGCGCGGCGGTTTGCGCTGGTCGGATCGCGAGGAAGACTTCCGCACCGAAGTGCTGGGCCTGGTAAAGGCGCAGCAGGTGAAGAACTCGGTGATCGTGCCGGTGGGCGCCAAGGGCGGTTTCCTGCCGCGTCGCCTGCCCCTGGGCGGCAGCCGTGACGATATCCAGGCCGAAGGCATCGCCTGCTACCGGATCTTCATTTCCGGCCTGCTGGACATCACCGACAACCTCAAGGACGGCGCCCTGGTGCCGCCGGTCAATGTGGTGCGTCACGACGATGACGACCCGTACCTGGTGGTGGCGGCCGACAAGGGCACCGCGACCTTCTCCGACATCGCCAACGGCATCGCCATCGATTACGGCTTCTGGCTGGGCGACGCCTTTGCCTCCGGCGGCTCGGCCGGCTACGACCACAAGAAGATGGGCATTACCGCCCGTGGCGCCTGGGTCGGCGTGCAGCGTCACTTCCGCGAACGCGGCATCAACGTGCAGCAAGACCCGATCACCGTGGTCGGCGTGGGCGACATGGCCGGCGACGTGTTCGGCAACGGCCTGCTGATGTCCGACAAGCTGCAACTGGTGGCGGCGTTCAACCACCTGCATATCTTCATCGACCCGAACCCGGAGCCGGCCAGCAGCTTCGCCGAGCGCCAGCGCCTGTTCGACCTGCCGCGCTCGGCGTGGAGCGATTACGACACCAGCCTCATGTCCGAGGGCGGCGGGATCTTCTCGCGCAGTGCCAAGAGCATTGCCATCAGCCCGCAGATGAAGGAACGCTTCGCCATCGAAGCCGACAAGTTGACCCCGACCGAGCTGCTCAATGCATTGCTCAAGGCGCCGGTCGACCTGCTGTGGAACGGCGGTATCGGCACCTACGTCAAGTCCAGCGAAGAGAGCCATGCCGATGTCGGCGACAAGGCCAACGACGCCCTGCGCGTGGACGGCAACGAGCTGCGCTGCAAGGTGGTGGGCGAGGGCGGCAACCTGGGCATGACCCAACTGGGCCGTGTCGAGTTCGGCCTGAACGGCGGCGCCACCAATACCGACTTCATCGACAACGCCGGTGGCGTGGACTGCTCCGACCACGAGGTCAACATCAAGATCCTGCTCAATGAAGTGGTGCAGGCCGGCGACATGACCGAGAAGCAGCGCAACCAGCTGCTGGGCAGCATGACCGAGGAAGTCTCGGGCCTGGTGCTGGGCAACAACTACAAGCAGACCCAGGCGCTGTCGCTGGCCGCACGCCGGGCCCGCGAGCGGATTGCCGAGTACAAGCGCCTGATGGCCGACCTGGAAAGCCGTGGCAAGTTGGACCGCGCCATCGAGTTCCTGCCTTCCGAAGAGCAACTGGCCGAGCGCATTGCCGCCAACCAGGGGCTGACCCGCGCCGAGCTGTCGGTACTGATCTCGTACAGCAAGATCGACCTCAAGGAAGCCTTGCTCAAGTCGCTGGTGCCGGACGATGACTACCTGACCCGCGACATGGAGACCGCGTTCCCGCCGTCGCTGGTGAGCAAGTTCGCCGAGGCCATGCGCCGTCACCGTCTCAAGCGCGAGATCGTCAGCACCCAGATCGCCAACGACCTGGTCAACAACATGGGCATCACCTTCGTGCAGCGGCTCAAGGAGTCCACGGGCATGAGCCCGGCGAACGTGGCCGGGGCCTATGTGATCGTGCGTGACATCTTCCACCTGCCGCACTGGTTCCGTCAGATCGAGGCGCTGGACTACCAAGTGCCGGCTGACGTGCAGCTGACCCTGATGGACGAGCTGATGCGCCTGGGCCGTCGGGCCACGCGCTGGTTCCTGCGCAGCCGTCGCAACGAGCAGGACGCGGGGCGTGACGTGGCGCATTTCGGGCCGAAGATCGCGGCGTTGGGCCTCAAGCTCGACGAGTTGCTCGAAGGGCCGACCCGCGAGCGCTGGATGACCCGCTACCAGGGTTTCGTCGAAGCCGGCGTGCCGGAGTTGCTGGCGCGCATGGTGGCGGGCACTACGCACCTGTACACCCTGTTGCCGATCATCGAGGCGTCGGATGTGACTGGCCAGGACCCTGCCGAAGTGGCCAAGGCGTTCTTCGCCGTGGGCAGCGCGCTGGACCTGACCTGGTACCTGCAGGAATCAGCAACCTGCCGGTGGAAAACAACTGGCAGGCACTGGCGCGTGAAGCGTTCCGTGACGACATCGACCTGCAGCAGCGGGCCATCACGATCTCGGTATTGCAGATGGCCGATGCGCCGGCAGACATGGATGCTCGGGTGACGTTGTGGGTGGAGCAGCACCGTGTGATGGTGGAGCGCTGGCGTGCGATGCTCGACGAGCTGCGCGCGGCGACGGGTACCGATTACGCCATGTATGCCGTGGCCAACCGGGAGCTGGTGGACCTGGCGATGAGCGGCCAGGCGACGGTGGTACCGTCCTGAGTGTGCACTAGGTAAACAAAGCCCCGGCCTTTGCCGGGGCTTTGTTTTTTGCAGGCCTGGCCTTTTCGCCGGTGAGGCTGGCTCCTGCCGGGCAGGCCCCGGCAGCTTACTTGAACCGCCGCTCCACGCCTTTCTCTACCAGGATCTTGGCGGAAATCTCCTCCACCGAAAAATGCGTGGAATTGATGTTGGGAATGTTCTCGCGTCGGAACAGGTTCTCCACCTCGCGCACTTCGAACTCGCACTGGGCGAAGCTGGCGTAGCGGCTGTTGGGCTTGCGCTCGTGGCGAATGGCAGTCAGGCGGTCCGGGTCGATGGTCAGGCCGAACAGCTTGTGCTGGTGGTTCTTCAGCGCCTGCGGCAACTGCAGGCGCTCCATGTCGTCCTCGGTCAGCGGGTAATTGGCCGCGCGGATGCCGAACTGCATGGCCATGTACAGGCACGTCGGAGTTTTGCCACAGCGCGACACACCCACCAGGATCAGGTCGGCCTTGTCGTAGTAGTGGGTGCGGGCGCCGTCGTCGTTGTCCAGCGCGAAGTTCACCGCCTCGATGCGCTCCATGTAGTTGGAGTTGCCGCCAATCGAGTGCGACTTGCCCACCGAGTACGACGAATGCGCGGTCAGCTCCTGCTCCAGCGGTGCCAGGAAGGTCGAGAAGATATCGATCATGAAGCCGTTGGAGGTGGCCAGGATCTCGCGGATGTCCTGATTGACGATGGTGTCGAAGATGATGGGGCGCACCCCGTCACGTTCTGCCGCCGCATTGATTTGCTGTACCATGGTGCGCGCTTTGTCCACGGTGTCGATGTACGGTCGCGTGAACTTGTTGAACCCGATGTTTTCGAATTGCGCCAACAGGCTCTGTCCCAGCGTCTCGGCCGTGATGCCGGTGCCGTCGGAAATAAAGAAAGCAGATCGTTTCATTTGCGCCTTGGGCCTTAAGCTGGTGACGATTCTTGGATATGATACGTTCGGTTTGCCGAACATCCCTGGTCGGCATTCTCACTTATTTTCCAGGTCCAGGCCACAAACGCCCGGTACGGTCACCGTGAACCCACCGGCGTCATGAGCTTTTCCAACACAGTTAGTGGAGAGATCACCTTGGTAGAGTACGTAGTTTCCCTCGATAAGCTCGGCGTCCATGATGTGGAGCATGTGGGGGGCAAGAACGCATCCCTCGGCGAGATGATCAGTAACCTCGCGGGTGCCGGTGTATCGGTCCCCGGCGGCTTTGCCACTACGGCTCAGGCGTACCGTGACTTTCTCGAGCAAAGTGGCCTGAACGCCCAGATCCACGCCGCGCTGGACGCGCTGGATGTCGATGACGTCAACGCCCTGGCGCGCACCGGCGCGCAGATCCGCCAGTGGATCATGGAAGCCGAATTCCCCGAGCGCCTGAACGCCGAAATCCGTACCGCCTTCGCCGAGATGTCCCAGGGCAACCCGAACATGGCCGTCGCCGTGCGCTCCTCGGCCACCGCCGAAGACCTGCCCGACGCCTCGTTCGCCGGCCAGCAGGAAACGTTCCTGAACATTCGCGGTGTGGAAAACGTGATCCGCGCGGCCAAGGAAGTATTCGCCTCGCTGTTCAACGACCGTGCCATCTCCTACCGCGTGCACCAGGGCTTCGACCACAAGCTGGTCGCCCTGTCGGCCGGCGTGCAGCGCATGGTGCGTTCCGAAACCGGTACCGCGGGCGTGATGTTCACCCTCGACACCGAGTCGGGCTTTCGTGACGTGGTGTTCATCACCGGCGCCTACGGCCTGGGCGAAACCGTGGTGCAGGGTGCGGTCAACCCCGACGAATTCTACGTGCACAAGGGCACCCTGAACGCCGGGCGCCCGGCCATCCTGCGCCGCAACCTGGGCAGCAAGGCCATCAAGATGATCTACGGCGACGAGGCCAAGGCCGGTCGCTCGGTCAAGACCGTCGATGTCGACAAGGCTGACCGCACCCGTTTCTGCCTGAGCGACGAAGAGGTCAGCGAGTTGGCCAAGCAGGCGATGATCATCGAGCAGCACTACAAGTGCCCGATGGACATCGAGTGGGCCAAGGACGGTGACGACGGCAAGCTGTACATCGTGCAGGCGCGCCCCGAGACCGTGAAGAGCCGTGCCCAGGCAACGTGATGGAGCGCTACCTGCTCAAGGAAACCGGCACCGTGCTGGTGGAAGGCCGTGCCATCGGCCAACGCATCGGTGCCGGCAAGGTCCGCATCATCAAGGACGTGTCGGAGATGGACAAGGTCCAGCCCGGCGACGTGCTGGTGTCGGACATGACCGACCCCGACTGGGAGCCGGTGATGAAGCGCGCCAGCGCCATTGTCACCAACCGTGGCGGGCGCACCTGCCACGCCGCGATCATCGCGCGTGAACTGGGTATCCCGGCAGTGGTCGGTTGCGGCAACGCCACCCAGCTGCTCAAGGATGGCCAGGGCGTGACCGTGTCGTGTGCCGAAGGCGACACCGGCTTTATCTTCGAAGGCGAACTGGGCTTCGACATCCGCCAGAACTCGGTCGATGCCATGCCCGACCTGCCGTTCAAGATCATGATGAACGTCGGCAACCCCGACCGTGCATTCGATTTTGCCCAGTTGCCCAACGCCGGTGTCGGCCTGGCGCGCCTGGAGTTCATCATCAACCGCATGATCGGCGTGCATCCCAAGGCGCTGCTCAACTACGCCGGCCTGCCGGCCGAGCTCAAGGACAGTGTCGACAAGCGCATCGCCGGCTACAGTGACCCGGTCGGCTTCTACGTCGAGAAGCTGGTCGAGGGCATCAGCACCCTGGCCGCCGCGTTCTGGCCAAAAAAGGTCATCGTGCGCCTGTCGGACTTCAAGTCCAACGAATACGCCAACCTGATCGGCGGCAAGCTCTACGAGCCGGAAGAAGAAAACCCGATGCTGGGCTTCCGTGGTGCGTCGCGTTACATCAGCGAGTCGTTCCGCGACTGCTTCGAGCTGGAGTGCCGTGCACTCAAGCGTGTGCGCGATGAAATGGGCCTGACCAACGTCGAGATCATGGTGCCGTTCGTGCGTACCCTGGGCGAAGCCAGCCAGGTGGTCGACCTGCTGGCCGAAAACGGCCTGGGCCGTGGCGTCAACGGCCTGCGCGTGATCATGATGTGCGAGTTGCCGTCCAACGCGATCCTGGCCGAGGAGTTCCTCGAGTACTTCGACGGTTTCTCCATCGGCTCCAACGACCTGACCCAGCTGACCCTGGGCCTGGACCGCGACTCGGGGATCATCGCGCACCTGTTCGACGAGCGAAATCCGGCGGTGAAGAAGCTGCTGGCCAACGCCATTCAGGCCTGCAACAAGGCCGGCAAGTACATCGGTATCTGCGGCCAGGGCCCGTCCGATCATCCGGACCTGGCCAAGTGGCTGATGGAGCAGGGTATCGAGAGCGTCTCGTTGAACCCCGACTCGGTGCTGGAAACCTGGTTCTTCCTGGCTGAAGGCCAGGCCCCGGCCTGATGCGTTAGAGGGGAGTGGCCGCCGCCAGGAGGCGTCGCGCGGCCATTCCTTCGGTCTTTTCAGGGCGTGATCCAGTGATGGGCTCGCCCTTTTTTGTGCAAGTAGACTATGCAAAGCAGCAGTACTCTTTTTCCCGTTGCCCTGCTCAGTGCCGAGCGGCGCGGCGACCTCAGTGAAGATGTCTACCGGCTCAAGGCCGGCAACAGCCCCGACCGTACCGTGGAGCTCGCGCTGACCCGGCTGGGCATGGCCGATCAGAGCGAGGTGCGCGGCGCGCCGGTGATTCTGTTGCATGGCAGCTTCTCCAACCGGCGCTTCTGGTTTTCGCCCCGAGGCATCGGCCTGGGGGCGAGCCTGGCGCGTGCCGGCTTCGACGTGTGGATCCCGGAAATGCGCGGGCACGGGCTGTCGCCGCGTAACCGCGATTACCGTCACAACCGCGTTGCCGACTACGCCCGTTATGACTTGCCGGCGATTGCCGCCTTCGTGTGTGAGGTCAGTGGCCGTACGCCGCACTGGCTGGGCCACTCGCTGGGCGGTACCACGCTGGCCGCCGCCCTGGGCGGTGCCTACCTGGCGCCGCAGCAGGTGGCCAGCGCCGCGTTTTTCGGCACGCAGGTCAGCCGTACCTACTGGCCGTTGAAAATTCCGCCGGTGGAATGGAGTGGGCGCCTGTTGCTCAAGCGCTTTGCGCATATTTCCGGTTCACGGCTCAAGCGCGGCCCCGAGGACGAGCCGATTGGCCTGGCGTTGGAAAGCATGCGCTGGTTCGGCTTGTTTGGCCGTTTTGGCGACAAGCAGAGCGACTGGTGGGCGGGGCTTGCCGAGGTGCAGGTGCCGGTGCTGGCGGTGGCCGGTGCAGGTGACCATCAGGATCCGGTATGGGCCTGTCGCAAGCTGTTCGAGCAGCTCGGCAGTGCCCACAAACGCTTTGTGCGCCTGGGCCGCGAGGAAGGCTTCGACAATTTCGGGCACGTCGATATGCTGGTGAGCAAGCAGGCGCAGGCGCAGGTCTGGCCGCTGGTGGAGCGCTGGCTGGGCGACCCGCTGGCGATGCTGGAACTGGCAGCGCCAGGTGACCCGCAGGCTGTCGGCGTGTAGCCTTGGCTAAAGTCCAATTGGCTGGCGTCGTCTTTTTAGTGAACGTGTGAAATCCGCTTTTCCATTCAGTTGGTCATCGACAGGAGTTTCCCATGCATTACCTAACGCCCGATTTGTGCGACGCCTACCCCGACCTGGTGCAGGTGCTGGAGCCGATGTTCAGCAATTTTGGTGGCCGCGACTCGTTCGGTGGCCAGATCGTGACCATCAAGTGTTTCGAGGACAACTCGCTGGTCAAGGCGCAGGCCGACCTGGACGGCAAGGGCAAGGTGCTGGTGGTCGATGGCGGCGGTTCATTGCGGCGGGCGTTGCTGGGCGACATGATTGCCGAAAAAGCCGCCAAGAACGGCTGGGAAGGCTTGGTCATCTACGGCTGTGTGCGTGACGTCGACGCGCTGGCACAGACCGATGTCGGGGTGCAGGCGCTGGCCAGCCACCCGATGAAGACTGACAAGCGCGGCATTGGCGACCTCAACGTGGTGGTGACCTTTGCCGGTGTGACCTTCCGGCCGGGCGAGTATGTGTACGCCGACAACAACGGCGTCATTGTTTCGCCAAGCCCGCTGAAAATGCCTGAGTAACTTCTGATAACGGTGCGTGGGGTAGGGATGTTCGAGGAAGAAAATGCGCAGTGGGGGTTGGTGCATGCCCTGGTGCTCGATGGCAAAGGCGGTGCGCAGTCGATTGCTCGAACCGAACTGGACGATCTGGTGTTGCAGCCGGAGCAGAGCCTGTGGTTGCACTGGGATCGCAGTCACCCGCAAACCCGTACCTGGCTGCGCCAGGACAGCGGCCTGAACGAGTTTGCCTGCGACCTGCTGCTGGAAGAGAACACCCGGCCGCGCCTGTTGCCCCTGCCGGATGCGCAGATGCTGCTGTTTCTGCGCGGGGTCAACCTCAATCCCGGTGCCGAGCCTGAAGACATGGTATCGGTGCGCATCTTTGCCCAGGCACAGCGGGTGATCTCGCTGCGCCTGCGCCCGCTGCGCGCTACCGACGAGCTGCTGCAGCAACTGGATCAAGGCCGTGGCCCGAAAACCGCCTCTGAACTGCTCCTGACCCTGGCCCAGTTGCTCACCGAAAAGGTCCAGGCACTGGTCTCGGACCTGTCCGAAGTGGTGGACGACGAGGAAGAAAAGCTGGAATCCGACGAGCGGTATACCCCTGAGCATGGCAGCCTGCAGCAAATGCGCCGCCGGGCAGCGGGCTTGCGCCGTTTCCTTGCGCCGCAGCGCGAGATCTATGCACAGTTGGCGCGCAATAAATGGCCATGGTTTGCGGCTGACGATGCCGACTACTGGAACGAGCTGCACAACAGCCTGACCCGCTACCTCGAAGAGCTGGAACTGACCCGCGAACGTGTGGCGCTGGTGCTGGAGAGCGAAGACCGGCGCCTGAGCGAACGCATGAACAAGACCATGTACCGCTTCGGCATCATCACCTGCATCTTCCTGCCCATGAGCTTTCTCACCGGGTTGCTGGGCATCAACGTTGGCGGTATCCCGGGGGCGGACAATCCGTATGGTTTCCTCTACGCCAGCTTGCTGGTGCTGACCCTGGCGCTGGGCCAGTGGTGGCTGTTTCGCCGCCTGCGCTGGGCCTGAATGCGGATTATCGTGAAATTTCCTACAACATATACGGATAGTGTTCATGTGACCTGCCCTACGAGCGCCACGTCTTTTACAGACATTGCGCGAGGTGCCCATGCACGATCCGTTTGAAGAATCCCTGCGGGACCTGCTCAAGGCGTCGCCGTCCGGTAAAGACCGGGACGACGATGCCTGCCTGGGCCGGGTCCTGAAAACCGCCAACCGTCAGGTCGGCGCGGGCGATCTGTTCAGCCTGCTTGGCCGTTGGAGCCAGGCGCTGATGATCGCCGTGAACAATGGCTCGGCGCATGTTGCGCCGGTGCGTCGTAACGCGTCTGCGCGCAAAGCTGATAAGGCTGATTGATTATGGAACTTGATCTCTGGACCCAGAGCCTGGTGGCGGCCATGACCGCCTTGTGGACCAAAGTCGCCAACTTCATCCCCAACCTGTTTGGTGCATTGGTGGTGGTGTTGCTTGGCTTCGTGGTCGCCAAGCTGCTCGATACGCTGTTGTCCAAGCTGCTGGCCAAGCTCGGCCTGGATCGCCTGATGGGCGGTACCGGTTTGACCAAGCTGCTGAGCCGGGTCGGCATCCAGGTGCCGATTTCGACCCTGATCGGCAAGATCGTGTACTGGTTCGTGCTGCTGATTTTCCTGGTTTCGGCCGCCGAGTCGCTGGGGCTGGAGCGCGTCTCTGCGACCCTGGACATGCTCGCGCTGTACCTGCCCAAGGTGTTTGGCGGTGCACTGGTGCTGCTGGCCGGCGTGCTGCTGGCCCAGATCGTCAACGGGCTGGTGCGCGGTGCTGCAGAGGGCATCGGGCTTGAGTATGCGGCCGGGGTAGGGCGCATTGCCCAGGGCCTGGTGATCATCATCAGCATCTCGGTGGCGATCAGCCAGTTGGAGGTCAAGACCGACCTGCTCAACCACGTGATTGTGATCGGCCTGATTACCGTTGGTCTGGCCGTTGCCCTGGCAATGGGCCTGGGCAGCCGCGAAATCGCGGGGCAGATTCTGGCTGGAATCTACGTGCGTGAACTCTATCAGGTCGGCCAGCAGGTGCAGATTGGCGAGGTCGAAGGTCAGATCGAAGAGATCGGCACCGTCAAGACCACGCTGCTCACCGACGAGGGTGAACTGGTCTCGCTGTCGAACCGGATTCTCCTGGAACAGCGCGTCAATAGCCGCTAACCGGGCAAATCCTGCTAATGTATGTCGCCGCAAAAATGCCCAGGCAGGGCGCGCGGCGACAATGACCTGACTGTCGGCCAGATTTGTTTTGAATAAAGTTCACTCGCTGCCCATGCGTTACGACCCCCGCGAGCTCACAGATGAGGAGTTGGTGGCGCGTTCGCATGAGGAGCTTTTTCATGTTACTCGCGCCTATGAGGAGCTCATGCGGCGCTACCAACGGACCCTTTTTAACGTGTGCGCACGTTATTTGGGGAACGATCGGGATGCTGACGATGTCTGTCAGGAGGTGATGCTGAAGGTGCTGTATGGCCTGAAGAACTTCGAGGGTAAATCGAAATTCAAGACCTGGCTCTACAGCATCACCTACAACGAATGCATCACGCAGTACCGCAAGGAGCGGCGCAAACGTCGATTGATGGATGCGCTAAGTCTCGACCCGCTCGAGGAGGCCTCTGAAGAGAAGTCGCCCAAGCCGGAAGAGAAAGGCGGGCTGGATAAATGGCTCGTGCATGTGAACCCGATTGACCGTGAAATCCTGGTGCTACGATTTGTCGCAGAGCTGGAATTTCAGGAAATCGCAGACATCATGCACATGGGTCTGAGCGCCACGAAAATGCGCTACAAGCGTGCGCTCGACAAGCTACGCGAGAAATTTGCGGGCCTCACCGAAACTTAGTGAACCGCAAATATCTCTAACGTACCGGCAAGGTCTGCTAAACTTGTCGGCGAGTTGTCCCCCGGGTTTGGTGGGACTACTTAACAATCACCAGATGGGGATTTAACGGATGAAATTGAAAAACACCTTGGGCTTGGCCATTGGTTCTTTGGTTGCCGCAGCTTCGTTCGGCGCATTGGCACAGGGCCAAGGCGCGGTCGAAGTCGAAGGCTTCATGAAGAAAGAATACTATGACAGCCAGCGCGACTTCAAAAACGACGGCAACCTGTTCGGTGGTTCGATCGGTTACTTCCTGACCGACGACGTCGAACTGCGTCTGGGCTACGACGAAGTTCACAACGTTCGTGGCGAAGATGGCAAGAACATCAAGGGCTCGAACACCGCCCTGGATGCTCTGTACCACTTCAACAATCCAGGCGACATGCTGCGCCCGTACGTTTCCGCTGGTTTCTCTGACCAAAGCATCGGCCAGACCGGCCGTGGTGGCCGTAACGGTTCCACCTTCGCCAACCTGGGCGGCGGTGCAAAACTGTACTTCACCGAGAACTTCTACGCCCGTGCTGGCGTTGAAGCCCAGTACAACATCGACCAAGGCGACACCGAGTGGGCGCCAAGCGTCGGTATCGGTCTGAACTTCGGCGGTGGCTCCAAGCCAGTTGAAGCAGCACCAGCCCCAGTCGCTGAAGTGTGCTCCGACAGCGACAACGACGGCGTGTGCGACAACGTCGACAAGTGCCCTGACACCCCAGCCAACGTTACCGTTGACGCTGATGGCTGCCCGGCAGTTGCTGAAGTCGTACGTGTTGAGCTGGACGTCAAGTTCGACTTCGACAAGTCGGTCGTCAAGCCAAACAGCTACGGTGACATCAAGAACCTGGCTGACTTCATGAAGCAGTACCCATCCACCACCACCACTGTTGAAGGTCACACTGACTCCGTCGGTCCTGACGCCTACAACCAGAAACTGTCCGAGCGTCGCGCTAGCGCCGTGAAGCAAGTTCTGACCAACCAGTACGGTGTTGAGTCGAGCCGTGTTGAATCGGTTGGCTACGGTGAGACCCGTCCGGTTGCTGACAACGCCACCGAAGCTGGTCGTGCTGTCAACCGTCGCGTTGAAGCTCAAGTAGAAGCTCAAGCCAAGTAATTGGTCTGACGCTTGAGAAAAGCCCGGCTTAGGCCGGGCTTTTTTTTTGCCTGCAAGAAAGGTGCGGTCGCCGCCAGCGCCGTGCTTACGCCCGCTGGGCGCAAGCGCTGAGCGCCTGTGTTGCTGATGCGGCCGGGGCGGCCACGGCACCGATCACCATGATCGCCGGGCTGCGCAGTGCGAACGCCAGAGCATCGCGGTGCAAGTGACGCAGTTGGCTGCGGCACTCGCGTTGGTGTGCCAACGAGGCGTTTTCGATCATCGCCACCGGCGTATCCTCAGGCATGCCGCCGTCGAGCAACCCCTGTTGGATCTCCTCGAGTTTGGCCACGCCCATGTACACCACCAGTGTGGTGCCGCTCTGGGCCAAGGCCTGCCAATTCAAGGGGCTGTCGTCCTGGGTATGTGCGGTGACCAATGTCACGCCTCGGCTTACCCCGCGCAAGGTCAGCGAAATACCACAGTGTGTGGCGCCCGCCAGGCCTGCGGTGATGCCGTTGACCAGCTCTGTCTCGACACCCTGTTGCTGCAGCCACAACGCTTCTTCGCCGCCGCGGCCGAAGATGCAGGGGTCGCCGCCTTTGAGCCGTACCACGCAGCGGCCCTGGCGAGCGTGGCGCAGCATCAGGCGCTGGATGAATGCCTGCGGGGTGGAGCGGCAGCCGCCGCGCTTGCCCACGGCCGTCACGCGTGCCTGCGGACAATGTTGCAGAATCGCCGGGTTGACCAGGTCGTCGATCAAGACCTCGTCGGCTTCGCGCAGCGCACGTACAGCCTTGAGGGTCAGCAGTTCCGGATCGCCAGGGCCTGCGCCCACCAGCCAGACTTTACCTTTCATGCGGCTTCCTCATCATCAGGGTGTTCGCTGTCAGCCTTTGAGCAGGGCGATCAGCACTATCAGGTTGAACAGCATTGACAGCAGCGCAAGGCCACGCCAGACCTTGAGCGGTTCACGTTCCAGCAGTGGGCGAGGGCGCAGGCGTTCGCCCTGGTGTTCGCCCTGTTCGAGTTGCAGCAGGCACTGCTCGGCCGTTTCGAAGCGCTGGTGCGGGTCGGCGCTGACCGCCTTGGCCAGCCATTGCTCCAGCCATTGCGGCAGGTCCGGGCGGTAGCGTGCCGCACTGGCCGGCGTGGTGAAGCGCGGGCGCTGGAAGGCCTCCACTTCGCCGTAGGGGTAGTGCCCGGTGAGCAGCCAGAACAAGGTCACGCCTGCCGCGTACAGGTCTTGCTGCGGGCTCGGCGCAACGCCCTCGAAGGCTTCCGGGGCAATGAACGATGGCGTGCCGGGTAGTTCGTGGGCGCGGTCTTCGGAGAGCCCCGGGCAGTAGGCCAGGCCGAAGTCCAGCACGCGCAGTTGGCCGTCGTGCGCCAGGTGCAGGTTTTGCGGCTTGATGTCACGGTGCAGGATATTGCGCCGGTGCAACAGGCCAAGCGCCTGCATCAGTTGCCGGGCCAGGCCCAGCCACTCGGCCATTGCCAGCGGCCCGGCCTGCTTGAAGTGTTCAGCCAGGGTCTGGCCGCTGTACTCGCGCATCAGGTAATACAGGTGCTGGCGCTGGCTGGCCGGGTGCACTTCGGGAAAGCTGCGCCCGGCCACGCGGCGCAGAAACCACTCCTCCAGCAGCAGGCTCTGCTGGGCCTGCACGTCGTCACTGCGGCTGGCGGGCAGGGTCTTGAGCAGCCAGGGTTGCTGCTGGTTGTCGGCCACTCGGTACAGCAGCGATTGACGGCTCTGGCTCACGACGGCCTGCACCTGCAGCCCGTCGATCGATTGCTGCGCGCGCAGTGGCGGCGGCAGTGGCCATTGCTGCAGTTGCGCCAGGGTGTCACCCAGGCTGTGCGCGCCGAGTTGCTCGACGCGTACCAGCAAGGCGCTGGCGTTGTCCTGGCTGCCGGCGCGGTGCGCGGCGTTGACCAGGGTGCTGGCGGCCGCCTGAAGGTCGGGCTGATCGCGCAGCACGCTGCTGATCTGCAGGTCGCTGAGGGTCGCCCAGACCCCGTCACTGAGCAGCACGAAGCACTCCCCGGGCTCCAGCGTACCCTCCAGATAGTCGACCAGCAGGTGCTGGTCCAGGCCCAGGGCGCGCTTGAGCACATGCTGCATGCCCGGTTGGTCCCACACGTGATCTTCGCTGATACGCTGTAACTGCCCGGCGTTCCAACGGTATACCCGGCAGTCGCCGACATGCGCCAGGGTGAAGCGCTGGCCGCGCAGGACCAGTGCGCTCAGGGTGGTGAGCAGTGGCTGGCCACCACCGTTGGCGCGCAGCCAGCGGTTCTGTGCCAGCAGCAGACGGTCCAGTGCCTGTGCCACGCCCCAGGTCTGGGGTGTGGCGTAGTAGTCGAGTGCCAGTGACTGCAGGCTGGCCCGTGCAGCCAGCCCGCCGTCCGCGCATTGGCTGACGCCGTCGGCCAGGGCAAACAGGTAGCCTTTGCTTGCTGCCAGCTCCGCGGCGGGTGTCACCAGGCGCAAGGCATCCTGGTTCTCGGCACGCGGGCCACTGTCGCTGGCATGGGCAACACTCAGTTGCAGGCTCATGGCGTACCTCAGACCCGCGCCGCAGTGACGGCAGCCGAACCCCAGGTCGTGCGCCAGCGCCGCTTGACCCCATGCAGGCCGAACCATGCCAGCACACCGAGGCTGGCAAACAGCCATAGGCCCAACTGGTAGTCGCCGGTGTGCTGTTTGATGGTGCCTAGGCCTGCCGCCAGCAGGAACCCGCCAATACCGCCGGCCATGCCGATCAGCCCGGTCATCACCCCGATCTCCTGGCGAAAGCGCTGGGGCACCAGCTGGAATACTGCGCCGTTGCCGGCGCCCAGGCCGAGCATGGCACTGACGAACAGGGCCAGCGCCGCAATCGAGCTGGGCAGGTTGAAGCCCACGGCGGCAATACAGATGGCGGCGATGCTGTACATGCCCAGCAAGGTGCGAATCCCACCGAAGCGATCGGCCAGCGCGCCACCGAGCGGACGCATCAGGCTGCCGGCAAACACGCACGCGGCGGTGTAATAGCCGGCTGTGACCGGGTTCAGGCCGTACTGGTCGTTGAAGTAGCCTGGCAGCGCACTGGCCAGCCCGATGAAACCGCCAAAGGTGACGCTGTAGAAAAACATGAACCACCAGCTGTCACGGTCGCCCAGGGCCTTGAAGTAGTCGGCCATGGCCTTGGGCCTGGGGCGCTCGGGGGCATTGCGCGCGAGCAGCGCGAACAGCACCAGGGTCAGCACCAGCGGGATCAGTGCAAAGCCGAACACGTTGCTCCAGCCGTAGGCTGCGGCCAGCACCGGCGCCAGCAGCGCGGCGAATACCGTGCCGGAGTTGCCCGCACCGGCAATGCCCATGGCCTTGCCCTGGTGCTGTGGCGGATACCACTGCGAGGCCAGTGGCAGCGACACGGCGAACGAAGCACCTGCCACCCCGAGGAATACCCCCAGCAACAAGGCCTGTTCATAGGTGCGCACGCCGAGCGACCAGGCGCAGAACAGCGCCACGATCACGATCACCTGGCCGATCAGCCCGGCGGTCTTGGGTGACAGGCGATCCACCAGCAAGCCCATGATGAAGCGCAGGATCGCCCCGGCCAGGATTGGCGTGGCCACCATCAAGCCGCGTTGCTGGTGGTCAGCTGCAGGTCAGTGGCGATCTGCACCGCCATCGGGCCGAGCAGGTACCAGACCATGAAACTCAAATCGAAATACAGGAAGGCGGCGAACAGCGTGGGGATGTGGCCGGATTTCCAGAAGCTTGTATTCATCGAACACCTCGCTCAGCGTTTCAACGGAAAAACCTGTGCCCAGTGGGCTTAAACGAAAAAGACGCCGCTTCGCGCCTGTGGGGACAGGCGCAAGAGCGACGTCTTTGTCGGGAATGTGGAGGCAACCGCCGTTGGCTGCCTGTCAATGCATAAGCAAGAGCCGGGCCAGTTGCCGGCTCAGCCGAGCAGGTCGCTCATGGCGATGATCTGCTCGGCCACCTGGATCAGTTTCTGCTGCTTGCTCATGGCCTGGCGGCGCATCAGCGTGTAGGCCTGTTCCTCGTTGCAATCCTTCATTTTCATCAACAGGCCCTTGGCCAGCTCGATGCGCTTGCGCTCGGCCAACTGCTGGTCGCGGGCGTGCAATTGGGCCTTGAGCGCCTGGTCGCTCTCGAAGCGGGCCATGGCCACATCCAGGATCGGTTGCAGGCGCTTGGCATGGATGCCCTCGACGATGTAGGCGCTGACCCCGGCCTGGATGGCCTGGCGCATCACCGTCGGGTCGTGTTCGTCGGTGAACATCACGATCGGACGCGGCAGGTCGCGGCTGACCAGGATCACCTGGTCCATGACATCGCGCCCGGGTGACTCGGTATCGATCAGGATGACATCCGGACGCACCGTTTCGACGCGCTCGGGCAGGTCGATGGTCAGCCCGCACACCTCGATCACCTCAAAGCCAGCCTCGACCAGCGCGGCCTTGAGGCGGCCGACTTTTTTTTCGGTGTCGTCGATCAGCAGGATACGCAGCATGCAGGCACCTCCTCAGCGACGCGCATGGGCCGCTGGCGCATCGGCCAGGGCATGCAGGCGGAAACCATGGGCATAGCCGCGCGGGTCGGAACCGTCCCAGTGGGTGCCGTCAATCAGCTGGCTGCTGCGCATCGACGCTGCCGAACACGCCACGCCAGCGACGCTGGCGGCGTCGCGGTACAAGGCCAGTTGCTGCACCTGGCTGGCGACTGCAAGGTAGTCCGGGTCTTCGCGCAGCAGGCCCCAGCGGCGGAACTGGGTCATGAACCACATGCCGTCGGACAGGTAAGGCTGGTTGGCCCGACCGTCATCGTGCAGGCGTAGCGCATGGGCGTCCTGCCAGTGGTTGCCGAGGCCGTCGTGGTAGTCGCCGAGCATGCGCGGCTGGATGCAGGCCAGTGGCGCGTCGAGGTAGTTGCTGGCGCCCAGCAGTTGCGCGGTGGCACGCTGGTTTTCCGGGCTCTGCTCGATAAAGCGGCTGGCGGCGAGCATGGCGGCCACCAGGGCACGGGCGGTATTGGGGCATTGTTCGACGAAGGCGCGGGTGCAGCCCAGGACTTTTTCCGGGTGGTCGGGCCAGATCGACTGGCTGGTGGCCAGGGTGAACCCCATGCCCTGGTTGACTGCGCTGGCGGACCAGGGTTCGCCTACGCAAAAACCGTCGATGCGACCGGCCTGCAGGTGCGCGAGCATCTGTGCCGGTGGCACCACCACGCTGTTGACGTCATGCAAGGGGTGGATGCCCTGGCTGGCCAGCCAGTAATAAAGCCACATGGCGTGGGTGCCCGTGGGGAAGGTCTGGGCGAAAGTCAGTTTTGCCCCGCCTTGGTGCACGTGCCGCTCCAGTGCTTCGGGAGTGGTCACGCCCTGGGCCTGCAGGGTGGGCGAGAGATTGATGCTCTGCCCGTTCTGGTTCAAGCCCATCAGTACCGCCATCGGCGTTGCCGAGATGCCACCGATGCCCAGGTGCACCGCATAGCTCAGGCCGTACAGGCAATGCGCAGCATCCAGTTCGCCGTTGACCAGCCGATCACGCAACCCGGCCCATGAGCTCTGCCGCTTGAGGTTCAGGCTCAGGCCATAGGGCTGGGCAAAGCCCTGAGTTGCGGCCACCACCAGCGAGGCGCAGTCGCTCAGGGCCATGAAGCCGATATTGAGGCTGGGTTTTTCCGGTGCGTCGCTGCCGTTGACCCAGGCCAGCGCGCGTGTAGAGGTCTGATTCATCCGATCGCTCATGGCAACGGCCCGCACCGAACAGCGGGCAGGCCTGTGGGGCAAGCCAAGCAACGCATATGCCAAGGGTGCACACGGGCCTGTCTTCGGGGCCACAGCGCCGCTATAATCGCTGCCTTCCCACACCTCGAGCTAAGCCCGCCCATGTATACCCTGGCCCGCCAGCTGTTGTTCAAACTGTCTCCGGAAACCTCCCACGACCTGTCGCTGGACCTGATCGGTGCCGGTGGCCGCCTGGGGCTCAACGGGCTGTTGACCAAGGCTCCGACATCGCTGCCGGTGACCGTCATGGGGCTGGAGTTTGCCAACCCGGTGGGGCTGGCGGCGGGCCTGGACAAGAACGGCACGGCGATTGACGGCTTTGCCCAACTGGGCTTCGGTTTTGTCGAGATCGGCACCGTGACCCCGCGCGCGCAGCCAGGCAATCCCAAGCCGCGGTTGTTCCGCCTGCCCGAGGCCGAGGCGATCATCAACCGCATGGGCTTCAACAACCTGGGCGTCGATCATCTGCTGGGTCGCGTACGGGCTGCCAACTACCGCGGTGTGCTGGGGATCAACATCGGCAAGAACTTCGATACCCCGGTCGAGCGGGCTGTGGATGACTACCTGATCTGCCTGGACAAGGTCTACGACCACGCCAGCTATGTCACCGTCAACGTCAGCTCGCCCAACACCCCGGGGCTGCGCAGCCTGCAGTTCGGCGACTCGCTCAAGCAACTGCTCGAGGCCCTGGCGGTGCGCCGCGAAGCACTGGCCCTGGCCCATGGCAAACGGGTGCCGCTGGCGATCAAGATTGCCCCGGACATGAGTGATGAAGAAACCGCACAAGTGGCCGCCGCCTTGCTGGCAACCGGCATGGATGCGGTCATCGCGACCAACACCACCCTTGGCCGCGAGGGCGTCGAAGGCCTGGAACATGGCGCTGAAGCCGGCGGGCTGTCGGGCGCTCCGGTGCGCGAGAAGAGCACCCATACCGTGCGTACACTGGCCGGCGAGCTGGGTGGCAAGCTGCCGATCATCGCGGCGGGTGGCATCACCGAAGGCAAGCACGCGGCCGAAAAGATCGCCGCCGGTGCCAGCCTGGTGCAGGTCTACTCGGGTTTCATCTACAAGGGCCCCGCGTTGATTCGCGAGTCGGTGGACGCCATCGCGGCCGTGCGGGGGCGCTGAGCGGGCATAAAAAAGGGCCCCTCAAAAGGGGCCCTTGGGCCGAAGCCCGCCGCTCGGATGGAGCGTGCATGGTAACTAGAATTCAGATCCTCGTTCAGCCAACGGCGTGAAGTTCGTTGAGTCTATGGATACCCGCAGTGCCGGTCATACCGTCCCAGTTGTCACCACGTCCCTCGCGCCAGCCGTTGACCCAGGCTTGGCGTACTGACGGTAGAGTAAAAGGGCAAAGCTCGCGGGATTTGCCGGTGACCCCATATTGGTAGCCACGTAAAAATGCTCTTTCCAACGGATCACGCTTAAGTCTTCTCATAGGGTGTTGCCCTCACTTGTTGACTGTAATGTCCCGTCGGCCTCGGCTGAGGCCGGGCAGAGTCGTTCTGCCGGTTTTGCGCTCGCTGCCGGCGTCGCGAGCGAAGGTGTTGCCCCATTGCAGAGCAACCTGATACGAGTTCTAACCAATGCAGGTCACAGTGTGAATGATCGTTTTGTCATAAGGACGTAACCTTTCATAGGGTCAGGGGATAAGTAAAAAATTGCTTCACGAGCGGAATTGGGGCAAAGCCAGCTATGATCAGGCTTTGCTCATGCCTAACGTCATAACGCCATCGTTGAGAATCACTTCCAACGCCAGCTGAAAAAACGACGAAGGGTCATAAAAAACACTGCATAACGCGAATTTTTAATTCTGCCGTGTGATCAAAGCTGTTTTGCCTTGTGCAAAAAGCCCACACCCGGCGGCCCGGCACCTTTGTCAGTGCCATTCGAACGTTGCTGGAAGGCGTTCGATCAAACATCGAAAGGGCGACGCGCTTGCCCCTTCACTTATTGCTCAAGGCTTGGATTACTCATGTCGGACCGTTTCGAACTCTATCTCACCTGCCCCAAAGGCCTGGAAGGCCTGCTTGCCGAAGAAGCCCGCGGGCTTGGCCTGGAGGAGGTGCGCGAGCACACCTCGGCGATTCGCGGCGAAGCCGACATGGAAACCGCCTACCGCCTGTGCCTCTGGTCGCGCCTGGGCAACCGCGTGCTGCTGGTGCTCAAGCGCTTCACCATGAAGAACGCCGATGACCTGTACGACGGGGTCAATGCGGTCGACTGGCACGATCACCTGGACGCCACCGGCAGCCTGGCAGTCGAGTTCAGTGGGCACGGATCGGGTATCGACAACACGCACTTCGGCGCGCTGAAGGTCAAGGACGCCATTGTCGACAAGCTGCGTAACGCTGCTGGCGAACGTCCGTCGGTCGACAAGCTCAACCCCGACCTGCGCGTGCACCTGCGCCTGGAGCGTGGCGAGGCGATCCTGTCGCTGGACCTCTCCGGCCACAGCCTGCACCAGCGTGGCTACCGCTTGCAGCAGGGCGCTGCACCGCTGAAGGAAAACCTGGCCGCCGCCGTGTTGATCCGTGCTGGCTGGCCGCGCATCGCGGCCGAGGGTGGCGCGCTGGCGGACCCGATGTGCGGTGTGGGCACCTTCCTGGTGGAGGCGGCGATGATTGCCGCCGACATCGCGCCGAACCTGCGTCGTGAGCGTTGGGGCTTCAGCGCCTGGCTGGGCCACGTGCCGGCGTTGTGGCGCAAGCTGCACGACGAGGCGCGGGCGCGCGCCGAGGCCGGGCTGGCGCGTCCACCCTTGTGGATTCGCGGCTATGAAGCCGACCCAAGGCTGATCCAGCCAGGGCGCAACAACGTCGAGCGTGCAGGTCTGAGTGACTGGATCAAGATCTACCAGGGTGAAGTGGGCAGCTTCGAGCCACGCCCGGACCAGAACCAGAAGGGCCTGGTGATCTGCAACCCGCCCTATGGCGAGCGCCTGGGTGACGAGGCGAGCCTGCTGTACCTCTACCAGAATCTCGGCGAACGCCTGCGTCAGGCCTGCCTCAACTGGGAAGCGGCGGTGTTCACCGGTGCCCCGGACCTGGGCAAGCGCATGGGCATTCGCAGCCACAAGCAATACGCCTTCTGGAACGGTGCGCTGCCGTGCAAGCTGCTGCTGATCAAGGTGCAGCCCGACCAGTTCGTCACGGGTGAGCGCCGTGTGCCTGAGCGCGAGCGTGGTAGCGAGCCGGCAACGCCGGTGGTGTCTGCGGCCAGTGAGCCGGCACGCCTGAGCGAGGGCGGGCAGATGTTTGCCAACCGCCTGCAGAAGAACCTCAAGCAACTGGGCAAGTGGGCCAAGCGCGAGAACATCACCTGCTATCGCGTCTACGATGCCGACATGCCCGAGTACGCGCTGGCTATCGATCTGTACCACGACTGGGTGCACGTGCAGGAATACGCCGCACCGCGCTCGATCGATCCGGAAAAGGCCCAGGCGCGCCTGTTCGATGCCTTGGCCGCGATCCCGCAAGCGCTGAACATCGACCAGAGCCGGGTGGTGATCAAGCGCCGCGAGCGTCAGTCCGGCACCCGTCAGTATGAGCGCCAGAACAGCCAGGGGCAGTTCACCGAGGTCAGTGAAGGCGGCGTCAAGCTGCTGGTCAATCTTACCGATTACCTCGACACCGGCCTGTTCCTCGATCACCGCCCGATGCGCATGCGCATTCAGCGCGAAGCGGCGGGCAAGCGCTTCCTCAACCTGTTCTGCTATACCGCGACCGCCAGTGTGCATGCGGCCAAGGGTGGTGCGCGCAGCACCACCAGCGTCGACTTGTCCAAAACCTACCTGGACTGGGCGCGGCGCAACCTGTCGCTCAATGGCTTCTCGGACAAGAACCGCCTGGAACAGGGTGATGTGATGGCGTGGCTGCAGGCCTGCCGCGAAGCGTACGAGCTGATCTTCATCGACCCGCCGACCTTCTCCAACTCCAAGCGTATGGAAGGGGTGTTCGATGTGCAGCGCGACCATGTCGAGTTGCTCGACCTGGCGGTGGCGCGTCTGGCGCCGGGTGGCGTGCTGTACTTCTCGAACAACTTCCGCAAGTTCCAGCTCGATGAGCACCTGCTGGAGCGTTATGCGGTCGAGGAAATCACGGCCCAGACCCTGGACCCGGACTTTGCACGCAACAGCAAGATCCACCGGGCCTGGCGCATTCAGGCGCGCTGAAGTGTCGAGCAACAGGGGCGCCAGCAGCGTGGCAAGTGGCTATTATTGTAGGTAGCCGCCACGATCACTGCTGGCTGGCGTTGTGAGTTTATTTATGTCGCCGCATTCCTTGCGCCCCAACATGCTGGGTTTCATCAGCGAACAGGTCTCTGCCTGGCTGGCTGCACTGCTTGCATTGTGCGCCGGCGCGCTGCTGACCGCGCTGCTGGCCCTGGCCGCTGGCGAGCTTAACCAGCACCAGTTGCGCCAGCGTTTCGAGTTGCTGGCGTCGGAGCGTTACAGCCGCATACAGGAACGCTTGCAGGACCAGGCACAACGCCTGGATAGCCTGCGCCGTTTTTTCGTGTATGCCGATGCCATCAGCCGTGACGAGTTCGATGGCTACGCACGCCCCTTGCTGCAGCGTACCCAGGCCTTTGCCTGGGCGCCGCGGGTGCCTGGCGCCGAGCGCGATGCGTTCGAACGGCTGGCGCAGCACAGCCTGGGGCGAGGGTTCAGCATTCAGGAATTGAGCGAGCAGGGCGTGCTGCAGGTTGCACGCCCGCGAGCGCTGTACTACCCGGTGCTGTACGCTCAGGGCCAGAACAGCCAGGTCCAGCCGGTGGGCCTGGACTTGCTGTCACAGCCGGCGCGACGCGACGCATTGGCCAGGGCCACCACGCCGGGTGCACTGGCGGTGACCGCGCCGCTGGATCTGCCTGGGGTAGCCCCTGCCGACAGGCGTGGCATGGTGATGGCGACGCCGGTGTTCAGTGCCAGCCGCACCGAGGCGCAACCGCTGGGCTACGTGATTGCGGTGATCGGCATGCGTCAGTTGGTGGCCGATGGCTTGCCCGGCGCCGATCAGGACAACCTCGTGGTGCAGATTCTCGATCGCTCGGTCAGTGATCCGCAGGCGCTGCTGTTCGAGTCGGCCAACCCGCTGGCGGACTCTAGCCTCCAGGCCAGTTTTTCGCTGCACCTGGCTGACCATGACTATCAGTTGCAGATCCGCCCCAGTCACCTGTTCATGCAGGCCAACCAGTCCTCGGTGGTGCCTGCGGTGATCTTTTTCGGCGGCCTGCTCAGCCTGCTGCTCAGTGCCTTGCTGTTCAGCCTGTTCAACCAGCGGCAACGCGCCTTGGCGCTGGTCGAGCAACGCACCGCTCAATTGCGGGTCAGCGAGCAATCCCTGCGCGACACCCATGGCCAGTTGCGCAGCGTGCTGGACGCGGCGACCCAGGTGGCGATCATCGCCACCAACCTGCACGGGGTCATCAGCACCTTCAATGCCGGTGCCGAGCGCATGCTGGGCTACCGCGGCGACGAGGTGCTCGAGCGCCTGACACTCGAAGACCTGGTGCTGCCACAGGAGCTGCAGGCGCGTGCGCAGCGCATGAGCCAGCACTACGGGCGCGAGATCACCCCGGCACAGGCGATGCTCGCCGATAGCCTGACCCACAGCGACAGCGAGCCTGCCGAGTGGACCCTGCTACGCAAGGATGGCAGCCATCTGCAGGCCAACATGCTGGTGACCGCTGTGCTCGACGAGCAGGGCTTGTGGGTCGGGCACCTGGCCATCTGTATCGACGTGACCGAGCGCAAGCGTGTGCATGAGGCGCTGGCGGCCCGTGACCGGCTGCTGGAAAAGCTCAGCGCCGAGGTGCCCGGTGGCATCTATCAGTTCTTTCGCCGGGTCGATGGCAGCTCCTGCTTCAATTACGCCAGTGAAGGCTTGCGCGATATCTACGAGATCGACCTGGCGGTGCTCAAGCGCGATGCCTCAGCGGTGTTCGAACGCATTCACCCCGACGACCTGGCGCATTTTCGTGCATCGATCCGCTATTCGGCCGAGCACCAGACGCCCTGGCGCGAAGAGTACCGCGTGCAGTTGCCCGTGGCCGGCTCACGCTGGATACGCGGCGAGGCCACGCCGGAGCCAGGCCCTGACGGTGGCACGCTGTGGCATGGTTATCTCAGCGACATCTCCGACCTCAAGCGGGTCGAGGAGGAGCTGCGCGCACTGTCGGTGACCGATGCGTTGACCGGGATTCACAATCGACGCTATTTCCAGGAGCGGCTCAAGGCCGAGCTGGACCGCGCCCAGCGTGATCAGCAGGATCTGGCGGTGATCATGCTCGATATCGATCACTTCAAGCGCATCAACGACCAGTACGGGCATGCCGTGGGTGACCATGTGCTGCAGAGCCTGTGCCAGCGAATCAGCCACCGGCTGCGGCGTACCGACGTGTTCTGCCGCCTGGGTGGGGAGGAGTTCATGGTGTTGTGCCCCGGCAGCAATGCCGCACAGGCACGCACCCTGGCCCTGGAACTATGGCAGGGGCTGCGCAGCACGCCGGTGGACGGCGTGGGCTGCGTGACTGCCAGTTTCGGCGTGGCCGGCTGGCGCCCGGGGGAGGGCGCCGATGCCTTGTTGCTACGTGCCGACTCGGGGGTCTATGCGGCCAAGCAGGCCGGCCGCGACCGCGTCGAGGCAGAGCTGCGCTGAGGCTGGCTCAGGGCTGCAGGGCCGCGGTGCTGTCGGCCAGTTTTGGCTGGCGGTAGAGATCCAGCAGGACCTGGTCGAGTACCGCAGAGGCGCCCCATGGCTTGGGGTCGTTGAGAATCGCCACCACGGCCCAGGTGTTGCCGTTGCTGTCGCGGCTGAACCCGGCGATGGCGCGCACGGTGTTCAGGGTGCCGGTCTTGATGTGCGCTTCGCCGGCCATGGCGGTGCGCTTGAGGCGCTTGCGCATGGTGCCGTCCATGCCGGTCAATGGCATCGAACTGATGAACTCGGCGGAGTATGGGCTTTTCCAGGCGGCCTGCAGCAGGGTCGCCATTTCCCGTGCGCTGACGCGCTCTGCACGTGACAGGCCCGAGCCGTTTTCCATGATCAGGTGCGGTGCGGTAATGCCTTTTTTCGCCAGCCACTGGCGTACCACGCGCTGCGCGGCACGGGCGTCGTCGCCGTCGGCGTCAGTGCGGTACTGCGCGCCCAGGCTCAGGAACAACTGCTGGGCCATGGTGTTGTTGCTGTACTTGTTGATGTCGCGAATGACTTCGACCAGGTCGGGCGAGAAGGCGCGGGCCAGCAGGCGTGCACTCTTGGGCACTTCGGCGACGCGGTCGGCGCCTGGATACGCCCACCCAGCTCGTTCCAGATGGCGCGCACGGCACCGGCAGCATAGGCCTGGTGGTCGAGCAGTGACAGGTAGGTCTGGGAGTTGCAGCCTTCGGCCAGCTGGCCGCTGACCACCACGCTCACGCCATCGGCCTGGGTCACCGGGTTATAGCGTACTTCGCCCTTGCACTGGGTGCCTGGCATGGCCTTGACCTGGTTGTCGATGCGGATGCTGGCAATCGGCGGCTCGACCGACACCAGTACCTTGCCGCCATCGTTGCGGGCCACGAAGCGCAAGGCCTTGAGGTTGACCAGCAGCGAGTCTGGCTTGACCAGGAATGGCTTGTTCTCGTCGCCGCCATCGTCGTTGAACTGCGGCAGTTGCGGCTGCACGAAATGGCTGCGGTCCAGCACCAGGTCGCCGCTGATGGTCTGCACGCCATTGGCGCGCAGGTCACGCATCAACAGCCAGAGCTTTTCCATGTTGAGCTTGGGGTCGCCGCCGCCCTTGAGGTACAGGTTGCCGTTGAGGGTGCCGTTGCTCAGGGTGCCATCGGTGTAGAACTCGGTTTTCCACTGGTGGGTAGGGCCGAGCATTTCCAGGGCGGCGTAGGTGGTAACCAGTTTCATGGTCGAGGCCGGGTTTACCGACACATCGGCGTTGAACACGGTCGCGGTGCCAGGACCGTTGAGCGGCAGCATCACCAGCGACAGCGCGTTGTCCTGCAGCTTGTTGGTGCGCAGCGCCTGCTGCACCTTGGGCGAGAGGGTGGTGTTGACGGGAGCGGCGTGGGCCGGCATGGCCAGTGGCAGGAACAGGCCGGCGAACAGCAGTGAACGTAGAGAATTGGTCATTTGCACTGAAACCCTGCAGGCGAGGGGTGAAAAAAACCAGAGCGCAATAGGGTGACGGCCCCGGTATGGAAAAATATAGCGCGCATTATGCACCACGCATGGCGCCGATGGGCCGAACAATGCCTGTTGGTGCGGCGATTTGTCGGGTTTTATTCAGGCAGCTTCGCGGCGGAACTGGTAAAGTGCCGCGCGTTATTACTTAAGAGGATTGTTTCATGGCGACTAACCGTTCCCGCCGTCTGCGCAAAAAACTGTGTGTAGGCGAATTCCAGGAGCTGGGTTTTGAATTGAACCTGGAGTTCAAGGAAGACCTGTCTGAAGAAGCCATTGACGCCTTCCTCGACGCATTCCTGGACGACGCCATGGATGCCAACGGCCTGGATTATGTCGGTGGCGAGGATTACGGCCTGGTGTGCAAAGCCGAGCGCGGTTCGGTCACCGAGGAGCAGCGCGCTACCGTAGAAGCCTGGTTGAAGGCTCGCAGTGAAGTGACCAAGGTCGTAGTCAGCGAGTTGCTGGATGCCTGGTACCCAGAGAAGCCGATCAATTCGGCCAACTGATACCTCGCCAGACGCAGCCCTCGCGGCTGCCGTTTTTGTTTCAGCTGTTCGGTGGCCGCTGCGCGACACCGGCAATGTGTCGAGGGTACGCAGCAACGCCTGTTCCACCCGTGCCATCGCCGCCAGCACCTGGCGCTTGCGACGTCTGAGCACCGGTTCCGCTGCCAATGCCTCGCAGGCCTCCTCCAGCCGTTCACACGCATGCATCAGTGCCTGCGCCTGTACCATCCGCGCTACCCCAAGCACTTTGTGCGCTGCGTCCCTGAGCACCTCGGGCGAGCCGTGGGTGTCGGCGTCAAGCAACTGCTGGCGATCAGCCGGGCCACAGCTGAGCAATTGTTCGAGCAGCCGGCGCAGCTCGTCGGGATCGTTGCCGATGATTGGCTCCAGCCCCAGCAGGTCGATCAGTTGCGCCTCGGCCGGTGGCGTTTCGGCCTTGGGCAACGGTACCTCGTTCAGGCGCTGGCTGAGCTCGTGCAGGCTGATGGGCTTGAGCAGGCAATCGTCCATGCCGGCCAGCCGGCAACGTTCCAGCACCTCTGGCTGGGCATTGGCGGTGTAGGCCAGGATGGTGCAGGGTGCACGGCCCAACTGGCGTTCTTCTTCGCGCACCGCCTTGGCCAGTTGGTAGCCGTCCATCTGCGGCATGTTGCAATCCACGATCAGAATGTCGAAAGGTTCCTGGCGCCAGGCCTGCAGCGCGCTCATGCCGGTGTCGGCATTGGTGTGGCGCACCCCCAGGTAGTCCAGTTGCTGGCCCATCAGCAGCAGGTTGGCGGGGTGGTCATCGACCACCAGCACGTTGACCTGGGGCGCTGGCAGCGTCACCTGTACCGGCTCGAGGATTTTCTCGCAGGTGGCGAGCCCGGTCAGCGGCATGCTGATGCGCACCTCGGTGCCCAGGCCCGGGGCACTGTGCAGCGTGAGTTGCCCACCCATCATGGCGCACAGGTTGCGGCTGATAACCAGGCCCAGGCCCGTGCCGCTGCGCGCCAGGCTGCTGTCGGGCGACACCTGGGCAAACGGTTGGAACAGGCGCTGCTGGTCTGCCTGGCTGACGCCAACGCCCGTATCGTGTACCGACAATGTCAGGTTCAGCGCCTCGGCCCCGCCTGCCGGCTGCAGTGCCAGTTCGACACGCACCTGGCCCTGCTCGGTGAACTTGATGGCGTTGCTGACCAGGTTGGAGACGATCTGCTTGAAACGCAGTGGATCGAGCAGCACGTCGCGGTGCGCGCTGGCATCGATGGCCAGGCTCAGGTTCAGGTTCTTCTGGCGCGCCAGGCCTTCGAACACCCGACCTACCGACTCCACCAGCTCGCCCAGATGGGTACGCTGCGGGTGCAGGCTCATGCGCCCGGACTCGATGCGGGCGATGTCGAGAATATCGCCGATCAGCACCAGCAGGTCCCGCGCCGAGCCGTAGGCGACTTCGATCGCAGGACGGTCCAGGTGTCCTGCATCGGCGCGCTTGAGGGCCAGCTCCAGCATGCCGATCACGGCATTCATCGGGGTACGGATTTCGTGGCTCATGGTTGCCAGGAAGGTGCTCTTGGCGCGGTTGGCATCGTCGGCCTGCTCCTTGGCCAGGCGCAGGTCCTGGATCAGTTGGCGGCGATCGCTGATATCCAGCCAGCCGCCATGATGCCTTGCACTTCACCCAGCGAGTCGCGGTACGGCAGTACCCAGTGGTAGATGGTCAGCTCGCGGTTCTTCAGCATCAGGGGGCGGTCGACGATCAGCGGCAGGCCCTCGTTCATCACCTGCTGGTAGTCGGCCTGGATCTGCTGCGCGTTGTTGGTGGCGGCCAGCGGGGCCTCTTGCAGTGACTTGCCGAGTACCTCTTCGGGGCGCGCTTCCACGGCTTGCAGATAGCTTTCGTTACAGCTTTGCAGCAGCCCGTGGCGGTCGCGCACGTAGATTGGATGCGGGGTGCCGTTGACCAGTGCACGCATGAACTCCAGCTGGTCGCTCAGGGCACGCTCGACCTGCTCGCGTTGCTTGATCTGGCGCCGCATCCAGCCGTTCCAGGCCAGCGACAGCACCAGCAGCAGGCAGGTGCCGAGCACCATCTGGATGATGAAGCGCTGATGGGTCTGCCAGTACGAACTGGACTCGCCACTGAAATCGCGCCAGCGGCTGTTGATCACGCTCATCTCCTGGGGCGCAATGCTCAGCAGGGCCTTGTCGAGGATCGAGGTGAGTTCGTGCGCGTCACGTGGCGTGGCCATCGAGAAGGTCGCCGGCGCATCGCCGATGGTGGCGCGGATGGCGATCTGTTGCTGGGTGGTGAGGTTGAAGTTGGCATTGACCAGCGACATGACCATGCCGTCCACCTGGCGCTGTGCGAGCAGCGCGGCAGAGGCTGCGGTGCTTTCGGTCTCGACCAGCTGGATATCGCTGTAGCGCTGGCGCAGGCCCTCGTTGAGCGTGTTGCCACGGGTCACGGCCATGCGCTTGCCTTGCAACTGGCGCAACGAGGCTGGCTGCCCTTCACTGGTACGGGTGACCAGCACATAGGCGCTTTCGAGATAGGGGCGGCTGATGCTCAGGGTGGACTCGCGCTGAGCACTGGGGGAAATCGCGGCAATCACATCGGCATGGCCGTGCTCGAGCTGGTCGATCATGTCGCTGATCCCGCTGCTGCGCTGGACATCGAAGCGCAGCCCGGTGCGCAGCCGAATCAGTTCGAGCAGGTCGGCCGCGATGCCGCGCAGGTTGCCGGCGCTGTCGTAGAACGTCAGCGGTGCGGCGTTTTCATTGACCACCACGCGTACCACCGGGTGCGCAGCCAGCCAGCGCGCTTCGCGTGGCGACAGTTGCAGTTTGCGGTCCGACAGCAGAATCCCGTCGCCTGCCCCCCAGCGTTGGAAAATGCTGGTGCGCATGGCGCTGGTGACAGCGTCGAGGGTGGCATTGACCAGCTCCAGCAGCGGGCCGTTGTCGGCGCGCAGGGCAAAGCTGAAGCCGACCGGTTCGTGCTTGCCGAAGTTGGCCATCTTGAGGTTTTTTACATAACCCTGGTTGATCTGGTAGTGCGTCGACAGGGTATCGCCGAGAAACACGTCCGCCTGGTCGAATGCCACCGCATTAAGGGCATTGTGGTAGGAACTGTAGGTCTGCACCCGGGCCTTGGGGTAGGTGGCGCGCACTTCGGCCAGCGGCAGGTAGTGGGCGACCATGCTCACACGCAACCCCTCAAGGCCTGTGTCCAGCGCGCGGGCTTCGTTTTCGCGGGTCACCAGCACCGGCTGATCGTCGGCATAGGCGCGTGACAGGGCGATGCCGGCGCGGGCGGCATCGTAGCCATTGGCACTGCCCAGCAGGTCGATGTGGCCATCGAGCAGCGCCTGCAGGGCCTGGTCGCGGCTGGCATAGCGCTTGACCAGGACCGGCCGCTGCAGGGTGTTGCCGATCAGGCCGGCGTAGTCGGCGGTCAGGCCTTCGTAGTCGCGGCCACTGGCGGTCATGTCGAACGGGGCGTAGTCGGGGGCCGAGGTGCCCAGTATCAACGCCGGGCGACCCTGCAGCCAGTCGGCCTGGGCCGGTGTCATGGACACCGCCATCGGGGTCGCCCCGCTGCGGCTGAGCAATCTGTAGGGCAGGGCGTCGAGGCTGGCGGCACGGGCGGTGAGGCTCAGGCATGCACCCGCCAGCAGCAGGCAGAGGACGCGCCAGCGCTTGCCGGAGCGCACGCTCATACCAGCGCGTTGCGCTTGGCCATCTCGATCAGCTCGACCAGCGAACTGGCCTTGAGCTTCTGCATCAGCCGTTTCTTGTAAGTACTGACGGTCTTGTTGCTGAGGAACATGCCGGATGCAATCTCCTTGTTGCTTCGGCCCTGGGCAAACAATTGCAATACCATCAGCTCGCGATCGTTGACGGTCTTGAACAGGTCCATCTCGGTGGCGCTGCCGTCGGGCTGGCGCAATGGATTGATTGCCTGGCTGGGGAAATAGTTATACCCGGACAATACCGCCTTGACCGCACTGAGCAACTCGCTCAGGTCTTCCTGTTTGCAGACATAACCGCAGGCCCCGGACAACATGCAGCGGGTGGCGAACAGCACCGGCGATTGTGCAGTGAGCACCAGTACCTTGGAGCGCGACGACATGCTGTTGAAGCGCGACAGCACTTCCAGCCCGTCCAGCTTGGGTATGCCGATGTCCAGAATGATCAGGTCGGGCGGCGATTCACGCGTCAGTTGCATCGCATCGACGCCATTGTCGGATTCGCCGACGATTCGATAGCCTTCATTCTCCAACAGCATGCGTACCGCCAGGCGAATGACGGGATGATCGTCGACAATTAATACTGAGTGCATACTCACCTTCCAGGTCGGGGGCCATATAGAAGCGGCACCTTAGCCCAGATAGAAGGCGGGCACGTAAGTGGAGGCGGGCTCAAACTTGATATGGGAAAATTCCCACATTAAGTTGCGTATCCGGCTACAAAAAGTTTGAGAGTTGAAACTAATTGATTCGAGTTTGTGCACTATCAAGTGCTCGGCAACTCTCACGCTACTGGCGTGAAAGTTGCTGTTTCGAGGTGTATTGCCTATCAGGTCGGGCTGGTACGCCCGGTCATTTCCCTGGCCATTTCGCTGGCGTAGCTGTCGGTCATGCCGGCGATGAAGTCGATCATGCGCAGAAACGCGCTGTGCAGCGAGCTGGACGGGTCTGGCGCATTGTTGCCCAGCAGGTCGAGGATGCGCCGATGCTTGAACGACGGGGTGCGTCCGCCATGCTGTTCCAGCGCTGCACCGCAGAAGGCATTGAGCAGGATCTCCAGCGTGGTGTAGGCGCCGATCTCGTGCAGGGTCTTGCGCTTGTCCTGGAAGATCTTCTTGCGCGCCATGTCCTTGGCCTGCAGCACGCAGCGCTTGGCCGGGCCATGCATATGCTCGACCAGGTCACCTTGCAGGGTGCCGGCCAGCAGCGCCGGCTGCTGTTCGACGAACGCCCGTGCGGCGGCATTGGTCAGGTGCTCGATGGCCTTGCCGCGCAAGATCGCCAGCTTGCGTCGGCGCGAATCGCCAGGGCCCAGCTGGCGATAGGTCTGCGGCAGGTCGTCGCCCACCAGGCCGAGCAGCAGTGCTTCGACCTCGGCGTAGTCGAGCAACTCCATTTCCAGGCCGTCTTCCAGGTCGATCAGGGCATAGCAGATGTCGTCGGCGGCCTCCATCAGGTACACCAGCGGGTGGCGTGCCCAGCGCTGGGGTTCGAGCTGCGGCATGCCCAGTTTGCGGGCAATCTGTTCAAGCAGTGGCAGCTCGCTCTGGTAGCAGCCGAACTTGTGCTTCTTGTAGCCCAGGGCATCGGCATGGCGGGCGGTCCAGGGGTACTTGAGGTAGGTGCCCAGGGTGGCATAGGTCAGGCGCGTGCCACCATCGAACTGGTGGTACTCCAGTTGGGTGAGCACGCGAAAGCCCTGGGCGTTGCCTTCGAAGTTGAGGAAGTCGCCGCGTTCGGCATCGCTCATCGCGTCGAGCCAGCCGCGCCCGGCCGCCTGCTGGAACCAGTGACGTATGGCGTCTTCGCCGGAGTGGCCGAAGGGCGGGTTGCCGATGTCATGGGCCAGGCAGGCCGATTGCACGACCATGCCCAGGTCGCTGGGGGCACACCAGTCCGGCAGGCTCTCGCGCAGGGTCTCGCCAACGCGCATGCCCAGCGAACGCCCCACGCAGCTGACTTCCAGCGAGTGGGTCAGGCGGGTATGGATATGGTCGTTGCTGGTCACCGGGTGCACCTGGGTCTTGCGCCCCAGGCGGCGGAAGGCACCCGAGAAGATGATCCGGTCGTGGTCCTTGTGAAACGGGCTGCGCCCCAGTTCTTCGGGGCTGTGCAGGGTTTTGCCGAGGCGTTCGCGGGTAAGCAGGGTGTGCCAGTCCAAGGCCGGTTCTCCAGTGCGGGGCTGGCGCCTAGCTTCCCGTGTCGCAGCGCTGGCCGCAAGCCTCAAAGACCCTCGGCATCCAGGTCGATCAGCAACAGGCGCTGGCCATCATCGAAAAACTGCCCCGCCGTCAGGCAGTACTGGTTGGTGGTGGCGTCGCGGTAGGTACTGGAGAGTATCAGCCGGCGCTCATCCCAGCCTTCGGCCAGCAGGTGGTAGAAGTAGGGGCGCCATGACCAGTTGTGGCCCAGATAGCCTGCATCCACCTGCCAGCGCTGTTCGCGCCATTCCAGGTTGGGGGTGAGCTGAGTGCCATGGCGGTCGCAGAGAAAAAAGCGCAGTACCCACGGATAGGCTGCCAGGCACGGCAGTTGCTCCAGCGGTGCCTGGGCCAGTGCCCAGGCCTGCAGCACCGGCATCAGCCCGCTCAGTTGCTGGCGGCGCTGCATCAGGCGCGCTCGTTCTGCCAGCTTGGCCTGTACGTAGCGCTGGCGCAGTTCGCCGAAGTACGCGACAAACGCATCGCCTGCGAAGAACCCGGCCTGGGCCTGGGCGAACAGATGGCCTTGGAGGTAGCGTGCGCCGCACTCCAGGGCAAAATTGAGCTCGGCGTCGGTCTCGACGCCTTCAGCGATGATCCAGCAGCCGGTTTTTTCCGCCATCTGTGCCAGCGCCTTGACCACCTCGCTGCTCGGCCCGCCGCGTGCGGCCGCCTGAAACAGGCGCATGTCGAGCTTGAGGATATCGGGCTGCAGCGCCAGTACCCGGTCCAGTTGCGAGTAACCGGCGCCGAAATCATCGATGGCGATGCGTGCGCCGGCGTGCCGGTAGCGCGCCACGACGTCGGCCAGGCGCTGCAGGTCG
>NZ_JAAHBU010000449.1 GCF_010671725.1 Pseudomonas brassicae | reverse complement strand
GACCAGCCATTTGCATCGGACGTGACCAGCGCACGGGTGCGTCTTGACCGGCAGGAATCGGCCAGAAGTAGCCAGTCGATGTGTCTATGAAAACTCAGGGCAATTCAGGTCGTTTGGCAGCGGCGGTAGCGGGTGACGATGAGAACGCTAAAGAAACAGTGATGATTTTTGTAGATCAGGTAGGTTTCGATCCGGTTGACGCAGGCTCGCTTGAGGAGTCCTGGAGGCAACAGCCATCTAAAAGAATATCCCGGAGGTGTTTTCCTCAGGGATTTAGCCTGCCGCTTCTGTCTGTTGTGGAGCTTCCGGGGGCGCGGGGACGCAAGTTGATGGATGCTGCGTCCCGAGAAGCGTATGTGTCGGCGCGGCCTAGACATCGAAATCCCCTCCAGCAACGACCTTGGCGTATCAAGGTTCCCTGAGGTAGAGTGCGATTCGGGATGCGCGACCCTTCAGGCTGCGCCCGGATCCAATGCTGATGTAAGGAAACAACGCCTTGATCACCCTTGCCATATTAGGTTTTCCGGATATCTATAATCGGCTGACTAATCTATATCCAGCCAAACCTTGGCTTAAAGTCGTAGACAATATTAGTAAACTATCAAAGCAGTTCGCTGGTCGCGGCGGCCAAGAGGAATTAGATAGCTCTGTCGCTTTTGGCCTGACGTTCTGGGAGAGGCATAAGTACGCACTAAGTGCAGGTTACGAATGGAACACAATGTATCAGACTATGCTATTCGTTCAGCGGGTAGTAGAACTCTGCGAAGCTGTCGATCGTGGTGAGCCGGGGCCAAAGGAACTGAAAAAACGATTTGAGGGAGCATTCAAGCTCTCTAGCGATATGCGTGCTTTGCAGTATGAGCTCTACATGGCATATGTGCTCAAGTCTAGGGGATGCACTATCGATTGGCCAGAAGAAAGCAAGGGTAAGGAGACCTTCGACTTATTGGTCTATCCGCCTGGAGGCCTAGAGCCCTTTGAACTTGAGTGCAAGTCCTTTGCAGGCGATAAAGGATTTGCGGTACGCCTTGCTGACGGGCACCGTTTGATAGGTGCTTTGCTGGAAAAAATTTCGCTGGGAAGGCTTCTCCCAGCCAAGAAAGATTTCGCAAGCATTTTGACCATTACCTTGACTGAATCCGTGCCCACGGACGAAAAGAGCTTTCAGACATTCGTTGTTAATTTAGCCAGCGAGATCGAAGCCAAGGGAAGCAATTTAGAATGCGCCGGATTCTCTGTCTCTGAAGACTTCTGTCCTTTGGTTGGCGACCCTATGGATGAGGACGCGTGTGTTAACGCTGCGCAGTCGCTACCTGGCTCAGTAGCTGCTTTCGTAGCGTGTCATAGCCCAGAAGACAGGTTGAAAGGTATTAGGTTGTGTACGCTGGAGATGTCCGGATCTGGACGGAAGTTGAGAAATTATCCAAGCGAGCATTAAATAAAACAGTTAACAGGTAAGCGTCCTGGCGCACTTGCCCTGCAGTTTATCAACGATACGATCGAACCCATTAATACCGCATTT
>NZ_JAAHBU010000448.1 GCF_010671725.1 Pseudomonas brassicae | reverse complement strand
ACAGGCGCGGCAGGCCGGTGTGACGGCTGCCAGCCTGATGCACCTGGCCTGGGCGCTGGTGCTGGGGCAGTTGTCGGGGCGGTCCAGTGTGGTGTTCGGCACCGTACTGCTGGGCCGCTTGCAAGGGGGTGAAGGCGTGGAGCGCGCCCTGGGCGTGTTCATCAACACCTTGCCGTTGCGCCTCGAACTGCAGGCCCTGAGCGTGCGCGATGCGGTGCTCGACACGCACCACCGGCTGACCGGCCTGCTCGGCCACGAACACGCGCAGCTGGCGCTGGCCCAGCGGTGCAGTGCCTTGCCGGCGAGCACGCCCTTGTTCAGCACGCTGCTCAACTACCGCCATGGCAGCGCGACGCACGCGCGTGACGAGCACGCCGAGGCCGCCTGGCGCGGCATCGAGTTGCTCCATGCACAGGAACGCACCCATTACCCGCTGACGCTGAGCATCGATGACCTGGGGGATGCCTTCGCGCTCAATGCCCTGGCCGCTGCAGGCCTCGACCCCCAGTGCATCTGCAGCTATTTCGTGCAGGCCCTCAAGCGCCTGGTCATGGCGCTGGAACAAGGTGGCACGCAACCGCTGGAACAGCTCACGGTGCTGCCTGCCGCACAACGTACGCGGCTGCTGGCGACCCTCAACGATACCCGTCGCGACTACCCGCGCGAGGTGCCGGTGCACCGCCTGTTCGAACAAAGGGTGGCGCGCCATCCGCAGGCCGTCGCCGCGCGGCACGCAGAGCAGGCGCTGACCTATGCCGCACTGAACACGCGGGCCAACCAGCTGGCGCATTACCTGATCGGGCTGGGGGTCAAGGCACAGGACTGCGTCGGCATTCTGCTGCCGCGTTCGCTGGACCTGCTGGTCGCCCAGTTGGCCATCGGCAAGTGCGCGGCCGTCTACGTGCCGCTGGACATCAATGCACCGGTCGAGCGCCAGCATTACGTGCTCAAGGATTGCCGGGCCGTCGCGGTACTGGGGGCCAGCACGGCCCCGGCCGACCTTGCGCTGCACCGCATCGACCTGGACCGCTTGCGTCTGGATGCTCAGCCGAGCAACGACCCCGGCCTAGCGCAGGGCGGCGACAGCGTGGCCTACGTGATGTACACCTCTGGCTCCACCGGCCTGCCCAAGGGCGTGTGCGTGACGCACCGCGGCATCGCCCGGCTGGTGCTGAACAACGGCTATGCCGACCTGGACGAGCGTGATCGCCTGGCGTTCGCTTCCAACCCGGCCTTCGACGCCAGCACCCTGGAAGTATGGGGCGCGTTGCTCAATGGCGGGCAGGTGGTGGTGATCGATCACCTGACCCTGGTCGACCCGACGCGTTTTGGCGAGGCACTGCGCAGCCACGGCATCAGCGTGCTGTTCCTGACCACGGCGCTGTTCAACCACTATGTGCAGGTGATCCCTGAAGCGCTGGGGGGCTTGCGCATCCTGCTCAGCGGGGGCGAGCGCGCCGACCCGGCGGCGTTCCGCACGCTGCTGGCGCTGGGCGCGGGCGTGCGTCTGATGAACGCCTATGGCCCCACCGAAACCACCACGTTCGCGACGGTCTGCCAGGTTGCGCAGGTGCCCCTGGACGCACTGTCGGTACCGATCGGCCGACCGATCGGCAACACCCGGGTGTACGTGCTCGATGCCCACCAGCGCCTGGCCCCGCCGGGCGTGGTGGGCGAGCTGTACATTGGCGGCGACGGCGTGGCCAGCGGCTACCTCGACCGCCCCGAGCTGAGCGCCGAACGGTTCCTGCTCGACCCGTTCAGCGATGAGCCCGGCGCCAGGATGTACCGCACCGGCGACCTGGTGCGCTGGCGCGAAGACGGCCAGCTCGACTGCCTGGGTCGCAACGACGACCAGGTGAAGATTCGCGGATTCCGCATCGAACTGGGCGAGATCGTCAGTTGCCTGCACACCTTGTCCGGCATCGGCGAGACCGTGGTCATGGCCCGTGACGACGAGCCGGGACAGACACGGCTGGTCGTGTATTTCACTGCCCACCCGCAGGCCGAAGCGCCCACGGTGGAACAGATGCGTGCCCATCTGCAGGCCCACCTGCCCGAGTACATGGTGCCGGCCGCGTTCGTGGAACTGGCGGCGTTGCCGCTGACCGCCAATGGCAAGCTGGACCGACGCGCACTGCCACGGCCAGAGCGCCTGGCGTTGCTCGACCGCGCCTATGAAGCGCCGCAGGACGGGCTCGAAACGGCCCTGGCGCAGATCTGGGCCGAGGTGCTGGAGGTACAGCGGGTGGGGCGTCACGACCACTTCTTCGATCTGGGCGGGCACTCGCTGCTGGCCATGCGTATGGTCTCGCAGGTGCGTGAGCGACTGGGGGTGGAGCTGCCCTTGAGCGAGCTGTTTGCGCTGGGCGAGCTGGCGGCAGTGGCCCAGGCCCTGGCGGGTGCCGGGCGCAGCGAGTTGCCGCCGATTCTGCCGGTGTCGGGCGAACAGCCCCAGCCGTTGTCGTTCGCGCAGCAGCGGCTGTGGTTCCTGGCGCAGATGGAAGGTGGCAATCAGGCCTACAACATGGCCCTGGCGCTGGGGCTGCGTGGTGCACTGGACGTGGCGGCGCTGCACGGCGCGCTGGCGTGCATCGTGGCGCGGCATCACACGCTGCGCAGCCGCTTTGTGGCGGGCGACGAAGGTGCCGAGGTGCGTGTTGCCGACGTGCCCGATACCCCATTGCTGGCCATCGAGGATCTGCGCGAGCGGCCCGACAGCCTGGCGCAGCGCCTGCACGCAGCGGCCGCCGAGCCGTTCGACCTGGGCAACGGCCCGCTGCTGCGTGGCTGCCTGCTGCAACTGGCCGACGATTACCATGTGCTGTCGCTGACCTTGCACCATATCGTTGCCGACGGCTGGTCGATGGGCGTGCTGACCCGCGAACTGCTGGCGCTGTACGGCGCCTTGCGCCAGGGTCATGCCGACCCGTTGCCGCCGCTGGCGATCCAGTACGCCGACTATGCCGTGTGGCAGCGTCGCTGGCTGGTGGGCGAGCGCTTGCAGCGCCAGGCCGACTACTGGCGCCAGGCGCTGGACGGTGCGCCCGGCCTGCTGATGCTGCCGAGTGACCGGCCACGGCCGGTGCAACAGGACTTCAGCGGTGCCAGCGTGGCGATCCGTCTGGAGGCGGGCCTGGCCAGCGCGCTGCGCGCCGTGTCGCGTCGCCACGGCGTGACCCTTTACATGACCTTGATGAGCGCCTGGGCTGCGCTGCTGGCACGCCTGTCGGGGCAGGCCGATGTGGTCATCGGTAGCCCGGTAGCGGGGCGCGGCCGGGCGGAACTCGAAGGCTTGATCGGGCTGTTCGTCAACACCCTGGCGGTGCGTGTCGACACCTCGGCCAGCCCCACTGGCGCGACGCTGCTGGGCCGGGTCAAGACCAGCGTGCTGGCGGCACAGGACCACCAGGACCTGCCGTTCGAGCAGGTGGTGGAGATCGTGCGTCCCGAACGCAGCCTGGCCCACCCGCCGTTGTTCCAGACCACCCTGAACTGGCTGGCCGGCGATACGCTGGTCACGCGCATGGATACGCTGGTACTGGAGGTGGTGGAACAGGCTGGCCAGGTGGCCAAGTTCGACCTGTCGCTGAACCTGGGCGAACAGGGCGATGCACTGGTCGGCTCGCTGGAATACGCCTGTGCCTTGTTCGACGAGGCCACGGTGCGCCGTTACGCCGGTTATTTCGAGCAGCTGTTGCAGGCCCTGGTGGACGATGACCAGGCCGTGCTTGACCAGGTCGCGCTGGTCCACGACCAGGAGCGACGCCACCTGCTTGAAGGGCTTGCAGGCACGCAGTTGAGCCTGCCTCGGGCTGTGACCGTGCACGGCGTGATCGAAGCCAGGGCGCAGGCCATGCCCGACGCCTGTGCCGCCCGCGAGGGTGAGCGGCAACTGAGCTACGGCGAACTGAACCGCCAGGCCAACGCCCTGGCCCATCACCTGATCGGGCTGGGTGTACGCCCGGACGATCGCGTCGCGGTAATGGCCCGTCGCGGCCTGGAGGCGCTGGTCGGCCTGCTGGCCGTGCTCAAGGCCGGTGGTGCCTATGTGCCGGTGGACCCGGCGCACCCCGACGAGCGCGTGCGCTACCTGCTGGAAGACAGCGCCCCGGTGGCGCTGCTGACCCAGCAGGCGCTGCTGGACCGCGTACCGGCGCTGGGCCTGCCGGTGATCGCGCTGGACTCTGTGAGTTGGCCGCAGCTTGGGCACGACCCGCAAGTGACGGGTTTGAGCGCAACGCACCTGGCGTATGTGATCTACACCTCCGGCTCTACCGGGCAACCCAAGGGCGTGATGGTCGAACACCGCACCCTGCTCAACCTGGTGGGCTGGCATTGCCAGGCGTTCGGCCTGCAGGCCGGCAGCCATACCGCCAGCGTGGCCGGGTTCGGCTTCGATGCCATGGCCTGGGAGGTGTGGCCGGCGCTGTGCGCGGGTGCGGTGCTGCACCTGCCGCCGGCGCAGGTCGGCAACGAACAGCTCGACAGCCTGCTCGACTGGTGGCAGGCGCAGCCGCTGGAGGTGGCGTTCCTGCCGACGCCGGTGGCCGAGTATGCGTTCAGCCGCGGGCTGGGTCATCCGACCCTGCGCACCTTGCTGATCGGAGGCGATCGGTTGCGCCAGTTCAACCACGACCCGGGCTTTGCGGTGGTCAACAACTATGGCCCGACCGAAGCGACCGTGGTCGCTACCTCGGGTACGCTGCGGCCGGGAGGTTCGCTGGACATCGGCACGCCGATCGCCAACAGCCGTGTGTACCTGCTGGATGAGCACCTGCACCTGGTGCCCACGGGGGTAGCCGGCGAACTGTATGTGGCCGGCGAGGGGGTCGCGCGTGGTTACCTGAATCGGCCGGACCTGACGGCCGAACGCTTCCTCGACGACCCGTTCAGCACCGCACCGCATGCCCGCATGTACCGCACCGGCGACCTGGCGCGCTGGAACGCCGACGGCACCCTGGAATACCTGGGGCGCAACGACGACCAGGTGAAGATTCGCGGCCTGCGTATCGAACTGGGCGAGATCGAGGCGGCGCTTGGCCAGGTGCCGGGCGTGGAGGAGGCGCTGGTGCTGGCCCGCGAGGATGAACCGGGCCAGCCACGGCTGGTGGCCTACTTCACCCCGCGCCACCGCGATGCTGCGCCCACCGTGGGCGAATTGCGCGCTGCGCTGCTGACGCGCCTGCCCGGCTATATGGTGCCGAGTGCGTTTGTCGCGCTGGCGGCCTGGCCGCTGACCGCCAATGGCAAGGTCGACCGCC
>NZ_JAAHBU010000447.1 GCF_010671725.1 Pseudomonas brassicae | reverse complement strand
GAGGCGCGCCTGATGGAGCTCGACGCCGTGCGCGAAGCCGTGGTGCTGGCGCTCGACACCGCAGGCGGCCAGCAGTTGGTGGGCTACGTGGTACCCGGCGATAGTGCTGGGCAGGACGACCTGCGTGAGCACCTCAAGCACGCACTGAAGGCGCATCTGCCGGACTACATGATCCCGGCGCAGTGGGTATGGCTGGAGCAGATGCCGCTGAGTCCGAACGGCAAGCTGGAGCGCAAGGCGCTGCCCAAGCCCGATGCCAGCCAGCTGCAACGTGAGTATGTGGCCCCGCAAAGCGAACTGGAGCAGCGCATCGCTGGCATCTGGCAGCAGATGCTCAACTGCGAACACATCGGTTTGAACGATGATTTCTTCGAGTTGGGCGGGCACTCGCTGCTGGCCACCCAGGTAATTTCGCGGGTACGCCAGGTACTGGGCTTCGATGTGGCATTGCGCACGCTGTTCGAGCACAGTCGCCTGGCAGATTTCGTTGCAACATTGAATCAGTTGAAACGAATCGATGAGCCACCATTGATACCCGTCGAGCGTAACGTGCCGTTACCACTGTCCTATGCGCAGGAACGCCAATGGTTCCTGTGGCAGTTGGACCCGCAGAGCAGTGCCTATCATTTACCCGCGGCCCTGCGCCTGCGCGGCTATTTAGACCTGCAGGCACTGCAACGTAGCTTCGACACGCTGCTGGCTCGTCATGAAAGCCTGCGAACACTCTTCACTCAAGCAGATGACCAGCTACACCAAGTCGTTACCCACCAGCGAATCATGCTCATCGAACAGGAAGTCTTAACTCATCAGGAAGACCAAGCAGCGCAAATAGGCACGTTTGTCGAAACAGAGATCAATCGCTTATTCGCATTGGACCAAGGGCCATTGTTGCGGGTGAAGTTGCTGCAATTAGCAGCAGAAGACCATGTGCTGATCATGACCCAACATCATATTATTTCCGATGCATGGTCGATGCAGGTGATGGTCGACGAATTGATCAGCTTGTACAGCGGTTACAGCTCAGGTCACGAAGCAGCTCTACCCGTACTACCCATTCAGTATGCAGATTACGCGCTGTGGCAACGCGAATGGATGGAGGCTGGTGAGCGGGATCGCCAACTGAACTACTGGCTTGAGCAACTGAGCGGCGAACACTCCGTTATGCCTTTGCCGACAGACCGCACCAGGCCGGCAGAACAGAGTTTCCGAGGGGCTCATCTCGCGCTCACGCTCGATCAACCACTGGCGCTGAACCTCAAAAAACTTGCACAACAGCGCGGCATCACACCCTTCATGCTGTTGATGGCCTCGTTCCAAGTGCTGCTGCATCGATATAACGGGCAACGCGAAATTCGTGTAGGCGTGCCCGTTGCCAACCGAAATCGTATGGAAACGGAGCGTTTGATCGGCTTTTTCGTCAATACCTTGGTGCTCAAATCCGAGAAGAAAGTCAGCACACTGTTGCCACGCTGTTCGATCAGGTTCGAAACATTACTTTGCAGGCTCAAGCCCATCAGGACCTTCCTTTCGAACAGCTGGTTGAAGCACTGCAGCCCGAACGCAGCCTGAGCCACAATCCGTTGTTTCAAGTCATGTTCAGCCACCAGGGCGAGACGCGTGGCGTACAACGGCAAAGAGCACTACCAAACTTGGACGTAGAGTTCTTGGCCTGGGACAAGCAGACAGCGCAGTTCGATCTGATGCTGCATACAAGTGAAAGCGCCGAAGGCTTCTCAGCAGTATTTACTTATGCCACCGACCTGTTCGAGGCCACCACCATCGAGCGCCTCGCCCTGCACTGGCAGAACCTGCTACGGGCCATTGCCACTGACCCACAGCAGCGGATCAGCGAGCTGCCCTTGCTGGATACCCGCGAGCAGCAGGCCAATATTCAGCAGTGGAACCCGGCACCCGAGCAGTTCACCAGCCAGCGATGCATCCATGAGCTGATCGAAGCCCAGGCTGCCCGCGCACCGGATGCCATCGCGCTGACCCTGGG
>NZ_JAAHBU010000446.1 GCF_010671725.1 Pseudomonas brassicae | reverse complement strand
CGGGGTGGCGGTCGGGGCGCAGCCGCTGGGGCCTGGGGGCAGGTACCGCGAGCAGCGCCGCCTCGGCCGGCGTCAGGTGCAAGGGCGACTTGCCCAGGTACGCCCAACTGGCTGCGGCCACGCCCTGCAGGGTGCCACCGAACGGCGCGCGGTTGAGGTACAGCTCAAGGATCTGCTGCTTGGACAGGTGCCATTCAAGCTGCAAGGTACGCCACACCTGGCGCAGCTTGCCCGGCAAGGTGCGTGAATGCGGGTCGAGCAGGCGCGCCACCTGCATCGACAGGGTGCTGCCGCCAGACAGCACGCGCCCGCCCGTCAGGTTCTGCCAGGTAGCGCGGCCCAGGGCCAGCGGGTTGACCCCGGGGTGCTGGTAGAACCAGCGGTCTTCATAGGTGAGCAATGCCTCCAGGTAGTACGGCGACACCTGCTCGGCGCTCACCGGGTAGCGCCATACGCCTTCGGCATCGGCGAAACGCCATAGCGGCGTGCCATCTTCGGCCAGCACCACGCGGGCCAGGTCGTCGGCGGGCAGCGGCAGCGGCCACAGGCGGTCGGCCAGCCACAGCGAGGTACACAGCAGCAGGCTGCCGGCGCCCAGGACATACAGCAGTCTGGCGCGGCGGGTACGCGGGCGGGCTAAGCTGAATTTCACGCGCGGGCACCTTTTTCCATGGGCAAGGAACCGACCCGGCCCGACAATGACCAACGTTCAGGGCACGGCACATCGGCCGTCATCAGGAAGTGACTATGCATGTAGAAGGTTTTTTCGGTTGGCTGGGGAACGCACTGGGCCTGTTGATCCACTTCGTGGTCGAAACGTTCAGCGGGCTGTTCAACCTGCTGGCCAATGCCGGCGGTGATTTCATCGATGGCCTGGCACGCACGCTGGGCATGGATACCTCGCTGATCAGCATCCTGCTGCTGATCGTCGGGTTGCTGCTGCTGTACTCGGCGGTGCGCGCCTTCATGCGCGCCTCGATCATCATGGGGATCATCTGGCTGATGCTGGGGTTGTGGGTGTTGAGCTGGGTGGTGCGCTAGACGCTTCGCTGGCAAGCCAGCCCTCACAGGGTTTTGCGTGCACCGCTAAACCTGTGGGGGCTGGCTTGCCAGCGAAGGGGCCGTGACTAGCGCCCCAGAATCACCATGTCACCCGGCGACTCGCCCACCGCCTGCCAGTTGGGCCGGTACATCGACTCGACCTGCACCGGTGGCACCCGGTAGGTACCCGGCGTCACCGCGCGCGCCAGGTAGAGCAAGTGCGTGACCCCGTACGGGTCGACGCTCATCGCCGCCACGTAACGGTCATCGCGAAACTCCTGGTGCACCACGTTGGCGTTCTGCATCGCATCGCGCCATTCCTTCACTGCACTGCTGGCGTTGTCCAGGCTCGCCGCGCTTTGCGCCAGGTTCTGGTTTTCCAGCTCCAGGCCCGCCGGCAGCAGGTCGACGATCAACGCATCCGGCACCCGCTCGTTGGCGCGAATGCCGATATGCACCAGCACCAGGTCACCACTCTTGAGCGCCTTGATGTTCAGCGGGCGGCCGTTCATGCCGAGGAACTCGCGGTAGATGCTCATGTTGGTGCCCACCGCACGCGGCGCATGGCGCGGGTAACCCGACACGGTCAACTGCTGGTACACGGTGTTGGCGCCGCCATTGGTGACCGTCAGCGGCGAGGCCAGCAACGGCCCTTCGAGCTTGAGCCCTGGTTGTGCCGGGCCCAGCTCGCGCTGTTCACCAGCGCTGTCCAGGCGGGCACTCCAGCTGCCTTCGGGCTGCTTGAGCATGGCGCGCCCGGCCAGGAACAGTGCATTGCGCTCCTGGGTCGAGAGGTACCAGCTGCTTGCCATCTTGTCCGACAGCTCGAACAGGCGTTGGTCGAGCTTGTCGCTGGCCAGCTTGTTCTCTTCGAGCAACGCCAGGATCAGCGCTTCGTCGCGCACCGGGCTGCCGTAGTCGCTCAGCCACTCGTCGGCGCGCTTGGCCGCAAGGCCGGCTTGCAACGCCTGCGCCGAGCGCGGTTTGTCGCCCATCTTGTCCAGTGCGATCGACAGCTGCACCAGCGGCAGGCCCGAGCGTGCATCGGTGCGACGTTCGAACAGGCTGCGCAAGGCACCCAGCGGCGCCTGCTGGGTACGCGCCAGCACCAGCGCCGCGTAGGCCTGTACCGCAAAGCGGCTGTGCTCGGCATTGCGCGTGTAGGACGGCTCGATCAGGTTGCGCTCCTGCAGGTAGCGCAGCAGACGCTCGTTGGCCTTTTTCAGCGCCTCGGCCGGCACCGCGTAGCCCTGTTCGCGGGCGCGCTGGAGGAAATCGGTGACGTACGCGGTCAGCCAGTACTCCTCGGTGTCATCCGGGCCCCACAGACCGAAGCTGCCGTTGTGGCGCTGCATGCCGAGCAGGTGCTCGATGCCCATCTCGATCTTGCGCTGACGCACCTTGGGCTCTTCACCGCTGATGCCCAGGCGCTTGAGCGTTGCCGCATCGGCATACAGCGACGGGTACAGGCCGCTGGTGGTCTGCTCCAGGCAGCCATACGGGTAGGCTTCGAGCGCACGGATCTGCTCGGCGATGTTCAGCGGCGGACGGCTCGACAGCGACAGCATGGCCTCCAGGCCTTGCGGTTCAAAGGTCGCCAGATCCTCGGCGGGCAGGGTCCACGGCTGGTCGCCGAGGGCCACACGATAGTGCTTGAGTTGCGCCGGGTAAGCCGGGCGAATGCCCAGGGTCCATTCGCGGCTGAACGCCGTGTTCGGCTCGCCCGGCAGTACCAACCCACTGACCTGCACCTTGACCTTGCCCTGGCCCAGGCCACCCACGGCCTGTACCGACAGCAACGAGGTAACACGCTGCCCGTCGCGCAGGCTCAACGGCTGCTCGGCGGGGGTCAGCAGGTTCAACTGGCCTTCGGTGCTGACCTTGATGGTGAATTTCTGCGCCTTGCCGGACAGGTTGGACAGGTCCAGCGCCAGCTCGGTGCGGTCGCCGCCCGCCAGGAACCGCGGTGCCGACAGCTCGGCGATCAAGGGCGCAGCCACCACGGTCTTGGCCTCGGCCATGCCGAAGCGGTCCTCGGTCCAGGCCTGGGCCATGACGCGCAGCTCACCGTTGAAGTCGGGGATGTCCACCGTCGCCTGGCCTTCACCCTTGGCATCGAGGGTCACCGGCGCACTTTGCAGTGCGACGATGTTCACACTGGTGTTGGGGCGCTTGCCGCCCTTGGCCATGGCCGCGTCACCACCGAATGCCAGGCTCGCCAGGCGGCCCTGCCCGGCTTCGATCAACTGGCCATAGATGTCCAGCTGGTCGGCACCGTAGGCCTTGCGGCCGAACATGCCGGTGAACGGGTCCGGCGTGGCGAAGCGGGTGATGTTGAGAATGCCCACGTCGACGGCGGCCAGCAGCACATGCACCTGCTTGGGCACGCTGCCATCGGCGTTGCGCGCCTGCACCTTGACGGTCAGCGGCTGCTTGGGACGCATCTTTTGCGGTGCCGTGAGGGTCAGCGCCAGCTTGCGCTCGGCGCGGTTCAACGGCAGGTGCAGCACACCCACGGCACGTTTTGGCGTGGCGTTGGCCTTGCGCTCGCCCGGGCGGATCACCAGGGCGCTGACATACAGGTCGTGACGTGCCCATTTGGGGTCGAGCTTGACGGCAAAGGTCTTGCCTTCGGCCGGCACATCGATCTCTTCCCACCACAGCGGGCCGTCATTGCCTTCGACAATCAGGTAACCCTTGCCGGCCGCTGGCGGGGTGACGGTGACCTGCGCGGTGGCGCCGTCGGCGTAGGCAGGCTTGTCCAGCGCCAGCTTGACCTGGTCGGGACGCACCGCGCCGCCTTCGGCGTTGTCCTGGGCACGGTAGCCGGCCCAGAAGCGCAGGCTGCTGGTGACGCCGGTGGCCGGGTCTTCGACCTCGACGCGATACGGGCCCCACTCCACCGGGAAGCTCATCTTGGTGGTGCTGCCGGCCTTCACGCTGACCGTCTCCTCGGACTGGGTCAGGAATTTCTCGTTGAAGTTGTAGTTCCAGCCGTCGCTCTGCGAGTAGTTCCAGTAATAGTCACGGCGCTCCTGAATCAAGCGCACGCGCAGGTTGCTGGCGGCGAGCTTGTGGCCCTCGCGATCGGCCATCAACAGCTCGATCTCTACCGGCACACCGCCGTCGGTCTCTTCACCCTCGAACAGGCCGCGCAGGCCCGGCATCTGGTCGGCCGGCCAGATCGGCTGGTCCAGGCGCCGGGTGATCGGACGGCCACCGGACTCCTGCAGGCTGGCCTGCACGCTCAGTTGCAGCGGCGAACGCGCTTCGGACCACTTGCTCTCGATGCTCAGGGTTGCATCGCCCGCGGCATCCAGGGTGGTTTCTTCCAGTTCCAGGTCGTGGCTCAGGTCCTCTTCGGTGATCGAACCGAACTGATAACTCGGCAAGGCCGGTACCGCTTCACGCAACGGGCGCACATACACCTGGCCGCTGAGGCGGTTGCCCGACGCCGGGGCGCCGTACAGGTAGCGGCCATTGACCTGAATCTCGGCGGTTTGGTCCGGGCTCAACGGCGTTTCGCTGCCCTTGAGTTCGAGGGCCATGCGCTCGGGCATGAAGTCTTCGACGAGGAATTCGTGGACCTGCTTCTTGCCGCCCCCCAGGTCGAACACCAGTTGCCAGCGCCCGGTCGGCGCTTCGCTGGCGAGCTGCAGCTGGTACTGGTAGAAGCCATTGGCATCAGCCTCCCAGACGAACTTGCGATTGACCTGGTCGTCGGGCCGGCGCACTTCCACGGTGACCGGCTGGGCCTTCACCGGCTTGCCGTCCTGGTCGCGCAGCAGGCCGTTGAGCAGCACGGTTTCACCGGGGCGATACAGGTCGCGCGGGCCAAACACGAAGAACTGCAACGGGTTGGCCTGCGGGCCGGTAATGGCAAACTCGGACAGGTCCAGCGCAGCGCTGTTCAGGCGCAGCAGGGTGGTGTGCACGCCCTGCTTGGCCAGCATCAATTCGGCCTTGGGCGTGAGCGGCAGTTGCGCGTGCCCGGTGCCGTCGGTGTTGGCCTGGGCCAGCAGCTTGCCGGCATTGTCGAGCAGCTCGAGGCTGACCCCGTCCAGTGCCTTGCCGCCTTCCAGCGCCTGGGTGAACACATCCAGGCGGTTGCTGTAGCGGTGCGCCGACACGCCGATGTCACTCAGGGTGAACAGCGTGGCCGGTTGCGAATAGTCGTAGCGCCCCGAGGCGCGCATCACCGCCAGGTACACCCCGGGCGCCTGCAGGGGCTTGATCCCGGCAATCGGCAGCAGCAGGGTTTCACGCGTGTTGCGCGCCGGGTTCAGGTCGAAGCGGCCGCCATACACCAGTTCGGCCATGTTCAGCATGTCTTGCGAGTTGTAGTACTCCAGCGAGGTATTGCGGCCCCAGCTGGCAAGAAAGGTCGACATCGATTCGGGCTTGATGCGGAAGAACTCCACATCCACCTTGTCGATGTTCATCGCGATCACCGGCAGGCCTTCGGCAAGCCGCGTGGGCAACAGCGAGCCACGGCTGGCGAAGCCGACACTGGGCTGTACGTCGCGGGTTTCGAGACGGCTGACGTATTCGGCGGCGAGCTTCTTGCCGTTCACCGACAGCAGGCCGGCGTCCACGGTCAGCACCAGCTTGCGTTGCGGCTCAAGGTGGCGCAGGCGCAGCTCCATCTGGTTGTCGCTGAGCTCCCAGGCGCCGTCGACCTTGCCCTTGACGGTGTCGACCAGGTGCAGACGCTCGGCGAATGCCTGGTCCTTGTCCAGCGGTGCCGAGAAGGTTACCGACAGGGCGCTCGCGCCGTCGACCTGCAGTTCGGAGACGTCGACCACCACCAGCTCGCGGCCGGCA
>NZ_JAAHBU010000445.1 GCF_010671725.1 Pseudomonas brassicae | reverse complement strand
GCTGGCAAGCCAGCTCCCACGGGTACAGCGGTGATTTCAGGGGCAGCGCAATCCCTGTGGGAGCTGGCTTGCCAGCGAAGGCCTCACCCCTATTTGGAAAGAAACCGCATCCCTTCCTCCAACCCCCGCAAGGTCAGCGGGAACATCCGGTCCTCCACCAGCTCGCGCACGATGTTGGTCGAGGCGGTGTAGCCCCAGGTGTCCTTGGGGTACGGGTTGATCCAGATGAGCTTCTTGTACTTCTCCATGAAGCGCTGCATCCACACATACCCGGCCTCTTCGTTCCAGTGCTCGACACTGCCACCGGGCTGGGTGATCTCGTAGGGCGCCATCGCCGCATCGCCCACGAATATCACTTTGTAGTCGGCGCCGTACTTGTGCAGCAGGTCCATCGTGGAGGTGCGCTCCGACGTGCGGCGCAGGTTGTTCTTCCACACCGACTCGTACACGAAGTTGTGAAAGTAGTAGTACTCCAGGTGCTTGAACTCGGTCTTGCAGGCCGAGAACAGCTCTTCGCAGATCTTCACGTGGGCGTCCATCGAGCCGCCGATGTCGAACAGCAGCAACAGCTTCACGCTGTTGCGCCGCTCCGGGCGCATCTGGATGTTGAGCAGCCCGGCATCGCGCGCGGTATGGTCGATGGTGCCGTCGATATCCAGTTCTTCGGCCGCGCCCTGGCGGGCGAACTTGCGCAGCCGGCGCAGTGCCAGCTTGATGTTGCGCGTGCCCAGCTCTACACCGTCATCCAGGTTCTTGTACTCGCGCTGGTCCCACACCTTGACCGCCTTGCCCTGGCGCTTGCCGGCATCGCCCACGCGTATGCCCTCGGGGTTGAAGCCGCCCGAACCGAACGGGCTGGTGCCGCCGGTGCCGATCCACTTGTTGCCGCCGGCATGGCGTTCCTTCTGTTCTTCCAGGCGCTTCTTGAATTCCTCGATCAGCTTGTCCAGGCCCCCCAGCGACTGGATCTGCGCACGTTCTTCATCGCTCAGCGAACGCTCGAATTCCTTGCGCAGCCAGTCTTCGGGAATCAACGCCTCCAGGTGTCGGTCGAGGTTTTCCAGGCCCTTGAAGTAGGCCGAGAACGCGCGGTCGAACTTGTCGAAGTGGCGCTCGTCCTTGACCAGGAGCGCGCGCGCCAGGTAGTAGAATTCGTCCATGTCGGCGAAGGTCACGCGCTGCTTGAGTGCATTGAGCAGGTCGAGCAGTTCGCGCACCGACACCGGCACCTTGGCCGCGCGCATTTCGTTGAACAGGTTCAGCAGCATGGCAGTCGACCCCGTTGGCTCAGCGGTTGCCGCGCCGGCTCATGAAGGCCAGGCGTTCGAGCAACTGCACATCCTGCTCGTTCTTGACCAGCGCACCGGCCAGTGGCGGGATAGCCTTGGTCGGGTCGCGCTCGCGCAGCACCGCTTCGCCGATATTGTCGGCCATCAGCAACTTGAGCCAGTCGACCAGCTCGGAGGTCGAGGGCTTCTTCTTCAGGCCCGGCACCTTGCGCACATCGAAGAACACGTCCAGCGCTTCGCTGACCAGGTCCTGCTTGATGTTGGGGTAGTGCACGTCGACGATCTGCTGCAGCGTGGCGCGGTCGGGGAAGGCGATGTAGTGGAAGAAGCAGCGACGCAGGAAGGCGTCGGGCAGTTCCTTTTCGTTGTTGGAGGTAATGATGATGATCGGGCGTTGCTTGGCCTTGATCGTCTCGTCGGTCTCGTAGACGTAGAACTCCATCTTGTCGAGTTCCTGCAACAGGTCGTTGGGGAACTCGATGTCGGCCTTGTCGATTTCGTCGATCAGCAGGATGACCCGCTCATCGGCCTCGAAGGCCTCCCACAGCTTGCCTTTCTTCAGGTAGTTGCGCACATCGTGCACCTTGTCCACGCCCAGTTGCGAGTCGCGCAGGCGGCTGACCGCGTCGTACTCGTACAGACCCTGGTGGGCCTTGGTGGTGGACTTGATGTGCCAGGTGATCAGCTTGGCGCCGAAGGCCTCGGCCAGTTGTTCGGCGAGCATGGTTTTGCCGGTGCCGGGCTCGCCCTTGACCAGCAAGGGGCGCTCCAGGGTGATCGCCGCATTGACCGCCAGTTTCAGGTCGTCTGTGGCGACGTACGCGCTGGTGCCTTCGAACTTCATGTGCCGATCCTCAAAAATGGTCATTGCGTGACTATAACGCGGGGGTTGCGTGGCTGTGAACGCGGACGGGGTATTCAGTCTGTGGATGATCAGTCATGTATTGGCTTGGTGCTTGCGGCCCTTTCGCTGGCA
>NZ_JAAHBU010000444.1 GCF_010671725.1 Pseudomonas brassicae | reverse complement strand
TGCGGCGCTCAAGCGCGTGGCGGCGCGGCCCGCCGGCAAGCGCACACTCAAGGCGCTGGCACTCGGCCTGGCGTTGCTGTTGCCGGTGAGTGCACTGATGCAGCATTACCCGCCGGCCTACCTGCTGGCCGACATCCGCACCGGCACCGGCCAGTGGAGCAGCCAGCAGTTGCCCGACGGCAGCCGCATCAGCCTGGATGGCCGCTCGGCGGTCGACCTGCATTTCGATGCGCGCTCGCGCACCTTGCGCCTGCTCAGTGGCGAGATCCTGCTGGATGTGGCCAAGGACGCCAGCCGCCCTTTCCTGGTGGTCACCGAGCACGGCAGCATCCGCGCCCTGGGAACGCGTTTTGTGGTCGAGCGCAGCGACGCCAGCACGCGCCTGGCGATGCTCGAGTCGAGCACCGAAGTGAAGAGCGCCGGCAGCACCCGCACGGTTGGCGCCGGGCAGCAGGTGCGCTTCGATGCCCACGGCCTTCAGCCGACCGAGGCCATCGATGCGGCGGGCCTGGAACAGGCCTGGGCCAACCACCAGTTGGTGATCCGCGAACAGCCGCTGGGTGAAGTGCTGGAGCGCCTGGGGCGAAATCACGGCGGCTACCTGCTGTTCGATGCCAAGGCGCTGGCGCACCTGAAGGTCAGCGCGATATTGCCCGCTGATGACAGTCAGCGGGCCTTGCGCCTGCTGGCGCGCAGCTTCCCGATTCGGGTCGAGCACTACACGCCATGGGTCACCCGCATCACCCTCGAATAGAAAATGCTATCAAGTGCTTCCAGTTCTCGTTTTCCGTGCGTCCTTGTACTAGCCATTACCACGGAGAATCGGAAACATGCGTTCACCCAAGCCCTTCAAGCCCTGTCGCGCCCTGGCGCTGGCGGTTCCTTTCGCCCTCGGCGCGCTGCCTGTGCTGGCGCCGGCAGCCGCGTACGCACAGCAACAGGTGCAGCGTTACGACATCCCGGCCGGGGCGCTGGGTGATGCGCTCAGCCGCTACGCCCGCGAGTCAGGCGTGGCCATTTCGTTCAATGCCGCGCAGGTCGCCAACATGGCCAGTGCCGGGCTGCAGGGCAGCTATGCGGTGCAGGAAGGCTTTGCGGCGCTGTTGCGCGGCCATGCGTTGCAGGCGCAGCCGAGCAGCGACGGCTATGTGCTGGTCACCGTGCCGGGCGCCAGTGGTGCGCTCGAGCTGGGCGCCACCAGCATCAATGGGCAGGTGCTGGGGAGCACCACCGAAGGCACCGGTTCCTACACCACCGGGCCGATGCAGACGGCCACCAAGTTGCCCCTGAGCATTCGCCAGACGCCGCAGTCGGTCAGTGTCATCACCCGCCAGCGCATGGACGACCAGGACATGCGCAGCCTGGAAGACGTGCTCAAGAACACCCCCGGCATGTCCATGACCAAGGACGGCCCGCAACGCCCGACCTTTTATGCACGGGGCTTCACCGTCGAAAACCTGATGAGCGACGGGCTGTCCAACGACCTGTCGCACTACCTGTCGCGAGACATGAACTCCACCCCCGACATGGCCATCTACGACCGCGTCGAAGTGGTGCGCGGCGCCACCGGCCTGATGCAGGGCTCGGGCACGCCGTCGGCGGCGATCAACATGGTGCGCAAGCGCCCCACGGCCGATCCGCGCCTGAGCATCACCGCCAGTGCCGGCAGCTGGGACAACTACCGTACCGAGGTCGATGCCTCGGGGGCGCTCAACGACAGCGCCACCCTGCGCGGCCGCGTGGTCGGTGCCTACCAGGCGCGCAACAGCTTCCAGGACGTGGCCGATGCCGAGCGCTCGGTGTTCTATGCCATCGGCGAGGCTGACCTGAGCGAAAACAGCACCTTTACCCTGGGCGTGTCGAACCAGAGCGTCAACAACACCTCCACCTGGGGGCGGCCTGCCCACGGCCATCGATGGCAGCGACCTGCACCTGTCGCGCTCGACCTATCTAGGCAGCGACTGGGAATACTGGGACCAGGACAACACCACCCTGTTCAGCCGCCTGGACTATCGGCTGGCCAACGACTGGAAGTTGCTGCTGGCGGCCAGCCGTACCTGGTCGGACCTGCAGATGCTCGGCAGCATGACCCAGCGCATGGGCGCCGAAGGCGAGGTGTTCGGCCAGTACCTGGGGCAGTACCACTACGACGATGAACAGAGCAGCTACGACGCCTATGCCACAGGGCCTTATCAACTGCTGGGGCGTACCCACGAACTGGTGGTGGGGGCCAGCCGGCGCGAGCTGACCTTTGAGGGCAAGGGCAACTACAGCGACGACCTGATCGGCATGAACATCCATGCCTGGGACTCGGGCAGCCTGCCCAAGCGCCGTCTCGACCTGAGCTACTGGCACCAGGACCGCGAGACGTCCCAGACCGGCACCTACCTGACCTCGCGCTTCAACCTGGCCGATGACCTCAAGCTGATCGTGGGCGGCCGGCTGGACTGGTACGACAGCGAGTCGCAGACGCGCAATGGTTCGCGCCTGGGCAAACCTGTCACGGTCAGCGTCACGCGCAACCTGACCCGCTATGCCGGGGTGATCTACGACCTGGATGCGCAGCACTCGGTGTACGTGAGCTACACCGACATCTTCAAGCCGCAGTCCGAACAGGATGCCAGCGGTAGCGAGCTCAAGCCGATCGAGGGCAAGAACTACGAAGTGGGCATCAAGGGCGAGTACTTCGACGGCGCATTGAATGCCAGTGCGGCGGTGTTTCGCATCGATCAGGAGAATCGCGCCAGGTCGCTACAGCGCCATGAGTGCTCCGACGCCGTGCCGACCTGCTCCGAGGCGGCGGGCAAGGTGCGCAGCGAGGGCGTCGAACTGGAGCTCAACGGCACGCTGCTGCCGGGCTGGGAGATGGGCGCCGGCTACACCTTTGCCCAGGTCAAGTACGTCAAGGACAGCAACCCTGACAACGAGGGGCGGCTGTTCGACACGGACATCCCGCGGCATGTGTTCAAGGCCTTCACCACCTACCAGTTGCCGGGTGAGCTTGAACGCTGGAAGGTCGGCGGCGGGGTGTACCGCCAGAACGCGATCTACAACAAGGGCGACAACTGGTACGCCACCGACAGCCGCTATCGCATCGAGCAGGATGCCTACACGCTGGTGGACCTGATGCTGAGCTACAAGGCCTCGGAGCAGTTGGACGTGCGGCTGAACGTGAACAACCTGTTCGACACCCGGTACTACCAGAGCATTGCCACCAACACGGTGTATGGCGGCAGCTTCTATGGCGACCCGCGCAATGCGACGCTGACCTTGCACTGGTCGCTTTGAGGCGCAAGGGATTCTTCGGGAGCGGGCCATCTAGCGCTTGAAAGAACCGCGGCACTCATGCTAAATGATAAGCCTTATCATTTAAGTATGCGCTGATGGCCCCGACTGCATTCGCCTCTACCGCTTCGCGCGAGCAAGTACTGCATAGCCTGTTTGGCGACCACCATGGCTGGTTGCTCGGTCGCATGCGTGCGCGCCTTGGCTGCACCCATGACGCCGCCGACATGGCGGCCGAAGTGTTCGCCCAGGTGGTCGCGCTGCCGGAGCCGCAGGCCATTCGCGAGCCGCGCGCGCTGCTCACGACCATTGCCAAGCGCTTGATGTACGACAGCTGGCGCCGGCGCGATCTGGAGCGCGCTTACCTGGAGGCGTTGGCGCTGCAGCCTGAAGTGCACGAGCCCTCGCCGGAGGTGCGTGCGCTGGCGATCGAGGCGCTGCTCGAAGTGGACGCCCTGCTTGCGGGGCTTTCATCGCGGCCCGCACGGCCTTTCTGTGCAGTCAGGTCGACGGCATGAAGTACGCCGATATCGCCAGCCTGATCGGCGTATCGACCATCCGGGTGCGCCAGTACGTGGCCAAAGGCTTGAAGCTTTGCTGCCAGAACCTGCTGCGCGAATGAAGCCCGAACGCAGCGCACTCGAAGAGGCCATCGAATGGACCGCCTGCATGCGCTCGGGGGACGTCCAGGCGGATGAGCAGCGCGCCTTCGACGCCTGGTTTGCCGAGCCGGGCAATGCGCAGGCATGGGAGCGGGTACAGGCCCATCTGGGGGCTACCTTTTCACCGCTGGCGCGTGGGCCCGACTCCAGGGTGCGCAGGGTGCTGCAGGCTCCCGACCCGCAGCGACGTCGTTTGCTGCGTGGTGCGCTGGTGCTGGGCGGCGTCGGTGTGGGTGCGGCACTGCTCGGTCGGCAAAGCGGCGTGTTGTCGGGCCTTGGGGCCGATTTTCACACCGCGACCGCCCAGCGCAGCGGCTTCAACCTGGCCGATGGCAGCACGCTGTTGCTCGACGCGCGCAGCGCAGTGGATATCGACTTCACGGCCAGCGAGCGCAACCTGGTACTGCGTGCCGGGAAGTTGATCGTCCAGGCCAGCGACGACCCCCGCCCCTTCGTTGTGCACACCCCTGACGGTTTCGCCCGCGGCACTGGCGCGCGTTTCATGGTGGCCCTGCAAGGCCGTGCAACGCATGTCTGGAGCCTGCAGTCGGGGCTGTGCATTGGCCGCACCGACAGCCTGTGCACGGTGCTGCAGAGCGGGGCGGGTGCTCGCCTCGACACGCGCGGCGTCCAGCCGCTTGCGGCCAATCGCAAGGGCGAAAGCAGCTGGGAAAGCGGCCGGCTGAGTGTGGACGACTGGTCGCTGGGCGACGTGATCGAGGCCCTGCAGGCCTACCGGCGCGGCGTGCTGCGCATCAGCCCCGCGGCGGCGCAACTGCGTGTTTCTGGCACCTTCTCGCTGGATGACAGCGAGCAGGCACTGGCCTCGCTGGAGCACACCCTGGGGCTGCGCATCGAGCGGTACCTGGGGTTCTGGACACAGATCGAACGGCGCAGCTGAATTATTTTTCAGCGGCCCTATATCGCTTTTGCGTGCTCGTTGGACATAGCCATAAACCGCTAATAAAAGCGCAGTCGCCAACACGGAGTCACGCATGTCCATTCGTTTTTGCCCAACGTTCAGGCTCACGCCTGTGTGCCTTGCCCTGCTGCTGGCCCAGGGCGTGTGTTCAGTCAGCTATGCCCAGGCCGCCTCAAGCAGCATTCAGGCGCAGCACGTGTTCGATTTGCCGGCTGACGCCCTGGTCGCGACCCTGGACCGCATTGCCCGTCAGAGCGGCCAGGAGATTGCGTATGTGCCGGCCCTGGCCAGCGGGCTGCGTGCGCCCGCGATCCAGGGCACGATGAGCGCCGAACAGGCCGTGCAGCGGGCGCTCGCCGGCAGCGCGCTGTCGGTGCGCACCACGGCAGCCGGCACCCTGACCCTGGACCGCCTGACGACCCTGACCCTGCCAGAGCAGTCGATTGTCGGCATGCAGTCCGAGGTGCCACCGTGTCGGTGGGCACCAAGGTGGCGCTGCGCCTGCGTGAGGTGCCGCAGACGATCGATGTGATCGGCCAGGAGCGTATTCAGAAGCAGAACCTGTACACCCTCGAAGACGCCCTGGGCAAGGTCGGCGGGGTCACCGTGCAGCGTATCGACGCCAGCCGCCTGAGCTTCTTCTCCCGTGGCTTCGAAATGACCTCGTTGCAGCTGGACGGTACGCCGACCACCATGGACAACCGGGTGTTCCTCTCGCCTGACCTGACCATGTACGACCGTGTCGAGGTGCTCAAGGGCCCCTCCGGCAGCCTGACCGGCACGGGCGGCCCCGGCGGCAGCATCAACCTGGTGCGCAAGCGTCCCCTGGCCGATGCGGCCGTGTCCGCTGAAGTCAGTGCCGGCTCCTGGGACAACTACCGGGCCATGGTCGACGTCACCGGCCCGCTGACCGACAGTGGCAACGTGCGTGGACGCCTGGTGCTGAGCGACCGCAAGCAGGGCGTGTACTACGATGGCGGCGGCAAGCGCGATTCCAGCCAGCTGTATGGCATCGTCGATATCGACCTGACGCCAGACACCGTCTGGACCCTTGGCGCGAGCAATCAGAACACCGATATCCGCGGCGCCCAGCGCTCGTTGCCGGCGTTTCGCTATACCAACGCGGCAGGCCGGCCGGCGATGTCGCTGCCGGACGTGTCGCGCAAGAATTTCTATGGTGAGGACTGGAACCGCGACTACTTCTGGAGCACCGCGGTATTCACCGAAATCGAGCACCAGCTGGGCGACGGCTGGAAAACCAAGCTGGCGCTGCGCCACGCCGACAACAACTATGACCTGACCCAGGCCTATGCGCGCAATGGTGGGGGGATCGACCCTGCCGACAACTTGGTGTCGATGAACTCGGTGATGTTTGACTACCGAGAGAAGCAAGACGAGGCCGACCTGTATGTCGACGGTCCGTTCACCTTGCTGGGGCGCGAGCACAAGGCGCTGCTGGGGGCCAATTATTCGCGCTCCGAGTTCGCTTCAAACGGTGGTTACTTCTCCGACTACCTGGGCGATGTGGACCTTTACAACCCCGACGTGAATTTCCCGCGGCCGCTGTTTCCCGCTTCGGACCGCTTGCCCACCAGCGTTGCCAACACCCGCTCCAAGGCGGTGTACGGCAATGTGCGCCTGAGCCTGGCGGAGCCGCTGACGCTGGTGGTGGGTGGGCGCCTGACCTGGCTGGACATGCACCGCTCGCAGCACCAGCCGCAAGCCGGCTCGCCGTCGGAAAGGTGGGGGCCACGGTGTCGCAGAAGTTCACGCCGTTCTATGGCCTGATCTACGAACTCGATGACACCTACTCGCTGTACGGCAACTACGCCGGGGTTTTCCAGCCGCAACCGGTCAGCAACCTGGACATCAACAACAGCATCATCAAGCCACTGGAAGGCACGCAGCATGAGCTGGGCATCAAGGGCGAGTTCCTCGATGGCGCGTTGAACGCGTCGCTGGCGGCGTTCCAGATCGAGGAGCAAAACCGTGCGATTCCAGACATGAATGACCCCAACTCACGGGCGGTGGTGGCCAGCGGCAAGGCCAGAACGCGTGGGTTCGAGGCGCAGATGAGTGGCCAGCTGACACCCGACTGGTTCCTCTCCACAAACTTCACACACACCTACAAGCGCTATGACAGCGCCAACGAGCAATTGCAGACCTACCTGCCGAAAAACATGCTGCGGGTCTGGAGCCTCTACAAGTTGCCGGGCGAGCTGGAGAAGTGGAGCGTTCAGGGCGGGGTCAGCATCGTCAGTGAAACCTACAACAAGCTCGATGTGCCCTCGATCGACATGGACGGCACCAAGCTGCGCCAAAGTGGCTATGCCCTGTACGATGCCGGTATCGGCTACCAGATCACACAGCATCTCTCGGCGGACCTGCTGGCGACCAACCTGACCGACAAGAAGTACTTCCAGCGCATCAACACCTTCCAGGATGGAAACATCTTCGGTGATCCGCGTGCCGTGTCGATGACCCTGCGTGCCAGGTTCTGATCGCCACGCGATGAAGGCTGCCCTCAATCGCCAGCGCGCCGCGTGGCTGGTGCTGGCGTTGTTGCTCAGCTACCTGTTCACCTGGGCGCTGAGCAGCCTGTCGGCGCTGTGTCTGGTACGCCTGGCACTGCCGCGTAGCGAGGCGGTGCTGATCAGTTCGATACTGGGCTTTGTGCTGTTCCCGCTGTTGGGGCTGTGGCTGTTTGGTGCGCGGCAGGCCTGGCGCCAGGGTGGGGCGGTGGCCGTGGCGTCGGTGTTGATGCTGGCCGCGGCGCGCGGTCTTTCGGGAGGGGCGTGATGTTCGACAGTGTTCGTCACGCCAGGCTGTGGCTGCATCGATTTATCGGTGTGGGGTTTTCCGGGTTTTTGCTGGTGGCCTTTTTCATGGGCAGCCTGGCGGTCTATGACCGAGAACTGGACAGCTGGATGCTGCCGCAGATTCGTGTGGCACCTGGGGCTGCATCGTTCTCGCTGGATCAGCGGGTGGTTGCCCAGGTGGACCGCTTGAGCGAGGGCAAGCCACTGCTGCAATGGTATGTCGAGCTGCCGGACGAGCGCCGCGCGGTGGCGCGTTTTCAGGCCTGGACCCTGGAGCGGGAGGGCATCAGCCGCTTTATTGCGCCCGCTGACGGTCGCGTGTTGCCCGTCGCCGGGAGCCGTGGCGGGGATTTTTTCTACCGGCTGCATTACACACTCAACCTGAACAGCTGGAACATCGGTGCACGGCTGCTTGGCCTGGCCGCGATGCTGGGCATGATTGCGCTGATTGCCGGCGTGTGCATCCATGCCCGGTTGTTTCAGGACCTGTTTGTGTTGCGGCTCGACAAGTCGCCAAGGCGGCTGCTGGACCTGCACAACCTCACCGGGGTGTTTGCCCTGCCTTTTCATTTCGTTATCCTGCTGAGCGGGCTGTTGATTGTGTTTCCGGTGTACCTGCCCGCCGCGATCCTGGCGGTGTACCCCGATCAGGCTGATCAGTTTGCGCTGCACGCCAGCGCCGCCTACAGCCGCCAGGCATCCGGCATGCCCGGGCCACTTGCCTCGCTGGACCAGATGATGGCGTTTGCCCGCGTGCACTGGGAGGGCGGCGAACCCGGGTTTGTCAGGGTCTGGCACCCTGGGGATGCGCATGCCTATGTCGAGGTGAGCCGCTCGCTGACAGGTGGCGTGAGCCAGGACGGGCGCACCTTGTACTTTGATGGCGCCAGCGCCCGCCTGCTGCACGATGCGCGTTTGCCTGGGGCGGCCGCCACGTTCAAGTGGCTGGCCGGGTTGCATGTCGCGCATTTCCAGCAGCCGTGGCTGCGCCTGCTGTACTTCCTGGGCGGCGTGAGTGGTTGCGTGATGCTCGCCAGCGGGTTGCTTTACTGGCTGGAGAAGCGCCGGTTGCAGGCTGCGCAAGGGCAGTGGGGCAGCGTCATGCTGACGCTGCTCAGCTGCGCGCTGATCACCGGCATGCCGTTGGCGACCCTGGCCATGCTGGTGGCCAATCAGTGGCTGGCGGATGACCTGAGCGGCCGTGCACGCTGGGAGGTCCAAGTGTTTTACGGGGCCTGGCTGCTGGCCAGCCTGCACGCCTTGTGGGCGGTGTGTCGATCACGCCACTTGCGGGCGCCCTGGGCGACGCACTGCCTGATGATCTGCGCGCTGGCGCTCATGGCGGTGCTCTCCAATGCCTGGCATACCGGCGACCCTCCGTGGCGGGCTATCAGCCATGGGCTGCCGGCGGTCGCGGGGGTCGACCTGGGGTTGCTGTTGACGGCAGTGGCGGCGGGCCTCATGGCTTGGCACCTGCGCCGGCGCACCGGGCCTGGGGAGGCCGAGCATGGCTGAGTGGCT
>NZ_JAAHBU010000443.1 GCF_010671725.1 Pseudomonas brassicae | reverse complement strand
CAGGCAGCCTGAACCAGCGTATTGGGCGTGACCTTCTGCTGGCGCGCAAAGGCCTCGAGCCGGGACGTGTCTGTGGGTTCGAGCACGGTTTCGAAGTGTGCATAGCCTGACGCTGGCGAGCGCTCTACCGTGATAGCTGCCGCGAGCCGAGTGGGCGCATCGAGTGCCTGGACCTGGGATTTCCAGAATGTCTCGCTCAGCGCCTGGTCTTGCTGTTGCAGCCAGGCGATGTAGTCGCTGTAGCGAGCGCCGGATGTGGACACTCGCTGGCCATGGTAGCGCTGCATCACTTCGCCCATCATTTGCGAGTTGCTCCAGCCATCCAGCAGGATGTGGTGATGGGTGTAGATCAGGTGATGGCTGTCGGCGTCCGTGCGCACCATGTACAGGCGCAACAAGGGTGGCTGCTGCAGGTCGAAGGGTTGCATCAACTCCTCGGCGGCCAGCGTTTCCAGTGCCGCCGCAGTGCCTTGGCGTTCGCGCCAGTCAAGCAGGGTGAACGGCAGCTCGACACCCTTGTGCACCACTTGCAGCGGCTCGTTCAACTGGCCCTGCCAGAGGAAGCCGCTGCGCAGGATGTCATGGGCATCGAGGGTGGCCTGCCAGGCGGCCCGCAAGCGTTCGGCATCCAGGCCGCGTACATCCAGGCGCATCTGGTTGATGTAGTTGCCTGCTTGCTGCTGGTACAGGGTGTGGAACAGCATCCCCTGTTGCATGGGGGCCAGCGGGTAGAGCGTTTCGACCTCGCGTGCCGACACGGGCAGGGCATCGAGCTGCGCCTGGCTCAAGTGGGCCAGAGGCACATCCGATGGCGTGAGGCCGTGGCTGTCTGCCAGCAGGCAGTGATCGATCAGTCGCGTCAGGGCCTGCAGGTAATCCTCGGCCAGCCCTTGAATGGTCGAGGTATCGAACATTTCGCTGTTGTAGCCCCACGTCAGGCTCAGCTCACCTGCGTACACCTGGCTGTTGAGGGTCAGCCAGTTGCTCTGCGGGGCATCAAGGCTTTGTCCGGTACCGCTGCCTTCGCTCGCCGGCGCAAAGAGCGCACCTTCGTCACTGTCGAAGGTGCCGTCGAGCTGGCCCAGGTAGTTGAAGGTCAGGCGCGGTACGGGCAGTTGCTGCAAGGCCTGCTGCGTCTGTGCATCGCCAAGGTAGCGCAAGGCACCGTAGCCGATGCCCTTGTTGGGGATGGCGCGCAGCTGTTCCTTGACCTGTTTGATCGTGTCGCCCAGCGTGCTGGCCGGCGTCAGGCGCACCGGGAACAGGCTGGTGAACCAGCCGACGGTGCGGGTCAGGTCCACCGACTCGAACAGCTCCTCCCGGCCATGGCCTTCGAGTTGCAGCAGCAGGTCGTCCTGGCCGCTCCAACGCGTGATGACCTGCGCCAGCGCGCTGAGCAACAGGTCGTTGACCTGGGTGCGATACGCAGCGGGTGCCTGCTGCAACAACTGTCGGGTGAGTTGTTTGTCCAGCACCAGCTGCACGCTGTTGCTGTTGCGGTTGAGCAGGCGCTCGGCAGGACGGTCGCAGGGCAGGTCGCTGTTCACCCCATGCAACTGCTGCTGCCAGTAGGCGAGCTCCTGGTTCAGGCCGTCGTGCCGGGCGAACGCCTGCAACTGCTCGGCCCAGGCGCGCATGGAGCTGGTCTTGGCCGGCAGGTCGGCGGCTTGGCCGGCCACTGCACGGCGATAAGCGGCCTGCAGGTCGTCGAAGAGAATGCGCCACGACACGCCGTCGACCGCCAGGTGGTGAATGACCAGCAGCAGGCGTTGGCTGCCATCGGCGAGGTCGGCAAGCAGGCCACGGACCACGCCGCCCTGGAGGTCAAGGCTGCGCTGGGCGACTCGGCCAGGGCCTCCAGTGCGTGCGAATCGCTCACGGTGTGGTGCCACAGCAGCGGCGTGTGTGACCAGGCTTCGCGCTGGGCGGCCACCGAGCGGTACTCGCCGCGCCAGCCGCAGGCCGTTTCGGTGAACTGCAGGCGCAATGCGTCGTGGTGCAGCACCAGGCTCTGCAAGGCCTGCTCCAGCGCCACGGCATCAAGCCTGAGAGTGGGCTTGAGCAGCACGGCCTGGTTCCAGTGATGCGGTTCGGGCATCGGCAGTTCGAAGAACATCTGCTGGATCGGCAGCAAGGCCGTCGCGCCGTGCAACGCCGCCTGATCGACCACCGGGCTTGCGCCGCTGGCCTGGGCGACGGCGGCAAGGCGCTGGATGGTCTGGTGTTCGAACAGGGCTTTGGGGGTGAAACGGATGCCGGCCTGGCGGGCGCGGCTGACCACCTGGATCGAGATGATCGAGTCGCCGCCCAGTTCGAAGAAGTTGTCGGTGATGCTCACGCGGTCGAGCTTGAGCACCGCCTGCCAGATATCGACCAGTTGCTGTTCCAGCGCGTTGCCCGCCGCGACGTGCTCGCTGCGCGTGGCGCAGTCGCTGATGCCAGGCAGTGCCTTGCGGTCGAGCTTGCCGTTGGGGCTCAGTGGCAATTGCTCCAGCAGCACCAGGTGCATGGGCACCATGTAGTCGGGCAGCACGCCCAGCAGTTGCTGGCGAACCGCATCGCGCCATGGCGCCTGCTGTGCAGCGCTGGCCGAGGCCAGGCGGGCGTCACTGGCCACCAGGTAAGCGGCCAGTTGCAGGCCGCTGCCTGCCTCCACGGCCAGCACGCTGGCTTCGCGCACGCTGTCCAGTTCGAGCAGGCGTGCTTCGATTTCACCCAGCTCGATACGCAGGCCGCGGATCTTCACCTGATGGTCGATACGCCCCCTGTAGTCGATCACGCCGTCGGCGCGTTGCCGTGCCAGGTCACCGGTGCGGTACAGGCGCTCGCCGTTGCCGAACGGGCTGGCGACGAAGCGTTCGGCGGTCAGCGCGGCGCGGCGGTGGTAACCACGGGCCAGGCCTTCACCGGCGAGGTAGAGCTCGCCGGTAACACCCGCCGGCAAGGGCACCAGGTCGGCACTCAATACATAGGTGCCGAGGTTGGCGATCGGCTGACCGATCGGTACGCCATCCTTGCCTTCCTCGCGGCAGGTCCAGTGGGTCAC
>NZ_JAAHBU010000442.1 GCF_010671725.1 Pseudomonas brassicae | reverse complement strand
GCGTTTTGGTATCTAAAGATCTCTAAAGGTTGGAAGAAGATGCGGAGCAAGGTGACGGGTGCGCAGCGCTGGGTGGTGAAGATCGGCAGCGCATTGCTGACGGCGGATGGCAAGGGCCTGGACCGCGCAGCCATGGGGGTATGGGTCGAGCAGATGGTGGCCCTGCATAACGCAGGTGTCGAGTTGGTGCTGGTGTCTTCGGGGGCCGTGGCCGCCGGCATGAGCCGCCTGGGCTGGAGCAAGCGCCCCAGCGCGATGAACGAGCTGCAGGCGGCTGCCTCGATCGGCCAGATGGGCCTGGTGCAGGCGTGGGAGTCGAGCTTTGCCGAGCATGGGCGGCACACCGCGCAGATCCTGCTGACCCATGACGACCTGTCCGACCGCAAGCGCTACCTGAACGCCCGCAGCACCTTGCGCACCCTGGTGGAGCTGGGCGTGGTGCCGGTGATCAACGAAAACGATACCGTGGTCACCGACGAAATCCGCTTTGGCGACAACGACACCCTGGCCGCGCTGGTGGCCAACCTGGTGGAAGCCGACCTGCTGGTGATACTCACCGACCGCGACGGCATGTTCGATGCCGACCCACGCCACAACCCTGAAGCCCAGCTGATCTACGAAGCTCGCGCCGATGACCCGGCGCTGGACGCCGTGGCGGGTGGCACCGGTGGTGCGCTGGGGCGTGGCGGCATGCAGACCAAGCTGCGTGCCGCGCGCCTGGCGGCGCGTTCCGGCGCGCACACCATCATCGTGGGCGGGCGCATCGAGCGCGTGCTCGACCGCTTGAAGGCCGGCGAGCGCCTGGGCACCTTGTTGTCGCCCGAGCGCGGCATGCTGGCGGCGCGCAAGCAGTGGCTGGCCGGGCACCTGCAGACCCGTGGCACCCTGGTGCTGGATGCCGGTGCGGTGCAGGCATTGCGCCAGGCCAACAAGAGCCTGTTGCCGGTGGGTGTGAAGACCGTGCAGGGCAGTTTCCGCCGTGGCGAGATGGTCGTTTGCGTGGGGCCTGACGGCCTTGAAGTGGCGCGCGGCCTGGCCAACTACAGTGCGCTGGAAGCACAGAAGATCATCGGCCAGTCGTCCGAGGCGATCGAAAGCGTGCTGGGCTACAGCGCCGAGCCTGAGCTGGTGCACCGCGACAACCTGATTCTGGTATGAGGATGCAGCTGTGATCAAAGGGATGTTTGCCGCCGCCTTGCTGGCGTTGCCGCTGGTGGCCGGGGCCGAGGAAATCGGCCAGGTATCGACCGTGTTCAAGTTCGTCGGGCCGAACGATCGCATTGTGGTCGAAGCGTTTGACGACCCCAAGGTGGAGGGTGTGACCTGCTACCTGTCGCGTGCCAAGACCGGCGGCGTGAAGGGTGGATTGGGGCTGGCCGAAGACCGTGCGGAGGCGTCGATTGCCTGTCGCCAGGTGGGACCGATCCGCTTCAAGGGTGAGCTCAAGGATGGCGACGAAGTGTTCAAGGAGCGTACTTCGCTGGTGTTCAAGAGCATGCAGGTGGTGCGCTTTCTGGACAAGAAGCGCAACACGCTGGTGTACCTGGTGTACAGCGACCGCGTGATCGAAGGCAGCCCGCAGAACGCGGTGACGGCGATTCCGATCCTGCCCTGGGCGCAATGATCCAGCACCGCGTCGCCTGCTTCGCTGGCAAGCCAGCTCCCACAGGTACAGTGCCTGTCCAAAGAGTGCTGATAACCCTGTGGGAACTGGCTTGCAGCGAAGTGGCCATCAATGCCCCAGTAAAGGCAGGGTACAGTGCCTGTCTCAAGAGCACTGCTAACCCTGTGGGAACTGGCTTGCCAATGAAGGGGATCAATGCCCCTGTAAAGGCAGGATACAGTGCCTGTCTCAGGAGCACTGCTAACCCTGTGGGAGCTGGCTTGCCAGTGAAGGGGGTCAAGGCCCCAGTAAAGGCAGGGTAAAGTGCCTGTCTCATGAGCACTGATAACCCTGTGGGAGCTGGCTTGCCAGCGAAGGGGCCATCAAGGCCCCTGTAAAGGCATCAGATTGACGCCGGCTCCACGTCGACTTCCCGCACCTCGACCTTCACCTGATCGCGACGGCTGATGTACTTCCAGTCCGCCTCGTCGATGTAGATCCCGTTCGGCCCGCTGCCGCCTTCCAGGTCGATCGCCACGTGCGCCGACACCTGCGGCTTCACGCTCGCCAGGATCGGCACGAAGCCCAGCTGCAGGCTGGTCTCCAGCAACGCCGCCTGGTTGCGTTCGTCGATGTCCGCCGCCTCGTCCAGGTAGTACGGCAAGCGCACGCGCCCGGCCTGGTCGCGGTCCATCAGGTGCAGCAGCAGGTACATGTTGGTCAGCGCCTTGATGGTCATGGTGGTGCCGTTGGACGCCGCACCGTCGATGTCGGTATGAATCACCGGCTGCCACCCACCTTGGTGATCTCGAACGCCAGCTCGAACAGGTCCTTCAAGCCCAGCTGGTTGTGGTTGGCCGCCACCAGCCGTGCCAGGTACTCCTTGGCCTCTTCGTTCTTGTTGTCCTGCTCGGCGCTCTGGCTCAGGTCGAACACCGACAGCGTCTCGCCCTCTTCGTACTGCCCGGCACTGTGGATGATCTGGTCGATGTGCTTGAGCGCTTCCTTGTTCGGCGCCAGCACGATGCGAAAGCTCTGCAGGTTGGACACCTGGCGCTTGTTGATCTCGCGGTTGAACAGCGCCAGCTGGTGCTCGAGGCTGTCGTAGTCGCTGCGGATGTTGCGCAGGGTACGCGCAATGTCGGTCACCGCCGCACGCCGCGCCTTGCCCAGGGTCAGGGCTTCGTCGGTACGGTGCGCATAGGCGTTGATCAGCAGTTGCAGGCGGCGCTCCATGTCGTCTTCGCTGTCGAACTTGGCCACGCCCTTGAGGCGCACCTGGGCGTACAGTGCCTCGATCTGGCCATCCACCCGCAGCAGGCCCTGCCAGCTGTCCTGGTAGTCGTTGAGCAGCCCCAGCAGGTTGTCCATGGAATCGTCGACCGGGTCCATGAACGGCGTGCCGAACGGCAGGTCGGCCGGCAGCAGCTGGCGACGGCGCAGGGCGTCGTCCAGGGTGCGCTGCTTGGCTTCCATGTCGGCGATCTGGCGGCCGACCAGTTGCAGCTTGGCCGACAGTTGCTGGACGCGCTCGGTGAACGCATCGCTGGAGCGCTTGAGTTCGTCCTGGGCGGCTTCCATCTGCGCCAGCTGTTCCAGCTTGTCGCCTTCCTCGGCCGATAGCGTCTGGGCGCGGCGGTAGTCTTCCAGGGCCTTCTGCGCATCCAGCACCTGCTGGTACAGCGCTTCGGTCTGGGTCTTGCTCGCGGCGCGGTCGGCAGCCACGGCCTGCTGGTCTTGAGTTGCTTGAGCTCCTTTTCCAGGCGCTCCTTCTGGTCGCGCAACGCGGCGCGGTCGGCCAGGGCCTGCAAGGCCGGCGGCTCGATGGACGTCAGGTCGATGGACAGGCCCGGCGCTTCGAAACGCTCGCCCTTGAAGCCATCCAGCACCGCTTCGAGGGATTTGACCCACACGTCGCTGTCGTCCAGCTCGATGCCCCGCTCGCCCAGTGGCAGGCTGAACAGCGCGCCGTTGAACAGGCGCATCAGGCGCTCGACGTCCTGCTGCGAGAACTCCTCGCGCAGGCGTGCATAGCTGTTGTTGTCGGCATGGTCGAGCTGCTGCTTGACGACTTGAGGCGTTTTTCCAGGTCGCGCAGGCGCTCTTCGAGGTCTTCGGCGCTGAACTGGCGTGATTGCGCCAGGGCGCCGGCCAGTTCGTCGTGGGCGTCCTTGGCGGCCAGCAGTTGCTGCTCCAGCACCTTGACGTCATCCACCAGCGCGAAGCGGTGCTTGAGCACCGACAGCTCGCCCAGCCAGCGCTGGATGCCGGTCATCTCGCGCTCCAGGCGCATCAGCTCCTGGGTGCCGCCGCGCTGATTGTTCTGCAGCGCGTCCTGCTCGTGGCTGTAGTGCTCGGCCTGCAGTACCAGCTCTTCCTTGCGCGCCCCGGCGTAGTCCTGCCAGGTGCCGAGCAGTTGGTCGAGCATCGGCGACAGGCGGTGCAGCTTGCCGCGCAGGATGTCGCGCTGGGTCACGCCGTTGGCCAGGGCCTCGACCAGCGGGCCGGCGGCCACCAGCGAGTTGTAGTCCTGTTCCATGCGGCGCACGTCGCGGAAGGCTTCTTCGCAGGCGGCGATATAGTCGACGCTGCCCGAACGCAGGCTGTGCTCGAATGCATCGAGGAACAACTGCTTGAGCTTGGCGGCAGTGATCTCGCGCATGTGCAGCAGGTTGATGAACAGCGCGCGGAAGGTCTTCAGGCTCTGCTCGCTGGTGGAGCGCAGCGGGATCAGGGTCAGGTCCAGCGGCACCGAGGTGTGCCCGCCCACCAGCAGCCGACGCAGTTCGTCGGGCTTGAGCTCGTAGGCCTTCAGGCCATTGCGTTCCAGGTTGCTGAACAGCTCCTTCTGGCGCAGGCAGGTGTCGTTCTTCTGGTAGTGGCCCAGGTCCAGCTCGCCGGCGTAGGCGAAGAACTGGTGGCCGAAGCCGCCGCCGGGGCCGCGCCCGACCACGCCGATCACGTGCGGGCCGTGGGGCAGGTTGACCTCGCAGAGGATGTAGCTGGTGTCGCTGGCAAAGTAGAAGCGGCGCGACTGTTCCAGGCTGTACTTGCCGAAGCTCATGTCCGACATGCGCGCCAGGATCGGGAACTGCAGGGCGTTGATCGACGCACTCTTGCCCAGGTTGTTGGCGCCGTACACCGACAGCGGGTTTTCCAGCGGGAACAGGCCCAGGCTGTAGCCGGCCGTGTTGAGCAGTGCAAAGCGGCGAATGCCGTAGCGTTCCTGGCTCATGCGTCAATCTCCTGTTGCTCTTGCGCAATGGCGCGGGCCAGGGCGTCTTCTTCGCTTTCTTCGAACGGGCTCAGGTCGAGCGGGTCGTCGGTCCTGTTCAGTTCTTCCGGGGTTTCTTCCACCACCAGCACCGGGGTGGGCAGCGGCAGGGCGCTGTGCAGGCTGGCGGCCAGGTCGCGGTCCTGCTGCACCGACAGGCACACGTCGAGGAAGCGGTGCATCGGTGGCAGAAAGCGGTAGATGCCGTTGTCTTCGCTGGCAAAGCCGAGCTGGGTCATGCGGCGCATGATCTTTTCTTCCAGCTCGTCGGGAGTCTGTACCTCGGCCTGCAGGAACAGGTCGCGGTACTTCTCCAGCAACGAGGGCAGTTCGTCGCGGCCCAGGCTGCCGCCGTCGAGCACGGCCATCGGGTCGCGGCCCTGGTCGGCCAGGTGCTCGACCAGGATGAAGGTGAACAGCGACAGGCGCTGGGCGGTCTTGTTGACCTGCGCGGCGGCCAGTTCCGGCACGAAGTAGTAGAAGCCGCGGGTATCGCACACCAGCTCGAAGCCCAGGGCCTTGAACAGGCCACGGTACTGGTCCTGGAAGTTCGACAGCTGGGCGTACAGCTCGGGGTCGCGCCGGCTGATGTGGAAGCCCTTGAACAGCTCGCGGAAGATCGGTGCGAGCTGGGACAGTTCGGAAAGATCAAGATGCATGGGTAGGGCTCGCAGTAGGCTCGGGCGACGGTTCGCGGCTTGAAGTCAGGGCGAACGAGCGCAGGCTGACCAGGTGTTCCTGAGTGGTGTACTCGCGCGCTCCAGGCGCGCACGGGTAAAGCGTTTTTCCCGCGAGAGGCGCGAGAACCAGTACAGCAGTTCGTCGGTGGCGCCTTCGGGCTCCTGCTCCAGCAGCCACACCATCAGGTCGGGCAGCGGCAGGGCGTCTTCGCAGCGTTCGAGCATTTCCTTGACCGTGCGCGGCGCACGCGGCGCGTCGCCCTTGTGGCTCTTGTGGGCCTTGGGGAACTGCGCCGGCTTGGCTTCGAAGCGGGCCAGGGCGTAGACGTATGCCTCGACCTGGCTGGCGCTGCCGAGGAAGGTGCTCTGCGGGCGGGTGAACAGCGGCATGGCCGCGTGCGGTACGGCGTCCAGGCCCTTGCGCC
>NZ_JAAHBU010000441.1 GCF_010671725.1 Pseudomonas brassicae | reverse complement strand
TATCACCGCGAACTGCAGCAGATTGCCTATCGTCGCCTGGGCGACCGGGAAATGGCGGCAGACCTCACTCAGGACGCATTCGTGCGCTACGTCGGCCTGGACCGTCAGCAGCGCACACACTCGATTGCCAACCCACGTTTTTTCCTGATTCGCGTGCTGCGCAACCTGATCATCGACCTGGGGCGCAGCCACACGCGGCGCGGGCCGGTCGGCTCGCTGGACGATGTTCAACATGAACTGCTCGACCCGTCTCCCGGGCCCGCCGCGCTGCTGGAGTTGCGCCAGCAACTGATGCTGTTGCAGACGGCCCTCGACGAGTTGCCCGTCAACTGCCGCCAGGCCTTGCTGCTCAATCGCCTCGAAGGGCTGGGCCATGCGGCCATCGCCGAGCGGCTCGGGGTGTCGGTGAGCATGGTCAGCAAGTACATCATGAGCGCCTTGCTTCACTGTGCTCGACGCCTCGAAATGATGGATGACTGAGTGAAGCGCGAGCGCAGCGATATTTCTCCCGACAACGCCTCCACAGTGCTGACCGAACAGGCCTTGCAGTGGTTGGTCGACCTGAATTCGGGCAGCGCTGAGGCACCCACCTGGGACGCCTACCTGCAGTGGTGCGAAGCATCACCGCAACACCAGCATGCCGCGCACGCGGCGGAACGGCTGTGGGAGCGGCTGGGCAGTGCGCTTGAGCGGCCGCCCGTACCGTCGCGCAAGGTGCCGCTGTTGGGCCTGGCAATCGCCGTGAGCCTGGCGGGCGGCCTCTACTGGCAGGCTCAAGGTCAAGGCTGGGTAGCCGACCAGATGACCGCCCTGGGCGAGCACCGCACGTTGAATCTGGCCGATGGCTCGCGCCTTGAGCTGGCGCCGCGCACGCGCGTCGATATAGATCTGGAAGGCGATCGCCGGGTGGTACACCTCTACGCTGGGGAGCTCTTCGTGCAGGTTGCAGCCGATGCGCAACGGCCGTTCGAGGTGCTGGCCGGCAACGGGCGCATGCGCGCGCTGGGCACCGGCTTCGACGTTCGGCGCGAAGGCGAGCAGGTGCGCATGGTGGTGACCGAGCATTCGGTGCGGGTGACGCTTGAGGGCGATCCGCAGGCTGTTGACGTCGACGCCGGGCAAGCGGTGCAGTTCGGCCCGCACGGTCTGGAGGGGGCGCAAGCGGTGGACATCGCATCGGCAACGGCGTGGCGTCGCGACAGGCTGGTGTTCAACCAGCAGCCGCTGGGCGAGGTGCTGGAACAGATCGGTCGCTACCACCGCGGCCTGATCTGGGTACGCGACAACGACCTGCGCCGCTTGCCGGTCACCGGCGTCGTTGCAACCGGCGACACCGACGCCCAGTTGCAACTGCTGCAGCGCACCTTGCCGCTGCGCGTGCGGCAGTTCCCGTGGTTGACCGTGATCGAGCGCGACGACGCGCGGCGAAAGTAGGGTCCGCGCAAAAATAATTGCTTGCCGCCACTGTCGGTTTTCAGAGGGCTGACGTCTTTCCTGTCGAGATTGATTTTTATTTCGCTGATTTCAGCAGGGGAGCGTTATGCCGTATCTGATCAGACACACCGCCTTGAGCCTGGCGATCGTGGCAGCGAGCTGTGTGGGCGTCAGCCAGCCGGCCAGGGCGGCGGACCACCAGCACGCCGTGGAGCAGGTCTTCGATGTTGCGGCAGGTCCGCTTGACCAGGCGCTGACGCGCTTTGCCGACCAGGCGGGGTTGCGCCTGATGGTTGTCAGTGAAGTAGTGACCCGCCAGCAAACCGAAGGGCTGCACGGGCGTTACGCGGTACAGCAGGGGCTTGAACGATTGTTGTTGGGCAGTGGTTTGAGCGCAAGGCTCAGCGGCGATGTGATCCTGGTCGAAAAAGCTCCGATGCTGGGGGCGGCGCTGGAGCTGGGTACCACCACCATCCAGGGGCAGGGGATGGGGCAGATGACCGAGAATACCGGTTCCTATACGCCCAGCCTGACCAGTGTCGGCTCCAAGACCCCGACCAGCCTGCGTCAGACGCCGCAGTCGGTTTCGGTCATTACCCATCAGGTGATTCAGGACAAGGGCATGGTCGATTTGACCGATGCCATGAAGATGACGCCGGGCATCACTGTGCGCAACTCCAACGAGCGCATCAATGACTTCTACTCCCGTGGCTTTGCCATCGAAAATATTCAGATCGATGGTGCAGCGCCCATGGCGCTGGGTACCACTGCGGGCAGTTTCTATTCGAGCAAGGTGTACAACCTTGCCGAGTTCGACCACGTCGAGGTATTACGAGGCTCTTCGGGGCTGTTTGGCGGCACCGGTGATCCGGGCGGCATCATCAACATGGTGCGAAAACGTCCGCTGGACACCTATCAGTTGAAGTTCGAAGCCTCTGCAGGCTCCTGGGACAATTACCGTAGCCAGGTCGACATTACCGGACCGATGGGCTTTGACGGGAAGTTGCGTGGGCGGCTTGTGGCAGCCTATACCGACCGCCAGTATTTCATGGACGAGCGCAGTTCGCAGAGCCCCACGCTCTACGGCATCCTCGAGGCAGACATACTGCCTTCCACTCGCCTGACCCTGGGTGGGCGATCGGAGCGCATCAACGAGAACGGCGCCAGCGCCGGCCTGCCGCGCTACAGCACAGGTGCCGATCTTGGCCTTGCGCGCCATACCAACCTGACTGAGAGCTGGGCGTTCCAGGACGGTCGGTCCGACGAGGTATTTGCCAAGGTCGACCACGAGCTGTCGGATGCCTGGAAGCTCAACGTCAGTTACACCCAGACTCAGGATTCCGGGTTACAGAAACGCGCATTCAATGTGGGCAGCGTGAACCCGGTGACCGGAACCGGTGCGACTCGTTACGGCAGCGTTGCGCGGTACCGTAGCGACCAGCAGCTGATGGATGTGAACCTGGCAGGCAAGTTCGATGCATTCGATCGTCAACATGAGTTCCTGATGGGGGCTGACCATCAACGCATCACCAGCCAGTGGCGGGGCACCGGGCAACTGCAGGGGGCATTTGAACCCATTGACGTATTCGATCCTGGCTCCACGCCATGGCCGAACCCTCCGACGTCCAAGGACTGGGTTGCCGATTACAACCCGAACACACAGATCCAGTACGGTCTCTATTCCACCCTGCGCTTGCAACTGGCAGACCCGTTGCACCTCATCGTTGGGGCACGGGCCCAGCGCTACAAGTTCTATCAGACCTATCAGGAACGGGGGGCGGAGCCGGCTTACCTGTCGACTCGCGAACCAACCAAGGTCGTCCCCTATGGTGGCGTCGTGTACGACCTGAGCGATGAATGGTCGACCTATGCCAGTTACTCGGAAATTTTCAAGCCGCAACAAAACAAACTTGCGGGCCCACCGCCACCTGCGGGTATGGCTTCTGACAACACGCTGGAACCCATGACGGGCAAGACCTACGAAACGGGTATCAAAGGCGAGTTGTGGGGCGGTGCGGTCAATACTTCCTTGGCCGTTTACTACACCAGGCGCGAACATGAAGCGGTTCAGGACCCGCGTTATGTTGAGGTCAATGTGCCATTTGGCGGCAGTTGCTGCTATGTGTCTCAGGGCGAGGTAGTCAGCAAGGGCGTAGACCTGGAAGTCAGTGGAGAGCTACTGCCGGACTGGAGCCTGATGGCCGGCTATACCTTTAACCATAATCAGAACCGTAGCAATGACGCTGTATTCAGTACCCAGACACCCAAGCACTTGTTCAAATTGTGGTCGACCTATCGTTTGCCAGGTGAGTTCAACGATCTGAAGGTTGGGGGAGGGGTGAACGTGCAAAGTTCAAACTACGTCAGTGGCAAAGTTCCGGTCTTGAACAACGTCGGTGACGTGATTCGGCTAGAAGATTACGAGTATCGCCAAGCTGGCTATGCGGTCTGGAATGCGATGGCCGAGTATCGACTGGACGATCACTGGACCTTGGCTTACAACCTCAACAACGTGTTCGACAAAACCTACTATTCGACGGTAGGCTCGTCGGTTGCTGCCAACTGGTATGGCGAGCCACGCAATCACATGCTGACCCTGCGTGGCACCTTCTGGTAAACCACGCCCCTCAAAAAAAGCCCGCATCATTGCGGGCTTTTGTTTCTCGGGTCACAAGGTCGACTACTGGTCTGCCAACCAGCTATCCACTGCTGCATAGATACCGTCCACATCGCCCACAATCCCGCCCATGCGCAGAAAGTCATGGGTCAGCCCCTGCTGCACCTTCAAGGTCACCGGCGTACCGCTGGCCTCCAGCAGGCGGGCGTATTCCAGCCCCTCGTCATGCAGCGGGTCGTATTCGGCTAGGCTCACATAGGCCGGGGCCAATTCGCTCAGCCCGGTGGCCAGTAGCGGCGACACCCGCCAGTCCAGATGCTGCGCCGGGTCGGCACTGTAGTGATGGTAGAACCACTCCAACGTGGCGGTTTCCAGCAGGTAGTCCTCGGCATAGCGCGGTGCGAGTCACGTTGGCGCGAGGTATCAGTCACCGGATAGAACAGCAGTTGCGCCTTGGGCTTGAGCTGCAGCGCCTGCGGCTGCTTGACCGCAGTGATCGCCAGCACCGTGGCCAGCGTGGCCCCCACACTGTCGCCCGCCAGGGTCACGCGCTGGTTGTCCAGGTGCAGCGAGGTAGCGTGTTCAGCCAGCCAGTTGGCGGCATCCAGTGCATCCTGCACGGCCGTCGGGAAAGGGTGCTCCGGGGCCAGCCGATAAGCCGGCGCCAGCACCGCATGGCGCCCGCTCGCGGCCAGGCGGCGGCAGATGGAGTCGTGGGAGTCCAGGCTGCCCACCACGTAACCGCCCCCATGAAAGAACAGCAACGTCGGCAGCAACGCCGTGTCACTGGCGTTGGCGCGGTACAGGCGCGCCGCGATGGACTGGCCGTCGCGGGTCGGGAGAGTCAGGGTGCTGACCGTGATGGCGCCAGGCGGGCAGGGGTCGAGCACCTGCGAGGTGGTTTCGAACTGCGTGCGCGCCTGGGCGAGATCCAGTTCATGCAACGCACTGCTCTTGCCACTCAGGCGGCCCATCTGGGCCAGCTCCAGGAAGCCTTCGAGGTCGGGATCCAGAGGCATGTCGGGGTTCCTTGCAAATCCATTAAAAACGCGCCCCGCATGACGGGGCGGCGGCGGTATCAACAGGTGACGCTGTGGCTTTCCTGCAACTGCTCCAGCACGCGACGCAGCAGCTCGGGGTGCTTGAGCATGTCGTAGTGGCCGGCGGCAACCGGTTCGTTGAGTTGCGCGTGCGCCAGGCGTGGAGTCTGGCCTGCACCCGCCTTGGCCCACCAGCACTGCGCCACCGCCTCGGTGGTGGGCAACCCATCGATGGCCTCGGACAACGCCTTGAGTTTCATGGCCACGCGGAAGGTATGGGCCAGTTCGTCCGCGCCGATGGCGGCAAATGCCGAGGTGCTGATGACGTGTGCCTGCACGTCGGCGATTACGTGTTCGAGGTGGTTGGCCGGGCTGCTTGAACGCACCTGCAGCACCGGCAACGCGTCACTCGACACGCCCATGATCACGCCGAGGAAACTGCCCAGGTCCTCGCTCCAGTCTTCATCGGCTGCAGGCCGGACAGCCACTGCCGACGGCAGGAAGCTGTCGACCAGGCCGAGGAAGCTGACCCGCTGGCCCTGTTTTTCCAGCTCCTGCGCGACCAGCACCGCGAGTGTCCCGCCCAGCGACCAACCCAGCAGGTGATAGGGGCCGCTGGCCTGTTTCTGGCGAATGTACTGGGCATAGTCGATGGCCATGGCCTCGAGGGATTCGTCTTCCCAACTACGCTCCAGCAGCATGCGGCATTGCAGGCCGTACACGCTGCGCTGGCCTTCCAGGCGCCGCGCCAGCGGCTCGTAGTCGAACACGGTACCGAAACCTGCGTGCAGGCAGAACAGCGGCCGTACCTGCTCGACCGGGCTGTTGAGCAGCAGCAGCGGGTCGAGCGACGAGGTATCGGCTGCGTAGCCGGACAGCTCGGCGATGGTCGGCTTGCCGATCAGGTCGCGCAGTTTCAGTTCGATGCCCAGCTCCGGCTGGCTACGCACCTTGGACAGCACCTTGAGCACACGCAGCGAGTCGCCGCCCAGCTCGAAGAAGTTGTCGGTGACGCCCACCTGCTCCACCTCCAGCACCTGTTGCCAGATGGCCGCCAGGCCTTGCTCCAGCGCATTGCGCGGGGCAACGAAGACGCGCGCCTTGAAGTCCGGATCGGGCAGGGCCTTGCGGTCCAGCTTGCCGTTCGGGTTGAGCGGGAAGGCGTCCAGCACGAGGATCTGCGCCGGGACCATGTAATCGGGCAGCTCGACCTGCAATGCGGCGCGCAGACGTTCGCCCTGGCCACTGGCGTCATCCGCCACCACATAGCCGATCAGTTGTTTGCCGGCGCCGGTGTCGCGGGCGACCACCACCGCATCGCTCACCCCAGGTTGCTGGCGCAGACGCGATTCGATTTCGCCCAGCTCGATGCGGAAGCCGCGCACCTTGACCTGGTTGTCCAGCGCCCGAGGTAGTCGAACACACCGTCGGCGCGCTGGCGCACCAGGTCG
>NZ_JAAHBU010000440.1 GCF_010671725.1 Pseudomonas brassicae | reverse complement strand
CGCAATGGTCTGCTTGGGGGGGCGTGTCGAACGGGCCGGCCAGGGCCTGCGCAACCCGCCGGTACAGCGCGCGCAGTGCAGGGTCGCGGGTGGCCTCGCATTCCTCCTGCACCTTGGCCAGGAAGTTGACCTTGGCCAGGGTGCGGAAGGTATCGCTGTGGGTCGCCCAGAACGTGTTCGCCTGCGCCGTGAAGCGGCTGGCGAAATCGATTGCCCAGAACGCCTCCAGCACCTGGCGCGGGTCCAGCGGCACTTCGTTGCGCTGGTCGTACACCGCCTTGTCGGGGCCATCGGTATAGAAACCACTGAGGTAGCCCAGCAGGTCGGCATTGTCCTGGTCGTTGACGTCGAAGCGCTGCATGACCAGTTGCGGCAGGGTCAGCGACAGCCAAGGATGTTCGCGGTGTTCCCAGCCGCTGAAGGTTCTGGGGCTGCTCTGCGCCGACTGGAAGCGGTGGAAGAACACGCAGTCCGGCTCCAGCGTACGGTTGGCGTGGCGCCGCAGCAGGTCACTGGCGATCTGCCGGGCCTGTTCGCGCATGTCCGGGCAGGTTTGCAGCAGTTGCCGGGCCATGCTGTCCAGCTGTTGTCGCGCCATTGCCGCGGGCGTATCGGTTGGCATCGCACTGTCCTCAAGGGTACGGCGGGCCAGCATGCGCATGTACCGGGTGATGGCGGCGGTATATAGAGCTAGGTCGGGCTTGCGGCGAGTAGCTGCGGCAACTCTTCACTTAATCTTTCGTAAATGCAGGTGTATCGTATTCGCCCTCAATTGCTGGCCTGGTCACGGCTGGCAGGCTGTTTTCGCAATACGAGGTGCCTGTTCCGATGTCCTTTACCCGTCGACAAATGCTCAAGGGGCTGACTGGCCTGGTGGTGGTTGGCCTGGGCGCCGGGGGCGCCGCGCGTTACTGGCTGGGCAAGGTGCAGGACGAGCAGGCCGGGCACGACTACGAGCTGATCGCCGCGCCGCTGGACGTCGAACTGGTGGCCGGGCACATGACCCAGGCCTGGGCGTTCGGCCCCTCGGCACCGGGTACCGAGCTGCGTGTGCGCCAGGGCGAGTGGCTGCGGGTGCGTTTCATCAATCACCTGCCGGTGGCCACCACCATTCACTGGCACGGCATTCGCCTGCCGCTGGAAATGGACGGCGTGCCGTATGTTTCGCAGTTGCCGGTGCTGCCGGGCGAATACTTCGACTACAAGTTCCGCGTGCCCGATGCCGGCAGCTACTGGTACCACCCGCACGTCAACAGCAGTGAGGAACTGGGCCGCGGCCTGGTCGGCCCGCTGATCGTCGAAGAGCGCGAGCCCACCGGCTTCAAGCACGAACGCACGCTCAGCCTGAAGAACTGGCATGTGGACGAGCAGGGCAACTTCGTCGAGTTCAGCATCCCGCGCGAGGCCGCCCGCGGTGGCACGGCAGGGCGCCTGATCACCATCAACGGCCAGCCGGATGCGGTGGTCGAGATGCCTGCCGGGCAGATCGTGCGGGTGCGCCTGCTGAACCTGGACAACACCCTGACCTACCGCATCAACCTCAAGGGCAACTTCGAGGCGCGCCTCTACGCGCTGGATGGCAACCCGATCACCCCACGCCCGCTGGGCAAGGACTACTGGCTGGGCCCGGGCATGCGGATCTGCCTGGCGATCAAGATGCCGGCGGCCGGTGAAGAATTGTCCCTGCGTGATGGCCCGGTGCGCCTGGGTACGCTGCGCTCGGTGGCCAGTAGCGAGGCGCCGGGCGAGTGGCCGCCGGCGTTGCCGGCCAACCCGATTGCCGAGCCGGACCTGGCCAATGCCGAGAAGCTCAACTTCAATTTCGAATGGGTGGGCTCGGTGTCGGTCAATACCGAGAACGGCAAGCCGCCGAGCCTGTGGCAAATCAACGGGCAGGCCTGGGACATTACCGACAAGACCTGCTCCGACCGTCCGATCGCCACCTTGAAGAAGGGCAAGAGCTACATCTTCGAACTGAAGAACATGACCCAGTACCAGCACCCGATCCACCTGCATGGCATGAGTTTCAAGGTGCTCAGCTCCAATCGGCACACGATCCAGGAGCAGTACTTCACCGACACCTACCTGCTGGGCAAGAACGAACGGGCGCAGGTGGCACTGGTGGCGGATAACCCGGGGACCTGGATGTTCCATTGCCATGTGATCGACCATATGGAAACCGGCCTGATGGCCGCGATCGAGGTGGCCTGATGCGTCAGCCACAGATCATGATCGCAGCCGCGATCAGGATTTCATGCGCCTGGCGCTGGCGCTGGCGGCGCAAGGGGCGGCGCTGGGCGAGGTGCCGGTGGGCGCGGTGCTGGTGCAGCACGGCGAGGTGATCGGGCAGGGGTTCAATTGCCCGATCAGCGGTAGCGACCCGAGTGCGCATGCCGAGATGGTGGCGATTCGTGCGGCGGCGCAGGCGGCCAGCAACTACCGCTTGCCGGGCAGCACGCTGTACGTGACGCTGGAGCCGTGCAGCATGTGCGCAGGGCTGATCGTGCATTCACGGGTGAGCCGGGTGGTGTATGGCGCGCTGGAGCCCAAGGCCGGGATCGTGCAGAGCCAGGGGCAGTTCTTTACCCAGGGGTTTCTCAACCACCGGGTGCTGTTCGAAGGCGGGGTGCTGGCCGAGGAGTGCGGGGCGATCCTGACCGAGTTCTTCAGGGCACGCAGGGCCAAGGGCTGACCTGAGGGCCCCTTCGCTGGCAAGCCAGCTCCCACAGGTACG
>NZ_JAAHBU010000044.1 GCF_010671725.1 Pseudomonas brassicae | reverse complement strand
TTGGATCGTCAGCTTGAGGCGGCGCGGCCCACATACACGCCGGCGTGCTGGCGATAACCACTGTTTGCCTCGATCGCGAACAGGTCATGACCCACTTCGAAACCCTGAAGGCTCCCCTTCAGGCTGGGTGACACCGTGCCCGACCACTGCTGGCGCACCTGCTCGCCAAAGGTCTGCCCCCAGCCGGCAGCCACCGGGCCCGCTTCGCGCAGCAGGCGCTGCTCGCCCTGGCGCTGGTGAAAGGTGCCCAGTGTCGACCGCCCGATCAGCGCGGCGGCCCGATTGGCGGCGGCATACAGCGGAACCTCGGCGCGATACAGCACGATGGTCTGCCCGGCGATCGGGGCCGGCAGCGGCGGGGTGCCGGGTGCGGCAATGGGGACTGCCAACGGCGCAGGCGTAGGCAGCGGCTGGCCGGGGGGGCGCTGCCGCTGGCGTGGGCGCAGCCACTACGCTCGAACGCAGGTACCAGCTGTTCTCGCTGCCGGCGGTTACACCGCCCTTGAACAGGTAGTACTGATAGGCACCGGCCGACAACGGTTGGCCGAGGGAGAACGCGCTATTGCTGCTGGTGGTCCCGCCTGCCGCCTCGACCACTTCGATGCCATTGGCCGAGGTCAGCGCGCCGCTACCGCCCAGGTTGGTGACCTGCAGCGCGGTGCTGCCGCTGAGCGAGCCCTGGTGGACCACCAGCCGGTCAGAGGCGGCGCCATCGCCGGCCAGCACGCTGTTCAGGCGTAGTGTGGCGCCGCGGGCGAGGTAGTGCCCGTTGATGGTCAGGCGACCCTGGGCGTCGCCGCCGCCACTCAGGTCGATCAGCCCGGCGTTGGCCACCGTAACCGGCTGGCCTGGCGCAAAGCCCGATACCTGGCCCTTGCGCGAGACCAGCTGGCTGCTGGGGTCAATCTGCAGTGTGCCGGTGCTGCTGGCGGAATCGCCGAGTACCAGCCTATCGTCAAGGTCGAGTGTCGAGCCGTTGTTCAGACGCACACTTTCCCAGCCGATATAGCGTGCACCCGAGCTGCTGCGGGTGTTGTCGAACACCAGGGTGTCGTTGCCCAGGCCCGCGTCCAGTTGCCGGGTGAGGCCCAGCTGGCGCTCATCGAGATTGTCCAGCAGCGCCTGGTCATCGCCTTCGCCCATTTGCACCGTGCCGCGTACGATGCCGTCATCGCGCCAGATCAACTGGTCGTTGCCAAAGCTCAGCAGCAGGCTGCCAAGCACCTCGCCACCGCTGATGCTGATGCGGTCGTCGCCACCGCTGACGCTGATATTGCCACCGATCCGCCCACCACTGAGCAGAATGGTGTCCTTGCCGAAACCGCTTACCAGGTTGCCGTCGATCACCCCGCCGGACATGTCGAACAGGTTGTCGTCCAGCTTCATGTCAACACGCCGATGCGCCCGCCACTCATGCGCGCCACGTCACCGTCCTCGAAAGCACCGACGATGCGCCCGCCGCTCATGTCGAACAGGTCGCGGCTGTTGCCCTGCTGCAGTGCCTGAATCTGCCCGCCGCGCATGATGAACGTATCGATACCCGCGCCCTGGTCGACGATCCCGCCAATGGTGCCCGACACGATTTCCACACGGTCAGCCCCTGCGCCGAAGGTCACGTTGCCGACAATCGTGCCGCTGCCACCGGCCGGCAGTATCAGGCTGTTGTCGCCATTGAGGTCGGTCAGGGCGGGTGCACTGGCGCTGTCGCACACATAGCGGTCATGGCCGGTATCCGGGCCGAACATGCAGGCGGCATGGGCCGTGGGGAGCAGCGACAATGGGCCTAGCAGTGGCAGGCCAGCCACGAGCACACGCCATGCTGCGCTCATGCCGGTATCCTCGCGAGTCAATGTCACTCCTGTAATACAGGCACGTACCGACCGTCACAACTGGCATAAATGTCAGGTGGCGCGGGAAACCTGGCGTGATATCAGAAAAGGTTCTGAGCAGCGGCGCGGGTCTGGCCTAGGCTCTCTCAGGACTTGCGGCGCATCGCCGCCCACTGCCAGGGAGACAGGGACATGTTATCGACGCTGGAATTGAGCAACATCATCGAAAGCAGGTTTCTGCCGGTGCGCTGCCGCTGCACGCAGGCGTCGGATCAATCGTTGACCGTGCAGCTGTACGACAGCCGTTTCCAGCGTATCGACCTGCAGGTCACGGGTATCAGCGCTGCGCAACTGAACAGCAACCGTGCGATTACCAACCTGGTCAGCGGCCTGCGCCGCGATCTCATCGACAAACAGACGGCCCTGGCACGTCAGGCGCACGACAGCCTGTAGTCAGTCGCGATAGAACACCTGCACCAGGTGGTAGCCGAACTTGCTCTTGATCGGGCCGTGTACCACGCGCAGCGGCTTCTTGAAGATGACCTGGTCGATGGCACCGACCATCTGCCCGGGGCGCACTTCGCCCAGGTCGCCGCCGCGCTTGCCGGAGGGGCAGGTGGAGTATTTTTTCGCCAGCACGTCGAAGGCTTCGCCCTTGGCGATGCGTTGCTTGAGTTGCTCCGCCTCTTCGGCGGTTTTGACCAGGATATGACGGGCCTGTGCTTTCATGGTGCCTCTGTTGCAGGTAAAAGCGGCTGATTATGCCTGATCGCGCAACTCGGCGCGGTCTCGAAAATGCTCCAGTGCCTCGGGGTTGGCCAGCGCATCGGTATTTTTCACCGGCAGACCATGCACCACATTACGCACCGCCAGTTCGACGATCTTGCCACTGATGGTGCGCGGAACATCCGCCACCTGCACGATCACCGCCGGCACATGGCGGGCACTGGTGTTGGCGCGAATCACCTGGCGCAGGTGTGCCTGCAAGGCAGCATCCAGCGTGAGCCCCTGACGCAGGCGCACGAACAGCACCACGCGCACATCGCCTTGCCATTGCTGACCAATGGCCACGCTTTCCAGCACCTGCTCGACCGTCTCCACCTGACGGTAGATTTCGGCGGTGCCGATCCGCACGCCGCCGGGGTTCAGTACGGCGTCCGAGCGTCCATGAATCAGCATGCCGCCCTGGGCAGTTTCCTCGGCGTAGTCGCCTTGCGCCCACACCCCGGGGAACTGGGTGAAGTAGGCGGCCTTGAAGCGCGAGCCGTCGGGGTCATTCCAGAAGCCCAGCGGGACGGCAGGGAAGTGGCGCGTGCACACCAGTTCGCCCTTTTCACCGACCAGTGGCTGGCCATTGTCGTCCCACACCTGCACCGCCATGCCCAGGCTCTTGCACTGGATCTCGCCACGGCGAACCGGCAGTACCGGGTTGCCGATGACAAAGCAGGAGACGATATCCGTGCCCCCGGACATCGACGCCAGGCATACATCGGCCTTGACCTCCCGGTACACGTAGTCATAGCTTTGCGGCGACAGCGGTGAGCCCGTGCACAACAGCAGCCGCAGCGCTCGCAGGCGATGGCTGTGGCGCGGTTGCAGGCCGGCCTGCTCGAGGGCTGCGAGGTACTTGGCACTGGTACCGAACACACTGATGCCCTCTGCATCGATCAGGTCCAGCAGGCGCTCCGGGCCGGGGTGCAACGGCGAGCCGTCGTACAGCACCAGGGTAGCCCCGAGTGCCAGGCCACTGACCAGCCAGTTCCACATCATCCAGCCACAGGTGGTGTAGTAGAACAGGTACTCGTCGGCACGCAGGTCACTGTGCAGACCGTGCTCCTTGAGGTGCTGCAACAGCACGCCGCCCGCGCTATGCACGATGCACTTGGGTACCCCCGTGGTGCCGCTGGAATACAGAATGTACAGCGGGTGGTCGAACGCCAGGGCAGTGAAGAAGGGCTCGCCGCCCGCCTGGTAGAAGTCGTCCCACAGGGTGACCGAAGCGCTGCAGCGCAAGTCTTCGGTACGCGCTTGAGCCTGGGTGTAGGGCACCACCAGCAGGTGTTCGAGGCTGGGCAGTTGGGCCAGTACCTGGTTGATCTTGTCGACCTGGTCCAGCGCCTTGCCGGCGTACTGATACCCGGCGCAGACCAGCAGCAGCTTGGGCTCGATCTGGCCAAAGCGATCAATGATGCCGTGGGTGCCGAACTCCGGCGAGCAGCACGACCACACCGCGCCAAGGCTGGTACAGGCAAGCATGGCCACCAGGGTGTGCCAGGTGTTGGGCATGCAGGCGGCCACCCGGTCGCCGCTGCCGATACCGGCGGCCTGCAGGCTGCGTTGCAGGCCGGCCACTTCGGCGGCCAGTTGTGCATGGCTGAGGCAGTGGCGCGTGCCATCCTCGCGCACGCTGACCACCGCTGGGTGGCTGTCGCGGCGGCGTAACAGGTGTTCGGCGAAATTCAACGTCGCCGAGGGGAACCAGCGCGCGTCCGGCATCTGTGGCCCTTCATCCAGCACCTGGCTGGGTGGGGTGTGCCATTGCACGTCAAAGGTGTCGACGATGGCCTGCCAGAAGGCCGGCCGCTGTTCGATGCTCCAGCGGTGCAGCGCCGCATAGTCGGCAAGGTCCAACCCGTACTGGCGGTTGATTGCGCGGCGCAGCTGGTCCATTCGACTGGCCTGCACCTGCGCGTCGCTGGGTTGCCACAACACATCGTTCATCCGTGATCCCCCTCTGTGATTGCGAGGTTACTCTGCGGTGGCGCTCTTCACCTCGCTGGAGGCCGACCAGATGCGGTAGCGTACCTCGACGTCTTTCGGTGCGTAGATCACCACCGGCAGCTTGCTGTTGTAGCGCAGCAGGAAGCTATCGCCCAGCACCGGGACAAAAGCCTCGGTCTTCTGGTTGTCGGGGCAGGCCATCAGCGTCGAGGTCGGGCCCGTCACCTTGTCCAAGTGGTAGTAGCTGTAGCCCCAGCCATCGAGGGTTTTCTCCTCCAGCGTACCGCCCAGGCGCTGCCGGTTGCAGTCCACCTGCAGGCGCTTGCCCGCCAGGACTTCAAGCTTGAAGGCCGACTCGTCGGCCTGTGCAGGCAGGTGAATGACCTGGCGGGTGAAACCTGTTTGCGCCTCGGGGTAGGGGGCTACCTCCTTCAGGTCCGCGGCGTGGGCAGTGGCGAGGAACGCGACCGGCAGGAGGAATGCCGAAATGAGCGGACGTGGGTGCATGAAAGCTCCTTGCAGATGAAATGACAGTCGTTGCCGGGCCGGTATGCCCACGTTACTGGGCCAGCCAGCCACCGTCGATGTTCCAGGCCGCACCGCGTACCTGGCTCCCGGCTTCGCTACACAGGAACAATACCAGTTCACCCAGGTGCTGGGGCGTGACGAAGGCCAATGACGGCTGCTTCTCGGCCAGCAGAGCGTGCTGTGCCTGTTCGGGTTCGATGCCATTGGCGGCGCGGTCGTCGATCTGTTTTTGCACCAGCGGCGTCAACACCCAACCGGGGCAGACGGCATTGCAGGTGATGTTGCTGGTGGCGGTTTCCAGCCCGACCACCTTGGTCAGGCCGACCACGCCGTGCTTGGCGGCGACATACGCCGCCTTGCCCACCGAGCCAACCTGCCCATGCACCGAGGCAATATTGACAATACGGCCCCAACTGCGTTGACGCATGCCCGGCAAGGCCAGGCGGGTGCAGTGGAACACGGCCGAGAGATTCAGGGCGATGATCGCGTCCCAGCGCTCCACGGGGAATGCCTCGACCGGTGCCACGTGCTGGATACCGGCATTGTTGACGAGAATGTCGACCCCGCCGAACTCACCCTCGGCATAGGCGAACAGCGCCTCCAGTTGCTCCACGCTGCCAAGGTCGGCCGGGTGGTGGCCCACCCGCGTGCCGTGGCGGCTGACGTCGGCCAGCGCAGCGCTGGCATCGCCGAAACCGTTGAGAATCACGTCGGCACCGGCGCCGGCCAGCGCCTGGGCAATACCCAGACCGATACCGCTGGTGGAGCCGGTGACCAGTGCGACTTTTCCGGAAAGGTTCATGCGTGTCTCCTCAGACAATGCCGGTAGCGTAGAAGGTAGCGATCACCACGAAGACCGCCAGGGTCTTGATGATCGTGATGCCGAAGATGTCCTTGTAGGCTTCACGGTGGGTCAGGCCGGTGACGGCCAGCAGGGTGATGACCGCGCCGTTGTGCGGCAACGTGTCCATGCCGCCACTGGCCATCGCGGCGACGCGGTGCAGCACCTCCAGGGGAATGTTGGCCGCGTGCGCCGCACTGATGAAACTCTCGGCCATCGCCGCCAGCGCAATGCTCATGCCGCCGGAAGCCGAACCGGTAATGCCGGCCAGCAGGGTGACGGTGATCGCCTCGTTGACCAGTGGGTCGGGGATGCTGCGCAACGCATCGGCCAGTACCAGAAACCCGGGCAATGAGGCGATCACCGCCCCGAAGCCGTATTCCGACGCGGTGTTCATGGCTGCCAGCAAGGCACCATTGACCGCGCTCTTGCTGCCTTCGGCTAGGCGCGTGCGGATCGCACCGAACGCGCTCACCAGCACCAGCACGATACCCAGCAACAGGGCGGCTTCTACCGCCCAGATGGCGGTGAGCTTGGCTATGTCGGTCTGCACCGGGGCACTCATGCCGGGCAGGCTCAGGCTGTGGGTGTTGCCGTACCACGCCGGGATCCAGTGGGTGAACAGCAGGTTCATCACGCCCACCAGCAGCAGCGGCGAGAGTGCCAGCAGCGGGTGCGGCAAGGTGAGATCGGCGGCGGTTTCCGGCTCGTTGCGCAACGCGTTGCCGTAGCCCTCGCCGGCGCGTTGTGCCTTGTTGCGCTGGCGCTGCAGATACAGCATGCCGGTACAGAACACGAACAGCGTACCGATCAACCCAAGCCAGGGCGCGGCCCAGGCGGTGGTGTTGAAGAACGTGCTGGGGATAATGTTCTGGATCTGTGGCGTGCCGGGCAGAGCGTCCATGGTGAAAGAGAACGCACCCAGTGCGATGGTGGCTGGGATCAGTCGCTTGGGGATGTTGCTCTGGCGGAACATTTCGGCGGCGAACGGGTACACCGCAAACACCACGACAAACAGCGATACGCCGCCGTAGGTGAGCAGTGCGCACACCAGCACGATCACCAGCATGGCCTGGCGAGTACCGAGCAGGCGGATGGCCGCGGCGACGATGGAGCGCGAAAAACCGGACAACTCGATCAGCTTGCCGAACACGGCACCGAGCAGGAACACGGGGAAATACAGCTTGATGAAGCCGACCATCTTCTCCATGAACACCCCGGTAAAGGCGGGGGCGACGGCAGAGGGGTCGGTCAGCAGTACCGCGCCCAGGGCCGCGATGGGGGCAAACAGAATGACGCTGTAGCCACGGTAGGCCGCCAGCATCAGCAGCGCCAGCGCTGCCAGGGCAATGATTACACTCATCGAGTGTCTCCTTGGGTGCATCTTGTTTTTGTTGGAAGCAAGGAGCTAGCGAGGATCGTGCCAGATTTATAACTTATTGATTTTTAATGATAAATATAACGACCGAGGGCGACTCTCAACCGTTTGTCTCTATTTTGAGACTGGCTGTTGCCAGATCAACGCCGCGTGCCCTGCTTGCTTGGCCAAGGAGCGCGCTGCTAAACGCGCGATGCAGTCGTTGTCTCTTTTTTGAGAGCGATATCTCGTTATTGAGACTGGATCCCCAGCGCCACCAGCTTCTTGTACAGCGTAGAGCGCCCCAACCCCAACTCTCGCGCCGCCTGCGGCACATTGCCGGCACAGCGCGCCAGGGCGCTTTCCAGCAACTGGCGCTCGAACGCTGCACACGCCTGCCGGTAGTTGAGCAGCGGCGCCTCAAGCGCCAGGGGCACCCACTCACCCAGCGCCGATTGCACCTCCAGGGCACTCAGGCGTTGCTGGTCAGCCATCAACGTCGCGCGCTCCAGCACATTGCGCAGTTCACGGATATTGCCCGGCCAGGCATGCCGAGCCAGCAGTGCCAGCGCGTCGTGCTCAAGTTCGTGACGACTGCCCAACTCTTCCAGGATCGCCTCGCTCAACGCCGGCAGGTCGTCCAACCGCGCACGCAACGGTGGCACTTCAATCGGCAGGACGTTCAGTCGGTAATACAGGTCGGCACGAAACTCTCCGCGCGCGATGGCCGCTACCAGGTCACGCGAAGTCGCGGCAATCACGCGCACATCGCTTTGCCGCACCTGGTTGGAACCTACCGGCTCATACTCCTTTTCCTGCAGCACCCGCAGCAGCTTGCTCTGCAACGTCAGCGGCATATCGCCGATCTCATCGAGGAACAAGGTGCCGCCTTCGGCGACCTGCAGTTTGCCGGGACGGCCCTTGCGGTCGGCACCGGTGAAGGCGCCGGGTGCCGTACCAAAGAATTCGGCCTCCAGCAAATCGTGCGGGATGGCTGCGCTGTTGACGCTGACGAACGGCTTGTGCGCACGCGCAGACGCTGCGTGGATCGCATGCGCGAGCAACTCTTTGCCCGTACCTGTCTCGCCCAGCAACAACACCGCCGAGTCGCTGCTGGCCCCGCGGCGCGCCCGCCGCTTGACCTCAAGGCTCGCCGCACTGGTGCCGATGAACTGCGCAAAGTTGTACTTGGCCTGACGGGTGCGCAACAGCGAGCGTGTCGAGGCCAGTTCCTGTTGCATGCCGGCATAGCGCTTGAGCAACGGCGACAGGCTGTGCAGTTCATCGAACAGCGCGAAGCCTATGGCACCAATGACCGCGCCCGCCGTGTCGTGAATCGGCAGGCGCATGACCACCAGCGGCTCTTTAGGGGTGTCGAGCATGTCCAGCAGGATCGGCCGGCCCTGGGTTACCACTTCGCGCATCTGGCTACCCGGGATCACGCTTTCGCACGGTTGGCCAATGGCGACACTGGCGTCCTCCAGGCCGAAGCGGCGTGCATAGCGCTGGTTCATCCATACGATACGCGCGTCGCGGTCGACGATGATCGTGCCTTCGCTGGACTGCTCGATGATCTCGAACAGCGAGCGGATTGCCAGTTGGCGCACGTGCTGGTAGTCCTTGAGGCTGTGACTGTCTTGCATGGGCCGCTCCGCTGGAATGAGGCTGCGATTATGCCCGTGGATCAAACGCTTCGCGCAACGCATCGCCGATGAACACCAGCAGCGACAGTATCAGCGCGAGGGCAAAAAACGCCGTGAAACCCAACCACGGCGCTTGCAGGTTCTGCTTGCCCTGGTTGACCAGTTCCCCCAGCGACGCACTCCCGGCCGGCATGCCGAAGCCGAGAAAATCCAGTGCGGTGAGGGTCGAAATGGCCCCGGTGAGGATAAACGGCAGGTAGGTGAGGGTGGCATTCATGGCGTTGGGCAGGATATGCCGGACGATCACCAGCCGGTCAGGTAGCCCCAGTGCGCGCGCGCCTGAACGTACTCCAGGTTGCGACCGCGCAGGAATTCGGCGCGTACCACGTCCACCAGCGCCAGCCACGAGAACAGCGCCATGATCCCCAGCAACCACCAGAAATTCGGCTCCACAAAGCCGCTCAGAATGATCAGCAGGTACAGCACCGGCAGCCCCGACCACACCTCCAGCAAGCGCTGCCCCAGCAGGTCGACCCAGCCGCCGTGATAACCCTGCAGGGCCCCGGCGGCCACGCCGATGACGGTGCTGATGGCGGTCAGCAGCAACGCAAACAGGATCGACACCCGCGTGCCGTACAGCACGCGCGCCAGCACGTCACGCGCCTGGTCGTCAGTGCCCAGCCAGTTGCTGCGGGTGGGCGGGCTGGGGGTGGGCAGCTGCAGGTCGTAGTTGGGGGTGTCGGCGCTGAAGGGGATCGGCGCGAACAGCATCCAGCCACCCTGATCCTCGATCAGCGTGCGCACATACTGGCTACGGTAGTCGGGCTGGAAAGGCAGCTGGCCGCCGAACTGCTGTTCGGTGTAACGCTTGAACGCAGGAACGTACAGGCTGCCCTGGTAGCCCAGCAGCAGCGGTTTGTCGTTGGCCACCAGCTCCGCCCCCAGGCTCAGCAGCAACAGTGCCATGAACGCCCACAGCGAAAACCAGCCGCGACGGTTGCGCCGAAAGTTCGCCAGCCGGCGCCTGGACAGGGGCGAGAGGCGCCGCATCAGGTACGCCTCGTGGCAAAGTCGATGCGCGGGTCGACCAGGGTGTAGCACAGGTCGCCCAGCAGGCGGATCAACAGGCCGAACAGGGTAAAGATGAACAGCGAGCCGAACACCACCGGGTAGTCCCGCGACACTGCGGCCTCGTAACTCATGCGGCCCAGGCCATCGAGGGAGAAAATCACCTCGATCAGCAGCGAGCCTGCAAAAAATACCGTGATCAGCGCCTGCGGGATGCCCGCCACCACCAGCAGCATCGCGTTGCGAAAGACATGGCCGTACAGCACCCGGCGCTCGCTCAACCCCTTGGCACGCGCCGTCACCACGTACTGGCGGGTGATCTCGTTGAGAAAGGCGTTCTTGGTCAGCAGGGTAAGCGTGGCAAAGCCGCCGATCACCAGCGAGCCCACCGGCAGCACCAGGTGCCAGAAGTAGTCGGCCAGCTTGCCCAGCAGGCTCAACTCGGCAAAGTTCTCCGACACCAGCCCGCGCACCGGGAACCAGTTGAGCGAAGTGCCCCCGGCAAACAGCACGATCAGCAGCAGGGCGAACAGGAACGCGGGCAACGCGTAGCCGATCACGATCAGTGCGCTGCTCCAGGCGTCGAAAGCGCTGCCGTGGCGTATGGCCTTGCGGATACCCAGCGGGATCGACACCAGGTAGGTAATCAAGGTAGCCCACACGCCAAGCGACAGGGTAACCGGCAGCTTGTCCAGGATCAGCTCGGTGACCTTGGCGCCGCGAAAGAAGCTGTTGCCAAAATCCAGCCGGGCGTAGTGGGTGAGCATCAGCCACAGCCGCTCGGGGGCGGATTTGTCGAAACCATACTGGCGCTTGATGGTCTCCAGCAGCTTGGGGTCGAGCCCGCGACTGGCCCGCGAGTCGGCGTGCAGCGTGTCGCTGCCGGCCCCCGGCGCACCGGCACCGATGCCCTGCAGGCGTGCCACGGCCTGTTCCACCGGGCCACCCGGTGCGGCCTGGATGATCGCGAAGTTCACCAGCAGGATGATCAGCAAGGTGGGGAGTATCAGCAGCAAGCGGCGCAGGATATAGGCGCTCATGGCGCAGCCTGCAGGCGTTCGGCCATCTGCGCGTTGGTCAGCGCGGTGGGGCTGATCTCCCACCAGGTGTCGAGGGCGGGGTCATTGCTGGCGCGCACCTTGGGGATGCCAAAGCGGTTCCACCACACCGTCGAGGTGCCAGGCGGGTAGTAATTGGGGATCCAGTAGTAGTTCCACTGCAGCACTCGGTCCAGCGCATGCGCATGGCGCAGCATGTCGGACTGGCTGGTCGCTTTGACCAGGCCGTCGATCAGGCGATCCACGGCCGGGTCCTGCAAGACCATGTAGTTGTTCGAACCCGGATCGGTGGCTGCGGCCGAGCCGAAGTAGCTGTACAGCTCCAGCCCTGGCGAGGGCGAGACCGGGTAGCCGGTGACGATCATGTCGTAGTCGCGCGCCATCAGCCGATTGACGTACTGCGCCGCATCGATGCGACGGATGTCCAGGGTGATGCCGATCTGTGCCAGGTTGCGCTTCCACGGTAGCAGCAGGCGCTCGAGCCCCGACTGGCCGTTGAGAAACGTGAAGCTCAGCGGCTCGCCCTGGGCATTGACCAATTGGTCGCCCTGCGGGCGCCAGCCGGCCTGGCGCAACAGTTCCAGCGCGTGCAGCTGCTTGTCGCGGATCAGCCCCGAGCCGTCGGTGCGCGGCGCTTCGAACACGCGCTCGAACACCTCGCCAGGCACTTGCCCGCGCAAGGGTTCGAGCACGGCGAGTTCGGCGCTGTCGGGCAAGGCACGGGCGGCCAGCACGCTGTTGGCGAAAAAGCTCTGCTGGCGGATATACAGGTTGCGCATCATCTGCCGATTGCTCCACTCGAAGTCCCACAGCAGGCCAATGGCCTGGCGCACCCGGCGGTCCCGAAACAGCGGACGTTGCAGGTTGAACACATAGCCCTGCGCGTTCTGCGGCGCCTCCCGGGCCAACTGCGCGCGTTGCAGGCGCCCGTCATCCAGGGCCGGGCCGTTGTAGCCGATGGAGTAACCGGTGGCAGAAAACTCGCGGTTGTAGTCGTAGCCGGCGCCGCGCAGCACTTGCCGGGCCACGTCGGTGTCGCCGAAATACTCGATCTTGAGCTGATCGAAATTGTAGCGGCCACGGTTCACCGGCAGGTCGCGGGCCCACCAGTCACGGTTGCGCTCGAAGGTGATGCTGCGGCGGTTGTCGATCCGTGCAATGCGGTACGGGCCGCTGCCCAGCAGCGCCGCGAAACCACCACCGTTGCTGAAGTCATGCACGCCGTGCGCGGGCAGTACGGGCAGCGAGGCCAGGTCCAGGGCCAGGGTGCGGTTCTGGCTGGTCTTGAACTCGAAGCGTACCGTGCGCGGGGATTCCACCACCACGGCGGCGACATCGGCGAACTGGTTGCGGTACTTGAGGCTGCCCTCGCGTAGCAGCAGGTCGTAGGTAAAGCGCACGTCCTCGGCGCGTACCGGCCGGCCATCGGCAAAGCGCGCACGTGGATCAAGGAAGAAGCGCAACGTCAGCCCGTCGGCACTGCGCTCGATGCGTTGAGCGATCAGGCCGTACACGGTATAGGGCTCATCCAGCGAGCGGATCGCCAGCGGCGAATACAGCCAGCCGTCCACTTCGCTGACACCCGTGCCCTTGTCGAGGTAGGGCAGCACATGGTCAAAACCGCCGATTTCCTGTGCCGAGCGACGCAGGCTGCCGCCTTTGGGCGCCTGAGGGTTCACGTAGTCGAAGTGCTCGAAGGTTGCAGGGTAGCGGGGGGCTTCACCGTAGACAGTGAGGGCGTGGCCGGGCGCGGCGCGCAGTGCTTGCGCGGGGCACAGCAGCAACAGGCAACAGGTCATAAAGGTACCGCGGGCCAAGCCGGCCCCTGCAGGTCTGGTCCTGGCGGGAGGCGGCTGCGCGACAGGGCCGGCGAGTGCGGCCAAGGCCAATCAGTCCTGGCGGCTGGTCACTTCCAGCAGGTGATAGCCGAACTGGGTCTTCACCGGGCCTTGCACGGTGTTTACCGGGGCGCTGAATACCACGGTGTCGAATTCCTTGACCATCTGGCCAGGGCCGAACGATCCCAGGTCGCCACCCTGACGGCTGGACGGGCAGGTGGAGTTGGCTTTGGCGATCTCAGCGAAATCGGCGCCGCCTTCGATCTGGGCCTTGAGTTCGTTGCACTTGTCTTCGGTGGCAACAAGGATGTGACGGGCAGTGGCTTTTGCCATGGAGAATGCTCCTGGTGAGTAAAGGCCCAGCCTAGCGCAATTGGTCAGCGATTTCTCGCGAAAATTGCCGCGGCGCACACGGCCCGACCTGATACTTCTGTCAGTTGTGCGCCATCGTGCTTTGGCACTTCAATGACCCCCAGCCCATACCCCCGACCATGTCCGCGGGCTCCCTGGATTGGAGAAACTTCATGACAAGCGATGTGAGCACCTCCGAGGCCGAACCGGTCTCCAGCCTCCAGCAGATGATCGACGATTTCAACGCCCAGCTGTCCCCGCCGGCGACCCTGCGCTCGTTTTCCGCGACAGCGGCGTCTACCAACACGATACGGCGTATCTACATCCCCGGTGCTGTTCAGATCGACGACCTGTCGACACCGGGGGCACAGGCCGGGGTTGGCAAACACCTGGTCAATAGCGTGCGCGGCATGCTGATTGTGATTCAGCCGTACGCGCAGATGAGTGCGGGTGATTCGATCGACGTGTTTTTCGGCGATACGCGGCTGCAGGCACTGACGGTCAGAGTGCTGGAGGCCCATGTGGGCCAGAACATCGAGGCGTTCATTCCGGCGAGCAAGGTGGTGGCGGGTTTGCGTGAGCTGTACAGCGTGGTCACGCGGGTGGGCTCGGCCAACAAGGAAAAGTCCCTGGTGCTCAAGGTGCTGGTACGGCTGGTGTTTCCGGGCGGCAACGATCCCCAGCCGGACCGCCCCGGGCATTACAACCTGCTGCCACCGACGCTTACCGATCCCCCCGCCGATGGCATCATCGGCGAGGAAGACCTGGTCGATGAGAACGGTGACGATATCGGGGTGCGGGTCACCATCCGGCCCTATCCGAACATGCGCATGTACGACACCTGCGAGTTCAGCTGGCATGGGGGCTTTGTCCTCTATGTCGTGCAGCCTGGCGAGGAGGGCTCGGACATCATCATCACGGTACCCTCCGAGCTGGTGCGCGAGGCCGGTGACGGTGACGAACTGGTATTGGTCTATCGCGTCTGGGATGAATGCTTCAACGTCTCCAGCGACTGGTCACTGCGCGGTTATGTAGCGGTGGAAGTCGACCCGAACAAGCTTGAAGCCCCGGAGATCATCAATCCCGATCCAGAGGCCGAGCCTGGCGCACCTATTGACCTGGCAGACCTTGGCGATGAAGACGTGCGGGTCGACGTGTGGGTCGTGCCCGGTGGCGCGCTCAAGCTCAGGGACAAGATCGAGCTGACGTGGCTGGGCACCACCGCCCAGGGGCAGGTCATCACCTTCAATCCGGCGCCTCAGACCGTGACCAAGTCGCGGCAGGTACTGAGTTTTCTGATCCCCAATACGTATGCCAAGGCGCTCGCCGGGGGGTTCGCCAGGGCGTTGTACTGCATGACCCGCACTGACAGCCCGCGGCAGACCTCCAAGCGCGCCTGGGTGGACGTTATCGGCAACGATATCAAACTGCCCAGCCCAGTGGTGCCAGAGGCCATCGACGGCAGCCTGCTGCCCACATTGGCGACGGCCACCGTGGTGGTGCCCAAGCAAGCGCAGCTCAAGTACGGCGACAGTGTGACCATCAGCTGGCGTGGCCTGCGCTCCGACGGCAGCCCACTGAGCTACACCGCCACCCGGCCGGTGACCAGCGCCATGGAAGGCAAAGACATCGAGTTCAAGGTCGATGGGGCGAGTTACATCAGGCCGCTCAATGGCGGCACCCTTGAAGTCAGCTACGAGGTCACCCGCGAAGGCTTGAGCAAACCGCTCCAGTCGACTGTGCTGGGGCTGCAGATCGGGGAAGCGCAACTGGAGCTGCCCGCGCCGTTTTGCCCGCAGGCACACAATGGCGAGCTGGACCCCAACAGCGTGGGCGATGTCACGATAGAAATTGCCCCGTATACCGACATGAGGGTAGGGCAGACCGTTCAGGCGCAGTGGTGCGACCAGGGCGGCAAGTGTATCTACGACGAAATGAAGATCACCTCGCGCAATGTCGGCAAGACCGTGGTGTTCCACATCCCCCACGGCAGTTGGAGCACCACGCTTACCGATGAGGCCCAGGTGATCTATCAGGTGGTTGAAGCCAACCAGCCGACTCGCCTGTCGGCGCCGCTGTCGCTCAAGCGAGCCGAACAGAGCGTGCAATTGCCCGACCGGTCGTGGAAGGCGCCAACGATGGCGTGCTCACGCCCGCAGGTGACGCCACGGTAGTGATCCCGCTCGGCGCACAGGTCAAGTACGGTGACGAGGTGGTGCTGGACTGGGACGGCGACGGTAAAGGTGGCAAGACCCAGATTTCCTATATGGCGCTATCCGATCAGACTGCGCCGATCCGGATGCTGGTGCCCGCCAAGTTCGTCGTTGCAAACGTCGATCATGACCTACGGGTTTCCTACACGGTGTGCCGGTTTGCCGGCAACGAGCAGTCCTCGGGCACCGTGAAACTGCGCGTGCAGAAGGTGCCCTTGCCGCTGCCGGTGTTCGTCGAGGCCACCGCTGGCCAGCAACTGAATCCGGACGATGTGGTCAGGGGGGCAACCGTCCTGATCGACGCCGTCGCGCACTTCAAGCGTGGCGACAAGGTCACCGTCAGCGTCGAAAGCCCCGTGTCGTCGGGCAACTTCTCCCAGGTAATCACCATTGCTGCCGGCGACGAAGAGAAGGCGCTGCGCGTCACTGTGCCCTACAACGCCATCAATGCGAGCAATCGCCAGTCGATCACGCTCAAGTTCGCGGTCGAGCGGGTCAGTGGCGTGCCGGTCGAGAACTCCCCGGTCAATACCTACCTGGTCAACCGCGTGATCGGCAGCGGGCTCATAACGGTATGCGGCGCACGCTATGGCGCCAGTACCTACCGCTGCTCGAGCACCTCGCGGATCATCAGCGCGTTCAATCGCCAGACCCTGCAGCCGATGCTGGTCGAATGGCGCTACAAAGGCGATGTTGCCTGGACCGCCGGTACCACCTGGTTCGACCGTCAGCCGTGGAGGGCACTGCGGGTACGCTCGCAGTCGGATGAAGTGGAATTGAACCCGGCCAACATCATCGGCAACGGCGTCGACGCGTGGTCAATGGCAGCGCGGCATTCGTGGCCCTGCGCGACGAACGTGGTGCCGGGGTGCGCGACATGGTCGGCTGGGGCAGTGCCGCTTACGGCGCGAGTATTCCACCGACCCTCATCACCTTTGACGACATCGTCGAGATCAGCTGTACCCGCAGTGCCTATGCGGCGCTGCGTGCCAACGGGTTCGTCGTGTGCTGGGGCAATGCCGGTGAGGGTGGCACCCTGCGGGCGAATGAAACCGGCGATTTTAAGGCGGTGCGCGCCAACTCCACGGCATTCGTGGGGCTCAAGCGAGATGGACGCTTGAGTGGCTGGGGCAACCTTGCCAGCGGCGCGGACATCCCCCCAGAGATCATCAGCCAGGCCGGTTATACCGCTGTGTATGGCGCCGGTACGGCGTTTGCCGCTCAGAAGAGCAACGGGCAACTGGTCGCCTGGGGCAGCGCCGCGAATGGCGGCACCTTGCCGGTCGATATCAAAACACTGACCGACTGCTGTTACATCAAAGGCAATTTCGCTGCGTTTGCCGCGCGCCGCACCAACAATCGCGTGGTCGCCTGGGGCAACGTCGGCTACGGCGGCACTGTACCTGCGGAAATTGCGGCACTGACCGATGTGCTGTCGCTTGAAGGCGCGACGGCCCAGGCGTTCAGCGCCCTGCGTGCCACTGGACAGGTGGTTGCGTGGGGCGCAGCCAGCCACGGCGGCACCGTGCCACCTGAAATCAGGAGCCTGACCGATATCGTTGAGGTCGTGTCCAACTGGCACGCGTTCTGTGCGCGGCGGCGCAATGGACGAGTAGTGGCATGGGGCAATGCCACCAACGGCGGCACGGTCCCTACGGCGGTTGCACAATGCCCCGACATCGTTCAGGTCGCTGGCAGTGCATGGGCATTCGCGGCGTTGCGCAGCAACGGCACGGTGGTGTGCTGGGGGCGGGCCGAGTCGGGTGGCGATACCAGCCGGGTGGTTGGCCAGTTGACCAACGTGCGTGCGGTGTACGCCAACTCCAACGGGTTCTGCGCGCTGTGCTCCGATGGGCGCGTGGTCACCTGGGGCCAGGCCCTGGGTGGCGGCGACAGCACCGCTGTGCAGCCGGCACTGCGCGGCCTGGTGACCACCGGGCACAAGGTGCTCGCCGCCAATGCCAGCGCCACCACTGACGAGGAATGGCTGCGCGCCTTGCCCGATGCCTGACCTGTGCTGTCCACACCATCCGGTTGCCGACGCCGCCAGGCGTCGGTTGCCCACTTGCGGGAGTTGCATGACATGACCGATTACGCCGCACCTTCGATCGACGACCTGGACAACGGCACCCTGGCTTTTGAGCCCAACGGCACAGTCTTCGTAAGAACACACAGCAAGAAGGAATGGTTCACGAGAAAGCTGACGCTTTTCGTACGTGACGGTGCTACCGCGGCGCTCATTTACACCGACGCCAGTATGCCCACGCCGAACCGCGACAGAGAAGCGGTGTGGAACATTCCACACAACCTGTTCAGCGCCTACCTGGACACGCCGCTCGAAGTGTTTTACCAGCTTGGTGAGGGGGAAGAGCGTTCGTCAGTCCAGATGTTGCGCTTCAAGGCGCGATTCGAAGAGCCTCAGCACGTCAGGCTGCATGCCCACAACTACATCGTGTTCCATGATTCATTCTTCACCGCTGTGCCACCCCCGAATCTCCCCGAGTACGCGCAACTGACACGCACAGTGGCACAGGCAACGCGCTATGAAAGCAGTCATCCGGAACTTGCCAGCGTAGATGCCAATGGCAAGGTCAGCCTGCGCAGCAATACGGCGGACCAACCGCTCACGATCACTGCGTTCGACGCCGCTGACGCCAGCTTGGGCAGTTATACCTTACAGGTCAGCGGGATCAGGGAATTGAGCCTGCTGAGTATTGACTCCGAAATGACGGCGCAGGGTGCGGCCGCTATGGCCGCTGCGGTTGAGCAACGCCAGCCATCTGCCGAAGAGTTCAATCGCTTCCTGCAGCTGTACGGCAATCCGGAAGCAGGCCTGGCGAATTACCTCGGGCTTGAACCCAAGGGGTTGCTAGGGGCTGCTCAAGGCGCTGGCGAGGTGACGGTTCTCGACCTGGACAACCTGGTGATAGTCACGGCACCTGGCAGCCGGCAAGGCTATGGGGTTGCTATCAGTGATTCGATCGAGATTCGATGACTGAACGGCTGGGAGCAACCTGACATGAGAATAATCGCAAGCACCTCGCTGGCGCTGCTGATGTACACCTGGCTGGGCATGCTCAGTGCCCAGGCCGACAGCACCATCCAGTTGCCGCTCGACCCCAACCTGCGGCTACCGCAGGTTGCGGGGCTGCAAGGCAACGAGCTTGATCCTGAAAAGGTGCCCGTCACGGGCTTGAACGTTACCGTCGAGGGTATGGGGGTCGACAATACGGTGGTGCTGGCATTCCAGACCACCCTCACGATCTACCTCGCCGATGCGCAGGGGCAGACGCTTGCTTCGGTCACCTGGCCCATCTCGTCGCGCAATGCGGGCAAGCCGGTCACGTTGCCGATTGAAAAGCGCTACCTGGATGACAACATCGGCAAGACGCTGCAAGTCTATTACCTCGCCGCCACACCGCGTTCGCCGCCAAAGCGCTCCGACGTAGTAGTGGTGCTGGTGCGCGAGGGCTTCAGTGCAGCCCAGACGCTGGACCTGAGCAGCCGCAACTATATCGTGTTCAGCGACAGCAACGGTGTGGTGCGACCACCGCCCAGCATCCCCATTTATGCGCAGTTCACCCGCGTACAGCCCGGCGCCATCCAGTACGCCAGCGACAACGATGCGATCGCACGGGTCGATGGCAATGGCCAGGTGTCGGTGTGGGGTAACGGTACGCTCACGGTCACCGCAACCAGTGCGGCGGGTACGTCCTCCAGTTACCGGCTGACGGTGCGCGGTGTGCGCCAGTTGCAGATGCTCAGCGCGCAGTACCAGTCCACCTGGGAACAGGCGCAGGCCCTGGCCAGCAACGCAGGCTTGAGCTTGCCCAGCGAGCGTGACTTCGAGGCATTGCTGCAGCTGTACCCGTCGCCAGGCGGTGCACTCGCCAGCACCTTGGACCTCGACCCGTACTGGGTGTGGGGGCAGGCGGTCGGGGCGGGCACGGCGCTGTACCTGGACCTGTATGACGGCCTGATCACCTCTGGTCGTGCCAGTGAGTTCGAACTGGGCTATCCGGCCGGCATTCGTTGAACACGTGGGCAGCACGCCCGGGGAGGGACGCGAGATGAGGCTGACGCGCATGCTGCTTGTGGGTGCTGCGCTTAACCTGTGGCTGGGTACGGCATACGCCGTCACTGGCGCGCAAACCGCTGCGCAACTCAATGCGCGCTACAGCAATACGCCTGCGCAGTGCGTGGCGCGTACGCCTGCATTCAATTGCAGCGGGGTTCTGCTGCGTAGCGTGTGGGTGCCGCTCAACCGGCCGTTCTGGGCCATCACTGACCCTGGCAGCAGCACCTTGCGCTTCGATTATGTGCGCAAGGATCGCAGGCCCGCACCTTTGAATGCCGCGGCGGGGTATGTGCTGTTCGACCGGCTCACGGCGGTCGGCCTGAACAAAGCTTATCAGGGCACCCAGACGCCAGCTTCGGCGGCGGTTGTGCAGGTCAACGCCGAGGCTGCGTGGGCCCCTGCACAGTTTGCGGTACAGGGCCTGTTCTATGACGTGCAACGCCCCGATGGCCTGCCACAGGCCCAGCGCAGCCAGCTCCACTACTTCAATGCCACGGGCGTGTGGCTGCCCGTACTGCGTCTGCAGCTTGATGAACCGCGCGGGCAGGTGTTCGGCTTCAGCCAGCAAGACCAACTGTACGAAGGCTACCGGGTGACGCAACGGCTCAACACCCGTTATGGGCAAACCGAGCTGAAGTGTCGCAATGGCCACTCGGCGTTCGACTGCAATGGTGTGCTGCTGCGCTCATCCGGGGTTGGTGAATTCCGCACCTGGAACCCCAGCCCCTATTCGGTCAAGGCGGGGGAGGTGTCGTTCAGCTACCTGCGGCGCGATGCCAGCATCAGGGTGGTGGTCTGGCCTCAGGGTTACCTGATCCGCGAACTGAGCGCGCCAGCGTTGTACCCTTTGAGCCTGGGCTGTCTGTATGCCGCTGACGGCGCCACGCACTATTCGGGCAGCGCCAATCCGTGCAGCTTCAGAGGCTGGTGCGAGCAGATGAATCCTGCCGTCATCAGCCCGACAGCGTGGACCGCTTACACCCGAAACAACCCCTATGCCAGTTGCTCCTTTCGCACCGATGTCAGCGCATTGAAACTGATGGTCGATATTCGCCGCAGTGTGCCCGGGCTGACGGGGTGGAACGAAGTCATGGTCAATACCTGGCCCCAGGATATTGCGCCGCAACTGGCACTGGAGGCGTTCTTCTTCAGCCAGACAGCGCACTACCTGGGGCAACAGCCCGGCGTCGAAGGTCTGAGTGGTGGCCAGTTGTTTCAGAGCAATTATCTGGAAGATACGGGGCGCTTCCTGCCCTTGGTAGAGCTGGATGTACTGGCCGCCAACGGCCAGCCATTCACCTTCGATCCCAACGCACAGGCGCTTCAGTAGCCGCGCAGGTGGAGGAGTCCAGCAATGTCGATCATCTTGCGTGGCTGTGCAGTATGGCTGCTATGGGTATGCCTGGCCCCTGTTCAGGCACAGAACGGCATGCAAGCGGCTGCCCAGCTCAATACCCGCTTCAATAGCACGCCGGCGCAGTGCGTCGGCCGTACCCCAGCCTTTACCTGTAGCGGGGTGCTGATTGGCGCGGCACTGGACACGCCGACGGCGGTGTTCTGGCAAGCGCAGGCCAGCGGTGGCACTGCGCGCAATCTGGTATTGCTGCGCAAGGACCGTAACCAGCTGCCGATGCACCCCCAGGGGCAACTGTTCAGCTATCGCCCCGATCAGCAGGCACTGGAATAAGCCTTGCGGCAAGGCTGAAAGCCAATGAGAGGTACTCACGCGTTCAAGGGAGATGAGCCATGTGGATTATCATTCGGTTATGCGTGGCAGGGTTGTTGTACTTGCAACTGCTGCCGGTGCAGGCGCAGAGCGGCGCGCAGGTGGCGCAGCAGCTCAACGCACGCTTTGCCAGTACCTCGACCACGTGCGTGGGCGGGTTGGCGCCCTTCAACTGCAGTGGTGTGCTGGCGCGCCCGCTGAGCGATGCACACCCGTCGCCTTTCTGGAAGCACGATGCCACTGCCGTGGCCCAGGGCTACGAGCGTTTCACCTTGCTGCGCAAGCACACCGCGCCCGCCACGCTGCCCGGTAAAAGTGGTTACGTGTTGCTCGACCGGCTTAGCGCTGTGGGGCGTGGCACGCCCTACCAGGGCTTCACTGACCCGGCAGGGGACATCAGCGAGGTTCGGGTCAGCAACTGGAATGAGTTGATACCCGCCGATGTCGCAGTACAGGCGCTGTATTACGAAAGCGGCGCGCCGAGTGATCTTGCACGAGCGCAGCGCCATCAATTGGCCTATCACCAGGCCACCGGGCGCTGGCTGCCGATCATGCGCCTGAACCTGGCAGGCCCGCATGGCAAGGTGTTTGGCTTTGTCCAGCAGGAACAGCTGGATAACGGCTTTCGGGTAGCCGAACGCCTCAATCGACGCTACGTGGACACGCCGCCGGCCTGCCGTGATGGTCGTGCTGCCTTCTACTGTCGCGGCGTACTGATCCGAGCAGTACAGGGCTCCACCGCATTCAGGGCATGGAACCCCAGCGCCAACTCGGTCAGTCGCAACGGCGTGTCGTTTTCGTATGTGCGTGCCGATGTCGGGACCGTTCGCTTGGCAGGTACGGAAGGGCTGATTTTCCGCGAGGCTGGCGCGCCGGTGCAACACCCGCTGACGCTGCGCTGTGCCTACCCGGCCAACGCCGGTACCTCCTCCATTGCCGGCAGTTGCCGCGCCAGTTGCGAGTCCCAGGGCATTATCACGGTGGCTGCCTGGCAACGCGCCCATGGCTCCAGCCCGGGCGGCAGTTGCGCGTTCACCCCAAGCGTGGAGCAGTTTCAGCTCAACATTGACGTGCGCGCCAACAAAGGGGCCTGGAACGAAATCATCATCGCTGCCTGGCCACAGAACATCGGCCAGCAGATGGCGCTGGAAGCGGCGTTCTACATCAGCGGCAGTGGCGGCCTGAACGGCGCCAGGCTGATCCAGCGTGACTACTACCTGCAAACCGGCAAGGTGCTGCCTGTCGTGCGTGTCGATCTGAGCGCAATAAACGGGCTGATTGCGGCATTCGACCCCCAGGACCAGAACCTTTGACACAGTGAGGTAGCGCTCCATGAACATGCCAGCAACCGATGAAACCGTCGAACCCGATGTGCAGGCCGTTACCCTCGACGATGAGCGACAAGCCTTCAATCAGGCGTATACGCACAGCTATGGAGGGGTGTCGGCTTTCGGCATCATGGGCTTGGCGCCCATCCCGCCACTTTTTGTGCCAGGCGCCGAGCCCCTGAGCAACACCGCCGACATCGGCATATCCCGTGCACTGGTGCGCCCCGCGCCCCAGGGGCTGCTGGTGGAGGTGCAACGCTATCCCGACATGCGCGCCGGCGATGTGATCGAGGTGTTCGTGCACCTGCAGGACCCGGCCAGCGAGCCCACGCCGGTGAAGACAGCGACGCTGGGCCAGGGGCGCGAAGGGCGCAACATCGCCTTGTATGTGCCAGCGGAAAAAATCGATGCAGGGCTGCTGGTGCTGTATTGCCGGGTGACCCGCGCGCGCACCCGCGAGGTGCAGGAGTCGCTCAGGCTCACCGCCCTGTGCAAGCTGAGCGCGCCCGGCGGGCCCGACCTGAAGAAGGACGAACCCTGGCATTCCGAACTGCATGCGCCGCAGGCCCCGGCACGCATCGACGCGCAGACCCTGGGCGAATTCATTCAGGTCACCCTCGACCCGTACCCGCTGATGGAAGCAGGCGACACCTTGCGCCTGCACATTGGCGTCGAACCGCTGGACTACGTGGTGCAACCTGCAGAGGTGGGGCACACCGTGACCCTGCATGTGCCGGCCGGGTTACTGCGCCAGGCGGGCGACAGCAATGCCCTGGCACTGGACTACCAGGTGATCGACCGGGTCGGCAACGTGTCGGAAAAATGGTCGGCACGGGCATTCGTTCAGGTTCGCCTGGGCAACACCTTGCTGGATGCACCGCGGGTGCTCGGCGCGGCGGTGCCGCAGGTGCTGGATACGCGGACCCTGGGCGACGGTGGCGCGTCACTGCTGGTCTGGGCCAGTGAGGCGCTGTTCCAGGCCGGCGACGAAATCGACGTAGTGTGTACCGGCATTGCCGCCCAGGGTCAGCGCATCGAGATTCGCCCACCCCGCCAGACCGTGACCGAGCTGGGCAAGGCCTACCTGTTCATGTTGCCGACGCCGGAGCTCAACCGGCTGAGCCTGGGCCTGCTGAAGGCTCACTATCGCTTGCGCCGGGCCAATGCCGATGCTGGCCAGTCGCTGCACCGCTATGTGGATGTGCTGGGTAGCGTGCCCGAATTGGCGCGAGCGGTGCTGGTTGAAGCGGACGGCGGGGTACTGGACCCGGCCCTGGCGCGTTGCACCGTCACCGTCAGCTACCCCGGCATGGCATCGGGAGATTGGGTCAAGCTGTTCTGGCATGGGCTCACCGCGCAGAACTATGCGTACGTCTGGGAGGTGGGCCGTACCGTCAGCCGCAATGATGCGGCGCGCCAGCAGATGACCTATCTGTTGGGCGCCGAGCATATTGCGGCCCTCGACGGCGGTTCGCTGCAGCTGTCGTACTGGGTGTTCGGCGAAGCCATGCCCAGCCCCATGGAATCACCACGGTTGTGGGTGCAGGTTGGCGCGCTGCAGGCCGAGCTGGCGCCGCCCACGGTAGCGGCGGCAGACGCAGACGGCAGCTTGGCGCAGGTTCGGATTGGCCAGGGCATCCAGGTACGCATACCCGAGGCTGCGCAGATCGACAGTGACGACGAAGTCACCGTGCAGTGGGTTTGCAGCACCGCTGCTGGCAGCATCGAAGGCCAAGCCCATAGCTTCAGTTTCGACGTGCCCGAGGCCGTGCTCCAGGCCGGTGTCGGGCAGTCGATCGAGGTGTCCTACCTGGTGCGCAATCACGAGGACGGCCGCGTCCAGTTGTCGGCGACACGCCAGCTGAGAATCATCCCCGATGAGCCGCTGGTGTTGCGCGCACCGGTGGTGCTGGACAGCGACAGCCAGTACCTGGACCCGGTCAGCTCGCCGTCAGGCATACGCTTTCAGGCCGCGTACCAGGGCATGGTGGCGCAGGACGAAGTGGTACTGACGGTCAACGGCAAGCAATCCTACAGCTCGGCGCCCCAGCGCGTCGACGCCCTCAAACCGTTGGTGTTCATCCTGCCGGACTGGGTCGTGCGCGGCAATACCGGCAGCCTGATCCAGGTGAGCTATAGCATGCGGCGCCGCACCCAGGCGGCGCTGAACTCGCCTGCGCTGAGCCTGCAGGTGCGTGATGACCTGGCAATCGCCATCAACCCCCTCGAACTGAATGGCTTGTCGGTGAAAGTGCAGGGCTGGCCAGTGACAGGCGTGCCTTCGGTGGGCAATACCGCGACCCGTGTGGCCAATGGCGGGGTGCCGCCCTATACCTATACGTCGAGCAAACCGGGCGTGGCTTCGGTCACGGCGACGGGGTTGGTGACGGGCAACGGCAACGGCACGGCGGTGATCACGGTTACCGATCAGCGGGGCAGCCAGGTGAGCTACCCGGTGTTGGTAAGCAATGTGTATCGCCTGATCCACAACTGGGGGCCGCTCGACCACAACCAGGCGGTGGCGTGGATGCTGTCGCTGAGCAATTGCGAGCCCTGCAGCGGACGGGCGATTGCCGATTTACAGCGGGTGTATGGGCGAACCTTGCCGACCGGCACCTGGCATTTCTGGCTGTGTGAAAAAAACGGCTGTGGTGGCAGTGGATTTGCGTTTTACCACTACACCAACCATGCCGTGTTCTGTGCGGACTACTTCAACACCAACATCAAGGCTGCATGGTGCATTCAGCGCACCTGAACCCGGCAGGAGCCGGCGCTGCCGGCTCCTGCCGAACCCGTTACCCGCGCAGCCTGAGTGCGGCGTTGCTGAGCAATGCAGCGGTGGCCTCCCAGCCCAGGCAGCCATCGGTAATCGACACGCCATAACGTAGCGGCGCCTTGCCCAGTGCCTGGCAGCCTTCGAACAAGTGGCTTTCGAGCATCAGGCCGACAATCGAGTGATCGCCTTGCATGCGCTGGCGTACCACATCATCGAATACATAGGGCTGGCGCAAGGGGTCCTTGGCGCTGTTGGCGTGGCTGCAGTCGACCATCAAGCGTGGCCGGATGCCGGCCTTGTGCAAGCCCTGGCGCGCCTGCGCCAGGCTCGGCGCATCGAAGTTTGGGCCGTTGTGCCCGCCACGCAGCACCAGATGGGTATCGCCATTGCCAAGGGTTTCGACAATCGCCGGGTGACCCTGCGCATCGAGGCCGAAGTGACGATGCGCATGCGCGGCACTGCGGATGGCATCACAGGCAACGCCGACACCGCCGTCTGTCCCGTTCTTGAACCCGACCGGCAAGCCCAGGCCGCTGACCATCTCGCGGTGCACCTGCGACTCGGTGGTGCGTGCGCCAATCGCCGCCCAGCTCAGTACATCGTCGAAGTAGCCGGCGGCCATCGGCTGCAGCAACTCGGTGGCCACGGGCAGGCCCAGCCTCAGCATGCCCAGCATCAGCTCGCGCGACAGTGCCAGGCCGTGGTGCATGTCGTCGCTGCCATCCAGGTGCGGGTCGTAGGCCAGGCCTTTCCAGCCCACGGTAGTACGGGGTTTTTCGACATAGGCACGCATCACCAGCAGCAGTTGGTCATCCACCTCATGGGCGAGGGCGGCCAGGCGTTCGGCGTATTCAAGGGCAGCGCGCGGGTCGTGCAGTGAGCACGGGCCGACCACCACCAGCAGGCGCGTATCGTCGCCGTCGAGGATCGCCTTGACCGCTTGGCGGTGGCGCTCGACCTGGGGGCTCAGGGCACTGGACAAGGGCAATTGCTGCTTGAGTTGCAGCGGGCTGGGCAGGCGCAGGCTAACGGCGCTGTTGGCTGCGCCAGGGTGCGGTTGGGACAGGGGCAGAACTTGGGTGGACGCTTGCATGGTCGGTTTTCCTTGGGCGGAAGGCGGGTTCGGTCCCGCGCCTTCGGCCCTAGTGAGGTGTTCGATTTCGTGTCGGTGTTTGCGTGCCACCTGTGCTTGACCGATCGGAGGCGGCTGGCTGGCCCGAACGGCAGTGGCTAAATCGCCAGGCAAGGCTTTGGTAACGGTAATAAGTGGCGTGGTTCATGGATCAATCCTCGGTAGTGTCAGGTGTGTTCGGCGCCCGAAATGCAAAACCCCCGGTAGGCAGGGCCGACCGGGGGTTGAGTATTCTCATGTTCGGCGGCCCTGGGGAGTGGGCGCCGGTGTGGGTATCAGCGGCGCCTGTGGCTAAACCAATACCCAAAATAAAAGCCGCTGGAAGACAGCGCCGCGCACGCAGGCATAGCTGACTGGCGCGAGACGCGGCCAGTGTGCAGTGCTTGAGTGAGGGAGGTGAATGACATGCTGTTCTCCAGTAGATGGCACCGAGCTTACTGCACGCGCCCAACTGGATGCAACTGGCAAATGCCGGTACGCTTGCGCCCGACTGCTGACGCTGGATGACTGTCAGCGCACGCCGCACAGACGTGCACCTACAAGAAAGGAGCAGATCCCCGATGAATGTCAGTGACTTCACATCGGCCACGGCCCTGCGCGCCAACAGCGCGAGCCGCATTCCCACCAGCCTGGGCATCAACAGCGGCAATGGCAGTACGGCCAAGGCGCTGGGCGCGTATACCCGCCAAGACACCAGCAACGTGTCCAACCTGGCCCGCCAACTGGCCGAAAGCGCTACCCGCGCCACGCCCGCGATGCAGGCCAGAGCCACGCCAGCCTGAGCGCACTGGCCAGTTCGCTGCTGGACAGGATCACCGGCGCCGCGTACTCCGCCAACAAGGCTGCCCACGACAAGGAAGTGCCTGCCACCGACGACCCCGAACTGCTGGCACGGGCCAGGCAAGCCACCGAATTCGTCAACTCGACCCTCACCGTCGGCAGCAAGACTGCGGACAATCCGTTTGCCGGGTTGTCTCGCGAGCAACTGGCGCTGATCACCTACGATGACGGCGGCACCTTCACGGTCAACGAGCGGCGCGCGGCCTACGAGGAATCGCGTCGACAGGAACAGGCCTGGAGCCGCGAGGTCAGCGACAAGGCGCAGCAGGAGTACGACAGCACCGGCAGAATGACCGGCTTCTTCAAGGAAGTGCAGGCCCATTACAACAGCCTGTCGGCCATCGAGCAGGCGCAGTACCCGGCCAACTATGCCGCGCAGGTGCAGCAGCACATCGATGCCGACATCAATTACAAGGCGCAGGACGCCAAGGATATGATCGTGCCCATGACCCTGGCCGAAACCTTGCTGTCGATGGGGCCGGTGGGCAGCAGCAAGACTATCGCGCTACCCGGCGCCGGCTGATCAGCGGCGCAGGTAGGCGGTAAAGTCGATATCGCCGGCGCTCAGGATCGCCTGCACCCGGTTGTGCACGTTGAGTTTGCGCAGGATCGCCGAGACATGGGCCTTGACCGTGGTTTCGGCGATGTCCAGGTTGTAGGCGATCTGCTTGTTCGACTCGCCCTTGGTCATGCGCTCCAGTACCAGTAGCTGCTTGCGGGTGAGCGCCTGCAACAGCTCGGGGGCAAAGCCGGCCTGTTCGCTGTGGCTGCGGCGGGTGCCGCTTTTCTGGGTACGAATGATGTCCGGTGGCAGGTAGACGTTGCCGTTGAGAATCTGCTCGATGGCGTCGGTCATCTGCAGGCGCGGTGAGGACTTGGTGATGAAACCGACGGCGCCATAGGTAATGGCTTGCAGCACCACCTGTTTGTCCTGCTCGGCCGAGACGATCACCACCGGTATCGTTGGCGCCTCGTTGCGCAGGTTGATCAGGCCGCCCAGGCCATGCATGCCGGGCATGTTCAGGTCCAGCAGGATCAGGTCCAGGTCGTCGTGCTCGCCCGTCAATGCCAGAGCACTGTCCAGGTCAGCGGTCTCCATCACCTCGCTGCCGGGAAAACCGTCGGTGATGACGTTGTGAATCGCTTCGCGAAACAGCGGGTGGTCGTCGGCGATCAGGATCTTGTACATGGCTTTGCACCTTATTGTTGTGGTGATGATGACCGCTAGTCAGACAGTGTTCAGGGAAACGCTTCGGGGGCAGCGGGGTGGACCGGCAGGCCGGCTGCCTCCCAGGCATCCAGGCCGTCACGGTACCAGTACAGGCGCGTGTAGCCCAGTGCATTGGCGCGTTTGACCGCGTTCCAGCTCAACCAGCAATCGGAGCGGCAATAGAACACCAGCGCGCGTTGCTTGTCGCCATTGCTCAGGCGTTGCAGGTGGCGGCTGAAATAGCCGGCCCAGGCGCTGTCCAGCTCGCCGTCGCCGGTGTTGGCCAGCCAGTGGCTGCCCGGCAGGTTGGCGTGGGGTTCGCTATCGATGAAGCGCGCATGTAGCCAGGGGCGTTTGTACACGTCGATCAGTAGCGGCGCCGGTTGTTGTTCAAGCAACGCTTGAAGTTGCGGGGTGTCGACGGTGCTCGCCGAAGGCGCATGGTCGGGGGTAGGGCTGCGGTACAGCGCAATGCGATAACCGTCGGCACCGAACAACGGTGTATCGGCGCTGGCAGTGTTTGCCAGCAACAGGCAGGCGAGGGCGAGCAGGGCACGCAGCAACATGATCGTCAGTCTCGTTTTTGTTATGCGCCGTATTACAGGCCAGTACTGGCGCTTTGTGAATGCGACTATCGACAGCGCAAGCAGTACCAAAGTAGTAGCTCTGGGGCTCGGCGGCAGCTCTAGCATGGGGTATAGCCACTACAGGAGTACTGCGCGATGGGCATTTTGCTGGTCGACGATCACCCGATGATCCGCCTGGGCCTGGCCAGCGCCCTGGGCGCGGGGCTCAATGGCCTGCCGATCCGCGAAGCCGAGAGTGGCGAGGCCGCACTGCTGCAGGTGCAGGAGCAATTGCCGGGGTTGGTGATCATGGACTTCGATCTGCCCGGCATCAGCGGCCTTGAAACCACCCGGCGACTGCGCCAGCGCTTGCCACAGTTGCGCGTGCTTTTCTTCAGTGAGCACACCGAGCTTGGCCTGGTACGTCAGGCGCTGGAGGCGGGCGCTTGCGGTTTTCTGTCAAAGGCCGCGTCGCCAGCGGTGGTGCTGGAAGCCGTACGCCGAGTACTGGCCGGGCATGCGTACATCGAGCAGCCACTGGCTACCCAGTTGGCCTGCCAACCGCATCAGGCCCAGGGTGGGCATGCCCGTCTGCAGGGGCTGACCCAACGTGAAATCGAGATTTTCCTGATGCTGGCCAAGGGCACGCCGACGCGCCTGATTGCCCAGCAGTTGTGCATCAGTGCCAAGACCGTGTCCAACTACCTGACGCTGCTCAAGAGCAAGCTGCAGGTCAGCTCCCATGCCGAACTGGTCCACCTGGCAATCGAAGCCGGCCTGCTGCGTATTGCCGCTTAGTCCCAAGTGGTCGGGCAGCCCTGGCAGCCTTCCATGTTGCTGTCCTGAAAATTGGCGTAATGCTGGCGGGTGCCGCGCAGGTCGGCCTTGGCCAGGTTGCTTTCGCCGAACTTGGCTTCTTGCAGGTTGGCGTCGGCCAGGATCGCGCCGGTAAGGTCGGCACGGCTCAGCCAGGTCATTTCCAGGTCGGCGGCCTGCAGGTTGGTGTTGTGCAGCTTGGCCCCCGACAGGCGGGCGAACTCCAGGTAGGCGGCGCTGAGGTTGGCATCATTGAAGGTGGCGCCCTGGGCGAACATGCCCCAGGCTTGCACGGCAATCAGGCTGGCACCGCTGAGGTCGGCCACGCGCAGGTTGGTCTGCTGCAGGCTGGCACGGGTGAGGTTGGCCCCTTGCAGCTTGGCTTTTTCCAGGTTGGCCAGGTCCAGCTTGGCATGGCGCAGGTTGGCCCCACGCAGGTCGGCACCGGCCAGGTTCATCTTGCGCATGTCCTGGTTGTTCAGGTCGGCGTTCTGCAGGTTGGCGTTGGGGCACTGGCTTTCAGGCTGGATGACGCAGCCGTTGATGCTGAGCGGGGCGTCGTCGCCGCTGTCGCTGCTGGCGGCGAAGGCGGGGGAGAGGGCGACGGCGAGCAAAAGCGGGAGGTACTTCATGGGAATCTCCTTGGGCAGTGAAAATGCATTCGCTGGCAAGCCAG